>NZ_PYNX01000002.1:0-532042 GCF_003026755.1 Photobacterium sp. GB-50
TTAGATGGTGGTGGGGGAAGGATTCGAACCTTCGAAGGCAGTGCCGGCAGATTTACAATCTGCTCCCTTTGGCCACTCGGGAACCCCACCACGGGGTATTGCTATATTTGGCTTTCGCCAGAAAAGATGTCAGTGGCGACAGCTTTTCAAATTAGATGGTGGTGGGGGAAGGATTCGAACCTTCGAAGGCAGTGCCGGCAGATTTACAATCTGCTCCCTTTGGCCACTCGGGAACCCCACCACGGGGTATTGCTATATTTGGCTTTCGCCAGAAAAGACGTCAGTGGCGACAACTTTTCAAATTAGATGGTGGTGGGGGAAGGATTCGAACCTTCGAAGGCAGTGCCGGCAGATTTACAATCTGCTCCCTTTGGCCACTCGGGAACCCCACCACGGGGTGTTGCTATATTTGGCTTTCGCCAGAAAAGACGTCAGTGGCGACAGCTTTTCAAATTAGATGGTGGTGGGGGAAGGATTCGAACCTTCGAAGGCAGTGCCGGCAGATTTACAATCTGCTCCCTTTGGCCACTCGGGAACCCCACCACAAGTGCGGGGCGGATAATAGCAAACATTCGGATCCTGTAAAGACTTTTCTTTTAAATACTGAGTGTTTGCCTGAATTTTCATCAGATTACCAATTGTTGCTTATATTTACATTTCTTGACGTTGCTAAACCGTAGATTCAGATATGATTGCGGCAGGATTATTTATGGTGTGTTGATAATGAAAAAAATGGCCGTAGCAATATTAGTAACTGCAGTGTTATCTGGTGGTTACTTCTACTTTCAGGGAACCTCTCATGCTGCGCAAGAAAAGAAGGATGCGCGATCAAGCCGTGTTGTGAGTGTCACGACGGGAACGGTCTCTTCTATGCCTATCGCTCAATCACTTTCTTTAACTGGAAAGTTGCAAGCTGAGCACTCTGTAAATATTGCAGCAGAAACATCTGCACAGATTAAAAACATCGAGGTTAAACCAAATCAACGTGTTCAAAAAGGCACGCTATTAATTCAACTTAATGATGACAAAGCAAAAGCGGCTTTTGATGAAGCTCTAGCCTATTTCAATGACGAGCAACGTAAATTAAACGAATTTAAACGCTTAGTGAAACGTGGAGCTATCACTCAAACAGAAATTGATGCGCAGACGACCAGTGTCAATATCGCTCAAGCTCGTTTAAAAGCGGCGCGTGCTGAGCTTAATGATCATATGATCCGTGCGCCTTTTAATGGCACAGTTGGACTCTTTGATTTCAGCCAAGGTCATCGTGTTGCTGAAGGCGTGGAACTGTTGACGTTTGACGATCTTTCGACAATGCGATTAGACATTCCTGTTCCTGAACAATATCTCTCACACCTTATACCGGGAATGAAAGTTATCGCAACAAGCCAAGCATGGCCTGATCGTGTGTTTAATGGTGAAGTACAAGCGATTGATTCACGTGTTCAAACCGATTCTTTAAATATCAAAGTTCGAGTGGTATTTGATAACAAAGATAATTCACTTAAGCCTGGCATGCTGTTAGCTGCAGATATAGGTTTTGTCCCACAACCTAAAGCGGTAATTCCAGTTCAAGCGATTGAATACTCAGGAACTAAACGCTTTATCTACCTTGTTGACGATAAACAAAAAGTCCATCGAACTGAAGTGGAGCTTGGTGCCCGTATTGATAATACCGTGGTCGTTAATAAGGGGGTAGAGATTGGCGATCGTATTGTTGTTCAAGGATTAGTGAATATGCGAGATGGAATAAAAGTTTCGGATATAACAGCAACAAAGAATGATTCACAGCATGGAGCAAGTAGCTAATGTGGTTATCAGACATTTCGGTTAAACGCCCTGTTGTTGCCATTGTTTTAAGCTTATTGCTGTGTGTGTTTGGTGTGGTGTCTTTCTCTAAATTAGCCATAAGAGAAATGCCTGATGTAGAAAGCCCTGTTGTTACCGTGATGACTACATATGACGGCACATCAGCGACGGTAATGGAAAGCCAAGTTACTACTCCGATCGAAGATGAGTTGTCAGGTATTAGTGGCATTGACAACATCACCTCGATAACACGAAATGGCATGTCACGTATTTCGATTGAATTTTCGATGGATTGGGACCTTACCGAAGGTGTCAGTGATGTGCGTGATGCGGTTGCCCGTGCTCAACGACGTCTACCGGATGATGCGAGCGATCCTATTGTGTCGAAAGACAATGGTTCAGGTGAGCCTGCCGTTTATATCAATTTATCCTCATCAGAGATGGATCGTACGCAGTTAACGGATTACGCCCAGCGAGTATTGGAAGATCGTTTCAGCTTAATTAATGGGGTGAGTTCAGTCAGTTTAAGTGGTGGCCTGTATAAGGTGATGTACATAAAACTGAAACCTGAATTAATGGCAGGTCGCGGTGTTACCACCAAAGATATTATTGACGCGTTACGTGATGAAAACGTTGAATTACCTGGTGGTGAAGTACGTAATGACCAAACTGTGATGGCTGTGCGAACGGCCCGTTTATATCGCACGGCTAATGATTTTAAATACCTGACAGTTAGAACCACAGAAAATGGTACGCCGATTTACTTAAAAGATGTGGCTGATGTTGCGATTGGTGCAGAAAACGAAAATTCAACCTTTAAAAGCAACGGAGTCGTTAACTTAAGTTTGGGTATTGTCACTATGTCTGATGCTAACCCATTAGAAGTGGCAAAAGATGTTCGCGCAGAAGTCGCGCGAATGCAGAAGTTCTTACCTGAAGGGACAAGTTTAACGGTTGATTATGATGCGACGGTATTTATAGATCGCTCAATCAGTGAAGTGTACAGCACATTATTAGTCACGGGTGCTTTGGTTATTTTGGTGCTTTATGTCTTTATTGGACAAGCTCGCGCAACCTTAATTCCAGCGGTAACGGTGCCAGTATCGTTAATTTCAGCGTTTATTACCGCGTATTTCTTTGGCTTTTCAATCAACTTGCTGACCTTAATGGCATTAATTCTTGCTATTGGGTTGGTGGTCGATGATGCCATTGTGGTGGTTGAGAATATTTTCCATCACATGCAGCGCGGTGAATCACCATTGCTTGCCGCTTTTAAAGGTACCCGTGAAGTGGGGTTTGCGGTGATTGCGACCACAGCGGTACTGGTGATGGTGTTCTTACCGATTTCCTTTATGGAAGGCATGGTAGGGCGCTTATTTACTGAGTTCTCAGTATTGCTTGCGATGGCGGTCATCTTCTCTTCATTAATTGCGTTAACTTTAACGCCTGTAATGGGGAGTAAAATCTTAAAAGCCAATGTAAAACCAACTCGCTTTAACCTATGGGTGAATCGTCAGTTTGATAAGCTTGAAAATGTCTACCGCAAAGGTGTTACGTTTGCGGTTAAAAAACGCTTTATCGCACCGATTGTTGTATTAGCGTGTATTGGCGCAAGTGCCGCGTTGATGAAGGTGATCCCTGCTCAATTAGCGCCACAAGAAGATCGCGGTGTATTGTTTGCCTTTGTAAAAGGTGCAGAAGGTACCAGTTATAACCGTATGATCGGCAATATGGATGAAGTTGAAAGCCGTTTGCTGCCAATGTTGGGCAAAGGCGTATTGAAATCTGTCAGTATTCAATCACCCGCGTTTGGTGGTCGAGCAGGAGATCAAACAGGCTTTGTGATCATGCAGTTAGAAGATTGGCAAGATCGCAGTGTGTCGGCACAACAAGCATTAGGCATTGTGAGTAAAGCACTAACGGGAATTCCTGATGTGCGTGTTATTCCAATTATGCCAGGCTTTCGTGGTGGTTCTTCTGAGCCGGTTCAATTTGTGCTCGGTGGCTCTGATTATCAAGAGTTGTTTAAGTGGGCTTCGGAGCTAAAACACATTGCAGAAGACAGTCCAATGATGGAAGGGGTTGATTTAGATTATGCAGAAACGACGCCTGAGTTAATGGTTAATATTGATCGTCAGCGTGCGGCGGATTTAGGTATTCCGGTTTCAGATATTGCAGAAACACTGGAAGTGATGTTGGGCGGACGTAGTGAAACTACTTTTGTTGAGCGTGGTGAAGAATACGATGTTTACCTGCGTGGTGACGAGAATCGTTTTAATAGCTCTGCTGATCTTAGTCAGATTTATTTACGTGCGAAAAATGGTCAACTTGTCACGCTTGATACCGTTGCTTCGATTGATGAAGTCGCCTCAGCGCAGAAGCTTAGCCATAACCAGAAACAGAAATCGATCACGTTAACGGCGAATTTGTCTGAAGGTTACACCTTAGGGGAAGCGTTGGATTTCTTGGATCAACAAGCGATAGAGAAGTTGCCATCGGATATTACGATTAACTATGCGGGAGAGTCGAAAGACTTTAGAGACAATCAAAGCAGCATTGCCATTGTCTTTGGTTTAGCTTTGCTAGTGGCTTACTTAGTTCTTGCTGCGCAGTTTGAAAGCTTTGTAAACCCGCTGGTGGTGATGTTGACAGTTCCTATGGGGATCTTCGGTGGCTTAGCTGGGTTATGGTTAATGGGGCAAGGGCTCAATATCTACAGTCAAATTGGTATGATCATGCTTATTGGTATGGTAACTAAAAACGGT
The DNA here is from genome assembly GCF_003026755.1 of Photobacterium sp. GB-50. Taxonomy (NCBI): domain Bacteria; kingdom Pseudomonadati; phylum Pseudomonadota; class Gammaproteobacteria; order Vibrionales; family Vibrionaceae; genus Photobacterium; species Photobacterium sp. GB-50. The sequence goes on from NZ_PYNX01000002.1 coordinate 4,575, forward strand.
ATTCTGATTGTAGAATTTGCTAACCAATTGCGTGATAAAGGTGTTGAGTTTGAACAAGCGATCATTGATGCGTCAGTACGTCGTCTGCGTCCAATATTGATGACTGCATTTACGACTTTATTTGGCGCAATTCCGCTGATTATCTCGACGGGAGCGGGGGCTGAAAGCCGTATCTCTGTGGGGACAGTGGTGTTCTTCGGTATGGCGTTCGCGACCTTAGTGACCTTGTTTGTTATTCCTGCAATGTACCGTTTAATGGCTGGTAAGACGAAATCACCGGGTTATGTCGAAAGCTTGTTAGAAAAAGAGCTGCAACATGATTACACAGGGCGTATTAGCCATGGTGATTTACCTAAATAGATGATCTATTTATAGAGAATGCTATTAAAGAGTTAGCTTAATAAGAGGCGATAAGGATAAACCTTGTCGCCTTTTTATTTACCTTTTTATCGGTGCAAGCTTACGGCGACTACCTCTTTAGTGAGCAATCAGTTAAACTTCTGCATAGATAACTATCGAGTAATTAAACTGCACGTTTGCAGTTTTTACCCTGATCGTCCTAAAGCCCTTTATAGAAGAAAACCATGTCACAGAATCCAACTGAACAGCAGAGCCCAAAAGGGGTTCGTCTTAATAAATTCATTAGTGATACAGGCTATTGCTCACGCCGTGAGGCGGACAAGCTGATTGATCAGGGACGCGTCACTATCAATGGTCAAAAACCAGAGATGGGCGTACGAGTAATGGATAACGATGATGTGCTTATTGATGATAAGCCACTTCGTAGCAAAGAGCGTCCAATTTATATCGCGCTAAATAAGCCAACTGGGATCACCTGTACCACCGAACGTCATATCGAAGGTAACATCGTTGATTTTATTGGTCACCGCAAGCGTATTTTCCCTATTGGTCGTTTAGATAAGCCATCAGATGGCTTGATCTTCTTAACGAATGATGGCGACATCGTTAATAAAATCCTACGTGCGGGTAACTCTCACGAAAAAGAATATGTAGTCCGTGTTGATAAAGTGATCACGCCAGAATTCTTAGAGAAAATGGCATCAGGTGTTGAGATCTTAGATACGGTAACCCTACCTTGTAAGGTAACGAAAGAAACGAATTTCTCTTTCCGTATTGTGCTAACTCAAGGTTTGAACCGTCAGATCCGTCGTATGTGTGAAGCGCTTGGTTATGAAGTCTATAAGCTTCGCCGAGTACGCATTATGAACATCACGATTGATGGATTACCTAATGGTAAGTGGCGTTACTTAACTGATGATGAAATCGGTGAAATTAACCGCTTAATTGCACAATCATCAGGTACTGAAGAAGCATCAAAAGTTGATGCTGAAGGTCGTAAAATTGCTAAAGCCACTGATGCGAAACTTTACGATCACCGCCAGCAAGAAGCGCGTAATGAAAAGCGTGCTCAAGAAAAAGCGTTTAAAACCTACAGTGGTACGGGGGAATTTACTCGTCGTCCTGGTGGTCAGCGTCAAAATCGCCGCAATGAAGAAGGTGGTGAAGCGCGCCAACAGCGTGGTCAGGGACGTAATGATAATCGTCGTCCAGCGCGTCCTTCAGATCGTGATTCAAAACCAAGTTTTGGTGGTAAAAGTACTGGCATCAAAAAGTGGAAATCTAAAAGAGAAGATTAATTCACTTAAATAGATAAATAATGCCCTTTAGTTTTCTATACGTTCTCTAGACAGAGTAGATAGTTTAAAGGGCGTTTTTATTTGTAGTCGTTACTCGCGATGATATTGATAAGGAAAGAGCATGAAAATTGTTGCTGTAACAGCTTGTCCTACGGGGATCGCCCATACTTACATGGCAGCAGATGCGCTAAATAAAATGGCTCATAAAATGGGAATTCAGATCCACGTTGAAACCCAAGGTGCGATGGGGATTGAAGATCAGTTAACACTGCAAGATATAGCTAAAGCAGATTTAACCTTGATTGCTTCAGATATTGAAGTAGAGCAGCGTAGCCGATTCACAGGCAGTAAAATCCATTGTGTTACTATTGAAGAGGTCTTGGTTGATCCAGAAGCTGTGCTAAAACGTTGCCAGCAATTAATTACCCAATAGCAGAGCATTACGATGTTGGAAAGGCGCCTTACGTTCTATTGTGGTCATAGTGGATTACCCCTTTATCAGTTAGACAAATTGAAAAAGCTCGCCAGCTATTTTACTGCCGATGTGCAGGTGTTTAACTTGCAATTGTTACGATCTGAATCGGTAACCAAGCCTCTGCGCGTTTCAACGCTTGCAAGTAAGCCTTATCAATTGTGTCAGCTCGTTATTACAGGCGTGGATGCTGAATTAGCCCTATTGGTGCTGACTGATATTATTCACGAATATGCTTGTCCGTTATTGTTGCCATCGAGCGATAGTAAGGGAAATGCTATTTTAAAACAGCGTATGACAATGCTGGATTTTCCTCTGTCTTTTATCACGCCAAAACAGATTCAAGCCGATAATAAAGCACAATTATTAGCAACGATGACGCGCTCGCTGGTGGATGAAAAAGTGATTAAAGTCGATGATTATCAAGAGGTGTTAGCTGCGATAGAAAAACGTGAGAGTATTTCTGCTACTGTAATGGGCAATAGTATTGCGATGCCCCATGTGATGATAGAACCTATTACTCAGCCTGCGATGGTGATTTCTTGTTGTCAGCAAATGAATTGGCACAGCGCACGAGGAGATGTAAGCAAGGTATTGATGATGGTATTACCTAAGCCCTTATCGCGTTCTGTACTCATGGCTTTTTCTCGGTTTTCAAAGCGACTACTACAAGATCGTTATGCAGATGCTTTACGCCAAGCTTCTGATAGTAATGTTATACAAGCGCTGATCATTGAGGCGATGCTAGCGTCTGATTAAAGGCTACGATATTCAGTTGGTGTACGGCCTGTTTTGTTTTTAAATACCCGACAGAAGTAATTCATATCTTGAAACCCGCATCGGGTTGCTACTTCCGCTAAACGAAAATTGTATTTCCTGAGCATAAATTTTGCGCGTTCTAACCGTACCCAGCAGATGTAATCTGCTAATCGCATATGTCCCTGTTGTCTGAATAAGCGCGAGAGGTGATTGGGGGTAATGTTAAAACGATGAGCAATAGATTCTCGGCTGATCGCGCGGTGAAAATTCTCTTGAATATAAATACAAATCCCTTGATAAAGATCTTCACAACGATTTTTTTTCACTCTATCTGGGGTATTGAGCATAGAGCGGCTATAGCTGAGGAGCGCTAACAATAGGTATTCATCCATTGGTTTTTTCGTTGGCTCTTTTGCCAGCATATTCAATGCCGATAAAATAGGATCAATAGCATGTCCTGTCGCGGCTTGGATTGAGTGTTTTTGCACATCAAAAAAGTGAGGATTGTCTTTGCTTTTGCTGACTAAACTGAAACCAATTTGTCTTTTACCAAACAGTAGGCTCAATACCGAGCATTCCGTATCCCAATTGGGTTTATTCCAACAGTTCGGTGGAATATACAGAGCATCACCCAGCATTAAGTTAATATCTCGAATGCCATACTCACCGTCTTCTAATTGATTCACATATTCGCCTTTAAGCACGAGTTCAAGACGAGGGAAATTCACTTGGTAACTAAATTGTGGCGGTGTGGTGTGATCATTAGCAAACCAAATATGGTTAAAGCTTTCTCGTTCTTCGAGAATAGAATCAATAAGATTAAGAAATACGGTATCCATAATTTGCGTTAAGTCGCCCAATGTTGTGAGGAATTGTGAGTTAGCAATAAATATTTATGGCTATTTTTGTTATAGTACAGAGCAATATTTCGTAAAACATAACTCACTTAATGGATTATATCGAATAAGGGCTTATGGTGATCTGATTGATGTACCACTTTTTGACTTATGTAACATTTAGCATTGCTTAAATGGCATTCCTCTTAGTTCTTTTCAGATTTGCTAAGTGGAATACGATTTTATCTTCATCGATGCACAACGATAATAAATTTAGGAATGAATATGGCTGGAATTCACTGTCCTGTGTTTTTTAAAATGAATAACGTGATTCAAGATTATGCATGGGGAAGTAAAACCTCGATTGAATCTTTGTTTGGTATCGCAAACCCTGAAGCGAAACCACAAGCAGAATTATGGATGGGCGCTCATGCGAATGGCTGCTCTGAAATTGAAATGCAGGGAAAAGCGGTAAAGCTGTCTGACTTTATTGCAACGGATCCGGATGCGATCATTGGTGTGCAAACCCAGCAACAATTTGGTGAGCTGCCGTATTTATTTAAAGTGTTAGCGGCAGAAAAAGCACTGTCTATTCAGGTTCACCCAAATAAGCAGCAAGCAGAAGTCGGCTTTGCGAAAGAAGAGCAAATGGGCATTGCGCGTAATGCGGCGAACCGTAATTACAAAGATCCAAACCACAAGCCAGAGTTAGTCTTTGCGTTAACGCCGTACCAAGCGATGAATGGTTTCCGCCAAATTGAAGATATTGCTGCGCAGTTCAATGCACTTGAAATTACGACTATTAGTGAGCTAGTCGCTGCATTTAATGTAAATCAAACGGAAGCGGGCTTACGTGATTTCTTTGCGGCAATGTTATCGCTAGAAGGTGAGCAAAAAGCTTCAGCGGTAAACGCATTATTGGCTTACAGTGAAGCACATAAAGATCAGCCATTGTTTGCTTTATTATCAGAGTTAGCTGAGCAATATCCTGGTGATATCGGTTTATTTGCACCGTTAATGTTAAATGTATTAACCCTTCAACCGGGTGAGGCGATGTTTTTGAGTGCCTGTACGCCACATGCCTACATTAAAGGTACGGGTTTAGAGATCATGGCGAACTCCGATAATGTATTGCGCGCTGGTTTAACGCCAAAATACATGGATGTACCTGAGCTAGTTGCAAACACCTATTTTACGCCAATGGCGTTTGATTCATTGCTATTAGCCCCAACACAAGCAGAAAATGGTTTACATTACGCTATCCCTGTTCCTGATTTTAAGTTCAGTGTTTACAAGCAAGTAGACAATATTCGTCTTACGGTGAATAGTGCTGAAATCGTTTTTGCTATTGATGCACCTGTAACATTGACTCATAGTAATGGTGATAGTGTTGAAATAGAGAAAGGTCAGTCAGTGTTTATTCCGGCTTATACTGAGCAGTATCAAGTCACTTGTGTTGGTACTTTTGCCCGCGCCTACAACTAAGCAGATCTAACGTCCTAGCACTTATTTAAAGCGACAGAATATTCTGTCGCTTTTTTTGTTTTTGATAGTGTGAAGTCTTTCACTAAAAGTAGGCTGAGATGGAATGTTGGATGTGTGTTATTTCTAGTTAATAAAAATTTATCGCTATAGTTTTTTGTATATATTTAAACTTTAATTTAACCTTAATTGATTGATAAAAAAAGATTTTAATCTTTACCCTATCAGTTTATTGATGTTTGAGTAAAATGTGTGATAGTTCACATCCTTGTTCTAAGGTTACATTTATCCAGTTAAAGCCTTTTCTATGCTCTATTTTGAAGCAGCCAAACACTAGACAATATTCCCATACTCAAATCCATCAAGCGTAGTGTGATGGGCGATAAAAATAATTCTTGGGGATAGAACATGATCACTTCCTTGATCAACGAAAGCTTAATTAACCTTAATCTTAAGGCGAAAACCAAAGATGACGTGTTTAATGAAATGGCTGAAATATTGGCAGCGCAAGGGCGCGTGGCTGATAAAACGCAATTCATTGCTGATGTAAAAGCACGTGAAGAATTAGGCAATACAGGATTTGAAGAAGGGATCGCTATCCCTCATGCGAAAAGTGCAGCCGTTGCACAGCCTGCGGTAGCGATTGGTGTTAGCCGTGCCGGTATTGAATACGGCGCAGAAGACGGCAAACCATCACAACTGTTTTTCATGATCGCATCACCTGATAACGGCGATAACCATCATATTGAAGTCTTAGCTGAACTTTCATCAAAGTTGATTGAAGATGGTTTTGTTGAGAAGTTCTTAGCCGCTAAGACTGAAAAAGAAGCCTTAGCCTTATTGCTTGAAGAAAAAGAGCAAGTCGTTACGCAAGCTCAAACGAAAGGTTTGATCATTGGTGTGACTGGCTGTCCTGCTGGAATTGCTCATACTTACCTTGCCGCTGAAGCATTAGAAAAAGCCGGTACTGAGCTTGGGTATGAAGTAAAAGTAGAAACTAATGGCTCAATTGGTGTCAAAAACTCCCCAACAGCTGAAGAAATTGCTCGTGCAGAAGCGATAGTGGTTAGCTGTGATAAGCAAGTCGATATGGCTCGCTTTGCTGGTAAAAAACTGATTAAAACTGGCGTAAAAGCGCCAATTAAAGATGCAAAAGGTCTTATTCAACAAGCATTAGTAGCGAAAGCTTATGAAGCTGATGGTGATGACACCTCTGATTCTAGCGAAAGCAAAGTCGCGCAAACCCGTTCGAACTTATATCGTTATTTGATGAACGGTGTATCGCACATGATCCCGTTTGTAGTTACCGGTGGTTTGTTAATCGCATTATCACTGGCCATTGGTGGTCAACCCACAGATGCCGGTATGCAGATCCCTGCGGGTAGTTTATGGCAAAAAGTGCTCGATGTTGGTGTTGTTGCGTTTACTTTAATGATCCCAATTCTTGCGGGTTACATTGCTTTTGCGATTGGTGATCGTCCTGCGTTAGCACCGGGTTTTATCGGTGGTTGGATTGCTAATAACGGTTCATTTTATGACGCAAGTGCGGGTACTGGCTTTATTGGTGCCATTGTTGCGGGCTTGCTGGTGGGTTACTTCGTTCGCTGGGTTGCAACACGTAATTACCATAAGATGGTGCAGCCATTAGTGCCGATTCTTATTGCGCCAATTACGGGTACCTTGTTTATCGCTAGCTTATTTATCTTCGTTATTGGTGCGCCAATCGCTGGATTAATGGATAGCATGAACAGCATGCTTACTGAAATGAGCACAGGTAACGTAGTATTACTCGGTATTGTACTGGGTGGTATGGCTGGCTTTGATATGGGTGGTCCCTTTAACAAAGTCGCGTTCTTGTTCTCTGTTGGTATGATTGCAAACGGCCATACACAGTTCATGGGTGCAATGGCATGTGCTATTCCAGTCGCTCCTTTAGGCATGGGCTTAGCAACAGTACTTGGTCGTAAGTTAAATATCTTTGAGCAATCAGAAGTTGAAGCCGGTAAAGCGGCAGGTGCAATGGGCTTAGTAGGTATCTCTGAAGGTGCAATTCCATTTGCAGCGCAAGATCCGCTGTCGGTGATTCCAGCAAACGTGTTAGGTAGTATGGTTGCTGCAGTGATGGCGTTCTCTTTCGGTATTACCAACAGCGTGGCACACGGTGGTCCAGTTGTTGCTCTACTGGGTGCGATGAACAAACCAGTTCTTGCCCTACTATGTATGGCATCAGGTATGGTCGTTACTGCTCTTGTTGCGGTAACACTTAAGAAAGTACGTAAAGCGAAGGCTGAACGAGCATTAGCAACAGCTTAACCTCTAATTTAAAGAGCTAAATAAAAGCGATAGGTGAAAGCCTGTCGCTTTTTTTGTTTTGGAAAGATGGCACTGGCGGCAATTTGTACACTTGTTCTTGCAATCTATCGGACAACTTTGCACTATGTCTGTATTAGTAAAAATTAAAAATGCATGTAAGCATAGAGATATCACAGAGGAAGTAATGGCAGGAAATACGATTGGACAACTATTTCGCGTCACCACATTTGGCGAAAGCCATGGCTTGGCGCTGGGCTGTATTATAGATGGCTGCCCACCGGGACTCGCATTAACTGAAGCTGATATGCAGCATGACTTGGATCGCCGTCGTCCGGGAACATCAAAATATACCACGCAACGTCGCGAACCGGATGAAGTGAAAATTCTATCTGGCGTATTTGAAGGTGTAACAACGGGCACATCTATCGGTCTATTGATTGAAAATACCGATCAACGCTCTAAAGATTACTCGAATATTCAAGACTTATTCCGTCCAGGACATGCCGATTACACTTACCATCAAAAATACGGGGTACGAGATTATCGTGGCGGTGGTCGCTCATCTGCTCGTGAAACGGCAATGCGTGTTGCTGCAGGTGCTGTGGCAAAGAAATACCTAAAGCAAGTACATGGCATTGAAGTACGCGCTTACCTATCACAAATGGGTGACGTAAAAATAGATAAAGTAGATTGGGAGCAAATCGAGCAAAACGCCTTTTTCTGCCCTGATATCGATAAAGTTGAAGCTTACGATGAATTGATCCGTAAGCTGAAAAAAGAAGGCGACTCAATCGGTGCGAAAATTACCGTGGTTGCGCAAAATGTCCCTGTTGGTTTAGGCGAACCCGTTTTTGATCGCTTGGATGCCGATATTGCGCACTCTTTAATGAGTATTAATGCGGTAAAAGGTGTGGAAATTGGTGATGGCTTTGATGTGGTTGAACAACGTGGAAGCGAACACCGTGATGCGATGACACCGGAAGGTTTTAAAACTAATCATGCTGGTGGCATTTTAGGGGGTATTTCATCTGGTCAAGATGTTGTGGCACATATTGCGCTTAAGCCAACATCAAGTATTACGGTTCCGGGTGAAACCATTACTAAGCAGGGTGAATCAGCGGAAGTTGTGACGAAAGGTCGCCACGATCCATGTGTTGGCATTCGTGCGGTACCTATTGCTGAAGCCATGTTAGCGATTACTTTAATGGATCATCTATTACGTCATCGTGGTCAAAACGCAGATGTTGCTACAGATACACCGAAGATTTAACCAAATAAACTAATTGATATATAAAAGCCACGCCTTGACATATTCAGCGTGGCTTTGCTTTATCTAATAATACGTTGAGCTTTAGTGGAAGGTTTCTTCTTTAAACTCAAACACAGGTAAGCTCCAGCTAAAATAGACAGCAGCCATGCGTAGACTAAAACCTGTAATTAAAGTAATGAGTGTGGTGATATCAGGATGGATACCTATATACGACATGGCGTAATACATAATACCTGCAATAAATGCGACCGATGCATAAAGCTCTTTATGTAGCACCATAGGTTTACGGCGAGTGATCATATCACGTAGCAGACCACCAAATACGCCTGTCACTACCGCCGCAACAACACAAATAATTGGAGAAAGCCCCATTGTCATTGCAACTTGGCATCCAATAATGCTAAACACGATTAAGCCGATAGCATCGAGCAAGATAAACACTTTATGAAAACGAACTACCCAACGGGCAAAATAGGTAGTTAAAATCCCTGCAACGCACGTGATCACTAAATATTGTGGGTGAGCTACCCAACCTAGTGGATAGTGACCGAGTAAAATATCTCGTACCGTGCCGCCACCAATTGCAGTAGCACTTGCAACCAGCATTACCCCAAACCAATCCATGTGGCGTTTACCTGCTGCTAATGCACCGGTCATTGCTTCTGCAGTAATGCCAATAATGTATAAAATTGAAAGCAGCATGATATTCATCGTCCAAAAAGAAATTGAACTGATTGTATTTGTGATAGTCATCTACTTCTAATGAAAAGAAAATGGTTATGCATGAATTTAATTCATCCTAAATTAATAGCTGAGTATTTAAGTTTGTTATGCTTTGAGTGGCGTATTCTTATTTTTATTAGAATAGTTGACTGAAAAGTAAGCAAAAATTGTCATCTCTTTATAAAATGACAATAACATGACGTTTGTCATAGTCTGTCACCTTAAGAATATTCGCACTTAGATTCACTGCATTGTATAATCGATAAGTTATGTATTTTAGAAGTTACCATTAGTATGAGACATGATTACAACGACTTAATCGTTATTTTCAATGGGTTATTTTTAGACAGTCTCAATACAGAGTTACTTCTAGGCGGTGAAGAGCCAATTTATCTGCCTGCTTCTAGTGAGCGACAGCATAATCAGATAATTTTTGCTCGTGGCTATTTTGCCTCGGCAATGCATGAGTTAGCACACTGGTGTATCGCAGGTGCTGAACGACGCAAATTAGAGGATTATGGTTATTGGTATGAACCTGATGGACGCTCTGAAGCTGTTCAAGCAGCATTCGAGAAAGTAGAGATTAAACCACAGGCCATAGAGTGGATTTTATCAGCAAGTTGCGGATTTAAATTCCAAGTAAGCTGTGACAACTTGAGTGGTGACTGTGAGCCTGATAGGGTAGCGTTCACGTTAAAAGTACGTGAACAAGTGCTAATCTATTTAGAGTGCGGAGTTCCAGAACGAGCAAAAATGCTATCTGATGCATTTCGAGTTTTTTATGGTATTAAACAGTTAACAGAACAGGATTTCACATAACACGTTCGATATAATGAAATGTGTTGTGTATAGGATAGGAAATGACAATTCAAGAATATGAAGAGAGGCTATTGCAGCTTATCGACGATGGGATAGACACTGCAACAGACGATGAGCTGTTTGCTGGTGGTTATTTGCGTGGGCATATTTCATTAGCGGCTGCTGATTGTGAATTAGAAAATGAATCACAACTGTCAGCAATGAAGGAAAAAGTAGAGCGAAGCATTGCTGATGCAAAAAGTGAGCTTTCTCCATCAGATTATGTTCTTGTGTGCCAAATGTGGCAAAAAGTTTCGGCTTAGTTTTTAGGTTTGTGGAAAAATAATGAGTGATATTCAAGCTGTAAATAACTCTCCAAGTGATGAGATTGATTTAGTTGAGTTAGTCAAAACAATTTGGCAAGGTAAAGTGACAATAGCTTTATGTACAATTGTGTTTACTATTTGTGCGATTGTTTATGCATTCACGGCTCAGCAGTGGTGGACATCGAAAGCTGTTATAACAGCAGGACAGTACCAAAATACCGCTAATATTCGGAGTCAAATAACAAACCTATATGCTGTCATTAATAACCCTTCAAAAATAAATGCAGTTTTGAGTAGTGGTGCTTTATTAAATGATTACATTACTGAGTTTAATGCTTTTGATAATAAAAAAGCATTTATTGAAAATAATGAGATCATGAAGCAATATGCTGATGAAGCAAAGCTTACTGATGAAAAAAAAGCACTGTTTATCACTCGTTGGGCAAAAAGAATTTCAGCATCACAACCAGATAAAAAAAATCAACCAGGCATTTATCAACTTAGCTTTGAAGCAACATCTTCAAAATTAGCACACGATCTTTTAGTTGCGTACTCAGACGCTATTTCAAATAAAGTTCGTAATGATTTAATTGATGAACTTGATGCTAAAATTTCATACCACCAACAAATTTTACAAGCTAACAAAATATCGTTAGAGGCAAATGCTAAGCAACAGCTAGCAAATGAATTAATCAAAACAAATTATGCTTTAGATATGGCTAAATCAGCTGATGTAACTAAACCATTAGCCGATATGAATAATGGTGAGTTATTCCAAATTGAGCTTGGAACAGAAGCTCTAGCTGAAAAAAGTAAGGTTCTTAAAAAAATTACAGATCTTAGTGTGTTCCAGCCTCAGCTTGGAATTATTCAAACTAAATTAGAGTTACTCTCTAAAATTAAAATGGATCATAATCTAGCCTTACAAAGTGTTCGCTATTTACAAAATACTGATTACCCAATCAGTCGTGATAAGCCAAAGCGTCCACTCATTGCTGTATTAGGTTTCTTACTTGGTATGATGCTCGGTGTTGCAATTGTTTTATTAAAGAGTGCGTTTAATAAAAACGTTAAATAAAATAATTTAACGTAGAAGAAAATTAGAAAATAAATGAAAGGCTAAGTACTATATTACTTGGCCTTTTTGTTTACTTTCGATTATTGAATATAATTAAACGGAGTTAACCATGTTCAACAAAATCCTCGCGGTATGTGTTGGCAATATTTGTCGCTCTCCTTCGGGTGAACGTCTTTTGCAGAAAAAGTTGCCAGCGAAACATATCGCCTCTGCGGGTATTGCAACTCAAAAAAGTGGGTTAATTGGCAAGAGTGCTGATGCGATGGCATGTGAGGTGATGGAGCAATATGATGTTGATTTGTCCCATCACCAAGCACAGCAACTAACGCCTGAACTATGTCATGAATATGATTTAATTCTAGTGATGGAAAAAGGCCATATTGAAGCTGTGACCAATATTGCGCCTGAAGCGCGAGGTAAAACCATGCTATTCGGGCAATGGATTGGTCAGCGTGATATTCCTGATCCATACCGTCAAAGTCGTGAAGCGTTTGAGCATTCATTAATGTTAGTTGAACAAGCCTCACAAGCGTGGGTGGCTAAACTTTAATCTTCCGTTTATAAATATGGTTTATTTATTGAGTCAGTAGTGCGTTATTTGCGTGTTACAAGATTGTTTTTCGTTGATTTCGTGAGCCTGATCCGATTCTAGTTGTTAATATTTCTATCATGGTAATGGCTCTGTCATTATCAAAAATTGGACGAAATATAAACACAAGGAATGTTCGTGGATATTATTCACCATGGAGCAAAAACTGGCGTAACAGGATCGTGCCATGAGTTAGTGATTGGTAATAGCAGCCTATTAATTGATTGTGGTCTGTTTCAGGGTGCTGAAAGTAAGAATAATAAGTTTGATATTGAATTCGATGTTAAACGTATTGAAGCGCTCTTGATCACTCATAGCCATATTGATCATATTGGTCGTATACCATGGTTACTTGCCGCTGGTTTTACCGGTCCAATTTATGCGACAGAAGCAACGGCAGCATTATTGCCATTAATGCTTGAAGATGGTTTAAAAATCCAATTAGGTTTTAACTCTCAGCAATGTCAGCAATTTACACAACTTATTCAGCAAAGAATACGTCCTGTTCCTTATGATTGTTGGGCGAAAGTCGTTTTATTAAATGGAGATAGTGTCTCTGTTCGCTTTCGTCAAGCCGGTCATATTCTAGGTTCTGCCTATATAGAAGTCGAGCTTCCAGAACAAAATACTGTAGTATTTAGTGGCGATCTCGGTCCTTGTAATACACCACTATTAACCGATCCTGTTTCTCCTGAAAAAGCCGATGTGCTTGTGATTGAAAGTACTTATGGTGACAAAGCCCTACATGATACCCAGCAACGTGAAGCTCATTTGCGGAAAATTATAGAACATTCATTACAAGATGGCGGAGCAATTTTAATTCCTGCTTTTAGTGTAGGTCGTACACAAGAGCTATTATTTGATATTGAGAATATATTAGCCGATGTGTTAACAGGTTCTAGTCATGATAATACCTATCGACGCTGGAAATCGTTACCCGTGATCTTAGATTCACCGTTAGCCTTGAAGGTGACGGAGCAATATCGCCATTTTCAAGAGTTATGGTCAAAAGAAGCAAAAGATCGACGTTATATGGGGCGTCACCCTCTTTCTTTTGAACAGTGTATTACGATAGAAACACATCAAGATCATATCGAGTTAGTTAATCGTTTAAAGTATTCAGGGGAGCCTGCGATTATCGTTGCCGCAAGTGGAATGTGTGCAGGCGGACGGATTGTTAATTACTTAGAAGCGTTATTGCCAGATTCCAGAACGGATGTCATTTTTGCTGGATATCAAGCAGAAGGAACACTGGGACGTGCGTTATGTGATGGCGATGAAGTGGTTGAAATACATAATAAAGTAATAGATGTTAAAGCCAATATTTATCAAATGTCAGGTTATTCGGCTCATGCTGCGCAAGATGATTTGGTCAAGTTTGTTGCTGGGATCAATGAGGGTCCCTCTGTGATCCGTGTTGTTCATGGTGATGTTGTTGCGCAAACACAACTGGCAAAATGTTTACAAGACTGTAAGCCCGAAGCCCATATCATTATTGCTGCTCATGAATAGCAATATAATTCAATAGTATTTCTAATGTCTTTATTTTGAGAGTGATTACGCTGTTTGCTCTCAATATAATAAGATGCTTTGTATTGAATAAAATTAATGGTTTAAATTTCATTTCAATTATAAATAAGAGCTGAATCTGAAAAATATCTAAAATTTAGTATTTACGCTTTTTATTTATCCCTTCTTATCAATCTTCAAACTAAGGTAGTCATTACTCTATATTGGCTTATTGTTATCTTAGCTGTTGTTCTGTTTTTATTGTGAAGCTAAAAGCATTAGCCGCTAGTTATAATGATAAATAAGGACATTTATGAAAGCGATTTTACCTCTTACGATAGCCGCTCTATTAAGCTCTTCAGCCGTTGCCGCTGATTCTCCTGTTGTTGCGGGTTACTTTGCCGACTGGCAATACAATAATGAAGCTAATCCTTATACTGTTAAAGATATTCCTGCAGATAAGCTTACTCATGTTATTTATGCTTTTTTAAGCATGTGTGGTCCACATCAAGGTGCGAGTGATGCGGTACAGAAACAAATTGAAGCTGCATGTCAGGGTAAAGAGCCTTTTAGTGCGGTGATAGTTGATCAAGTATCAGCATTACAGAAAGATTTTGGGCCGACGAAAGCTAAGGTTGCTTATAAAGGACATTTTGCTCAGCTTAAAGATTTAAAAAATGAAAAGCCGGAATTAAAAATATTGCCTTCTTTTGGTGGTTGGACAATGTCTGAACCTTTCCATGCAATGGCAAAAGATAAAGCATCGATTGAGCACTTTTCAAAATCAGCTGTTGAACTTATTGCTCAGTATGATTTTTTCGATGGTATTGATTTAGATTGGGAGTACCCAGGTGGTGGCGGTTTAACAACCTCTCCTTGGAATCCTGATACTAAATTATCGGATGAGCAGAAAGCATCAGAAAAAGAAGCGTATACCCATTTAGTTAAAACACTACGTGCAGAGTTAGATAACTTAGAGAAAAAAACAGGGCGTGAATATGAGCTTTCTACTGCTGTTGGTGTAGGAAGTAAAGCAGAGTCAATTGATTGGGCTGCTGTTGCTCCGCACTTAACTAATATGTTTGCGATGACTTATGATTATTTAGGTGGATGGGGGACACAAACAGGGCATTTAACTAATCTTCATGCAACGGATAATGGTTGGTGGGGAATGGGCACCGATGTCTTTGTGAATAAAATGATTTCTCTGGGGATCCCTGCTGATAAATTAGTTGTTGGTGCGGCATTTTATGGTAGAGGCTGGGAAGGAACCAAAGGATTTGATGGCAAAGCCATTCCGAAAGAGCTTTCTTCTACGCAAGGTGCAAGTTTTGGTACGTCAGCACAAGAGCCTGGTTACTTTATGTATTGGGACTTAAAACGTAACTATACAAAAGCACAAGGCTATATCTCAGGTTATGACGAGAAAGCTGAGGCACCTTACTTGTGGAATGAAGAGAAACAAGTCTTTATTAGTTATGATGATTCACGCTCGGTAAAAGCCAAAGCTGATTGGGTGAAGAAAAACAAGCTTGCAGGTCTTTTTGTATGGGATTTATCTGGCGATGAAAATAATGAACTAATGAATGTTATGTCGGCAGAATTGAAGTAACGGTAAAATAAAGAAAGCGCAATAAGTTATCCGCTAGTAATTAGAGGATAGTCATTGCGCTTTTTTATTAATTTATAGTGCCTGAATTGCTTTGCCTTTAAGTAGCTTTCTAACCCACATGCGACCTGGGTGGAGCGCTTCAAGTACGTCAAGTGGTAGTGGTAGTGGGTCACCACAAATTTGCGATGCTAAGAGTTCACCGAGTAATGGTGCTGAGCTTAATCCACGAGAGCCTAAACCAACAATAGCAAAAAGATTGCTATAGATTGGGGCAGCTTTCGCTGACGTTTGATTATCTCTAAGATCATCGTATTGCTGTAATAAATCATCATAACGACAAACATTACCCACATACGGTAAGTGATCTCGTACTGCACAACGAATACCAACACGTGCTCTGTTGTGAACATCAAAGCCATCGATATCAATTTGTTTAGGCCACTCAACATTAGGTAAGCAGTTTACTAACCGTTGCTTGTTATCTTGTTGGTCGTTTTCATTAAAATTAAGATCAATATTACGACGATCGTAACTTGCTCCAATGCAGTGGCTTTGGGTTTCTGGGTTTATTGGAGTGAGATAGCCGTCATAACAAAGCACCGTTTTTAGCTCGCCCAGTGATGGGTTGGTCGGCACGTGGCTGACTTGCCCGCGTACAGAAGAAGCAGGGATCTGCTGGGTTTGAGGATATTGATTAAAGCGGTGACCATTAGCCAAAATAACTGTGCTATGCCGCGTTTCACTACCATCTGTAAAAGTCAGTTGCCATTGAGTTTTGTTAACTTGTTCTAGCTGACATAATTCTTTTTGTGTTTGTAGCGTCAGTTTCCCTTCATTAACGGCATGTTCAATTAACGCTGTGGTTAACTCTTTAGGTGATAGCCATCCGCCAAGTGGGTAATGAACACTTTCAAAACCGGTTTCAATACCCGTGATTTGTTTGGTTTGTTCCTTATCGAGATGATGAACAAGTTCAGATGCAAAACCACCATTGATGATATTTGCGAGTTTATGGCTTGATTTATCATCCCACGCCAGTTGAGTTACGCCACACCAGTTATGACTAAAATCGCTGTGAATTGCGGCTTGCTCTATAAGTTGTCGTGCATAGATAAAAGCGCTAGAGAAAAAACGGGATAACTTATCATTATTGCCATTCAATAGCGGGTAGACAGCGCCTTGTCGGTTGCCTGATGCACCTTCAGCAAGTTCATTGTCAGCGCAATATAATGTGACATTTTGACCTCGACGAAGCAAAGACAGTGCGGTAGTTGCAGATGCGATACCACCACCAATAATCGCAATATTTGCGTTTGGCTCTGTCTGTGCTTCACGATTATACCAAGGCATAATATTCGTTTTATGCTGACGTTCAACAACGTGACCTACGATCATGTCACGTTTAGTACCAAAGCCCTTGGTTTTGCGCATATCAAAACCGGCTTCTATTAACCCTCGACGAACAAAGCCCGCAGCGGTAAAGGTTGCTACGCTACAATCTTTACGTGCCATTTTAACCATGCCGTTAAATAAGTTTTGATTCCACATTTCAGGGTTTTTGCTAGGGGCAAAACCATCAAGGAACCATGCATCGACGATACCCTCATCGCCAACCCATACTTGAGGCATACAATCTTTAATATCACCAAACCAGAGGTCTAAGGTGATCATGCCATCTTCTAATACGATACGATGACAGTCTGCAATAGCGGGTGGGTAATGGGCATGAAGTTGCTCTGCAAACTCAGCAAGTTCAGGCCATGCTTGATGGGCTTTAATCAAATCTTGCTGAGTTACCGGGAATTTTTCAAAGCTGATAAAATGTAGCTCAGTGGTTGTGGCATCAGGGTGTTGAGAGCGGTAATCTTTAAATGCTTTCCATACGGCTAAAAAGTTTAATCCGGTACCAAATCCTGTTTCTGCAATAACAAAACGACGTCGATCGCCGTCAATCCAGCGCTCAGGTAAGCCATTTTGCTTAATGAAAACATAGCGCGTTTCTTCTAATCCATTAACGTTGGAGAAGTAGACATCATCAAAGTTATTTGAGACGGGGGTTCCCACATCATTCCAATCAAGAACGGCATTTTCAATTTGTAAGGGGGATTTTTCTTGTTGTGAAGAAGACAAAAGGGAAACCTCTTTTATAACGGACAAACGATTATGAAAAACTTGGTTTAAATATCACCACTTTTAGGCGTAATATAGAAAGAAATGGCAATTTTGAACCGATTGTACCCGAATATCAGGAAAGCTGACCACTTTTTACCACTAAAGCCGTTATAGTCGATAGCTCTGTTATCTCGGTATAACAAACGCCAAACCGCTTTAAGATATGATGTTCCGTTAAGACGGTAAAATTGCTGTTATGAACGCGCATCTTAAAGCCGTTTGGGAGAAAATCCACCGTAGAGATAGCTCACGGTTAGGCTATATCCAATTAATTTTAGTAGGAAGTCATCATGAAACGAGCCGTAATTACAGGCATGGGCATTGTATCTAGTATTGGTAACAACGTTGCAGAAGTACTAGAGTCATTGAAAACAGGCAAGTCAGGCATTAATTTTTCTGAGCAGTTTGCTGAAATGAAACTACGTTCAAATGTTTGGGGTGATTTGAAAATTAACCCAGCAGAACATATTGATCGTAAAAAAATGCGTTTCATGGGTGACGCTGCCGCTTTTGCTTACCTATCAATGGAACAAGCGGTTGCCGATTCAGGCTTAGCTGAAGATCAAGTTTCTAATGAGCGTACTGGTCTTGTGGCAGGTTCAGGTGGCGCGTCTTCGCATAACCAATACATTGCAGTTGATACGCTACGTGAAAAAGGCGTGAAACGTGTGGGTCCTTACATGGTACCCCGTACAATGTCTTCAACGGTTTCTGCGTGTTTAGCAACACCGTTTAAGATCCGTGGTGTTAACTACACCATGAGCTCTGCATGTGCAACATCTGCACACTGTATTGGTCACGCATTAGAGCTAATCCAACTGGGCAAACAAGACGTTGTTTTTGCAGGTGGTGGTGAAGAGCTAGATTGGTCATTAACGATGATGTTTGACGCAATGGGCGCACTATCAACCAAATATAATGATGATCCATCAAAAGCATCACGTACTTATGATGCTGATCGCGATGGTTTCGTGATTTCTGGTGGTGGCGGTATGGTTGTGGTTGAAGAGCTAGAACACGCACTAGCACGTGGCGCAAAAATCTACGGTGAGATCGTCGGTTATGGCGCAACATCTGATGGTTACGATATGGTTGCACCTTCAGGTGAAGGCGCAGTTCGTTGTATGAAGATGGCGATGCAAGATCTAGATGCGGCTGTTGACTATATCAATACTCACGGTACATCAACGCCTGTTGGTGATGTGAAAGAGTTAGGTGCAATCCAAGAGCTATTTGGCGAAAACAGCCCTGCAATTTCTGCAACAAAAGCCATGACGGGTCACGCATTGGGTGCGGCGGGTGTGCACGAAGCGATTTATTCAACATTGATGTTAGAGCACGGTTTTGTTGCACCAAGCATCAATATTGATAACCTAGACGAAGCAGCACAAGGTCTTGATATTGTGACTGAGAAGCGTGATGTTGAACTGAAGACTGTTATGTCTAACAGCTTTGGTTTTGGTGGTACTAACGCAACACTAGTGATTAAGAAATACGAAGCGTAATCGTATTTAATTACTCACCGTTTATATTAAGAAAGAGCCATAAGTGATTATGGCTCTTTTTTTATTCACTCTTTTTCAATAATACAGTGAGATAGTTGTTAGTTATTGCTGCTTTTGTTTTTTTAACATGTTTTCAGTTACACTAAAGTCAGTAGGCAAGGGTTGAATTACAGTTACTTGCACATTTATTCATTGAGGTTAGGTAATGAAAATTACTGTGGTGGGAACCGGCTATGTCGGTCTGTCTAATGCGGTGCTGTTATCTCAGCATAATGAGGTTGTTGCACTCGATATTATTGAAGAGAAAGTTGCGTTAATTAATCAAGGTCTCTCTCCAATTGTTGATACGGAAATTGAAGCGTTTTTACAGCATAAAGTATTGAACCTTGTAGCAACAACGGATGCATCACATGCTTATGATGGCGCTGAATTTGTCATTATAGCGACCCCAACTGATTATGATCCGATCACAAATTACTTTAATACCAGCTCAGTAGAAGCCGTTATTAAAGATGTGATCGAGAAAAATCCATCAGCGACCATGGTGATTAAATCAACCGTGCCTGTTGGATATACAGAAAGTATTAAAAAACAGTTCGGCATTACAAATATTATGTTCTCGCCAGAGTTTTTACGCGAAGGTCGTGCTCTGTACGATAATTTACACCCTTCTCGTATTATTGTCGGTGAACGTTCTGAGCGAGCTGAAGTTTTTGCTGAGTTATTAAAACAAGGCGCTGAGAAACAAGATATTGCCGTTTTATTTACAGATTCTACAGAAGCAGAAGCGGTAAAATTATTTTCCAATACTTACCTTGCGATGCGTGTGGCTTATTTTAATGAACTTGATAGCTATGCAGAAGCATTAGGCTTAGATAGTCGTCAGATTATCGAAGGCGTAGGCTTAGACCCTCGCATTGGCAATCATTATAATAATCCATCTTTTGGTTATGGCGGTTACTGCTTACCGAAAGATACTAAGCAATTACGCGCGAATTACCGTGATGTACCGAATAACATTATTGGTGCGATTGTAGATGCGAATACCACACGTAAAGATTTCATTGCTGATTCAATTATTGCTAAACAGCCTAAAGTTGTAGGCGTTTATCGCTTAATTATGAAATCAGGATCTGATAATTTCCGCGCATCCAGTATTCAAGGCATCATGAAACGCATAAAAGCCAAAGGCATTGAAGTGGTGGTGTTTGAACCGGTACTGGAAGAAGATGAATTCTTTAATTCTAAAGTCATCAAAGATCTTGATGTATTTAAAGCGATGTCTGATGTGATTGTTTCGAACCGTATGGCGGTTGAACTTCAAGATGTACAAGAAAAAGTATATACCCGAGATTTATTCGGGGCTGATTAAGTAAAGCAGGGAAGCCGAAATGAAAATCCTTATTGATGAAAATATGCCGTATGCGTTGGCGTTGTTTAGTGAGCTTGGTGAGGTCATCGCCAAACCAGGTCGAAATTTAACGGCTGATGATTTGGTAGGGATTGATGCCCTGATGATCCGCTCGGTGACGAAAGTTAATAACAGTCTGTTAGAAAAAGCTGATAAGTTAAAATTTGTGGGAACTGCAACAGCAGGACAAGATCATGTTGATCAACCGCTATTAGCTGAGCGTGGTATTACTTTCACAGCAGCACCAGGCTGTAACAAAGTGGGTGTTGCCGAGTACGTACTGAGTAGCTTAATGGTATTAGGCCAGCAACAAGGCTTTTCTATTTTTGATCGCACTGTTGGGATCATTGGTGCTGGTAATGTTGGCTCATATTTGGCGAAATGTTTAGATGCATTAGGTATTCGTTATCTGCTTAACGATCCATTAAAGCAAGCGCAAGGCGATGAGCGTCAATTTGATTCAGTTGAAACGCTACTTGCTGAGTGTGATGTCATCACAACCCATACCCCGTTAACTCGCGATGTCGAGTTTCCAACTCATCACTTAGTCAACGACGCTTTTCTAAATGCATTAAAACCCAATGCTATTTTAATTAATGCGGCACGTGGTCCTATTGTTGATAATAGTGCTTTAAAAGCGGCCTTAGTGGCTTCTTATAATGGTACAGGGAAGGCACTTACAGCAGTACTTGATGTGTTTGAGCAAGAGCCATTGGTGGATTTAGAGCTACTACCGTATTTAGCTTTTGCGACACCGCATGTAGCTGGATATGGGCTTGAAGGTAAAGCGCGTGGAACAACCATGGTTTTCAACCGCTTTTGTGAGTTTCTAGGTGTTGATAAGCAGGTAGATGCGAGTGAACTATTGCCTGTTGCGCCAATTCCTCAAGTTGAATTAAGTCGTCAATGGGACGAGGCAAGTTTATTTAGCCTTACCCAATTGGTGTATGATGTACGTAAAGATGACGGTATTTTCCGTCGTCAAATGCAGCTAGCTGGTGACGATAACAGCAAAATGGCCACTGCTTTTGATATGATGCGAAAAAACTACTGGGATCGCCGTGAATATAGTGCAATTACAGTAGCAGGCAAGGCCGATTTTGAGGTAGAGTCGCTGGCTAAATTAGGTTTTACAGTAGTAGAGGTCACTCAATGAGTCAGGAATATGATATCGCAATACTAGGCGCAACAGGTGCTGTCGGCGAAGCTATGGTCGAGGTGCTAGAAGAGCGTAATTTTCCTGTTCGCAATCTTTACTTGCTGGCAAGTGATCGTAGCTCTGGCAAAGTGTTACGTTTTAAAGGTAAATCAATCCGTGTGAAGAACGTGGAAGATTTCGATTGGGGCCAAGTTCAAATTGCTTTGTTTTCAGCAGGCGCTGAAGCATCACGTCATTGGGCGCCTATTGCCACAGATTTTGGTGTAGTGGTTATTGATAACACATCTGAATTCCGTTATGAGTATGATGTTCCGTTAGTGATCCCTGAAGTAAACCCTGAAGCGATTGCTGATTACCGCAACCGTAATATTATTGCAAATCCCAATTGCTCTACGATTCAAATGTTAGTTGCTCTTAAGCCAATTCAAGATGCTTATGGTATTGATCGTATTAATGTTGCGACTTATCAATCGGTATCTGGCTCTGGTCGTAAGGGAATTGATGAGCTTGCCGGTCAAACAGCAAAATTGCTAAATGGTTTGCCAGCTGAAAACAGTGCTTATGACAAGCAAATTGCATTTAACTGCATACCTCATATCGATGAGTTTATGGATAACGGTTACACCAAAGAAGAAATGAAAATGGTGTGGGAAACACAAAAAATTCTTGGCGACTCAAGTATTCGTGTTAACCCAACTTGTGTGCGTGTTTCTGCTTTCTTTGGTCATGCAGAAGCGGTGCATGTTGAAACGCATCAACCTGTTGTTATCGAAGATGCAATTAATCTACTTGAAAATACTGATGGTATTGAAGTCTTCCATGGTACTGATTACCCAACACAGGTAACAGATTCAGTAGGTAAAGATCACGTGATGGTAGGTCGCATCCGTGAAGATATTAGTCACCCATGTGGTCTGAATATGTGGGTTGTAGCTGATAACGTTCGTAAAGGTGCGGCAACAAATAGTATTCAGATTGCTGAAAAGCTAATTGAAGAATATTTGTAAAAGAAATAAAAAAAGGAGCAAGAGATTGCTCCTTTCTCATTTCCATGATCTTGCTGGTAAAACCCTAAGTAGTCACTTGACATACATCGTCAGCTAGCAAAAATTAGCCATAACAACCTTAAGATTTTCTTTATGTTGTCGTTATATGTGTAGTTTGTAGAACATATAAGCAACTCGTATTGTTTCGAAATGCGTTCATTGAATTAACGTTTTCGGCTTATTTATCTCTGCCAGAGAGGAACGCAGGCAGTGTCTGATATCCCTAAGATAGTAAAGCGCTTTATTGTACCGGTAGCTTTCGTTACCATTTCTTCTTATTTGCCTGTGGTGAATGCGAATACTGTTCGGATTATTGGCCCGTCGAATGAGGATGGATCCTATTCGCAAGCGAGCCGAGGTATTGATACACCTGATCTGCGTTCAATTTCGCAGTCAAACACCGCACCACTTTCTACTCGTCGTTATGGCCCTACAGGTGAAAAAGAAACCTTGTGGTCAATCGCATCTCGAAATCGTCCTAATGCTTCAGTATCTGTATACCAAGTTATCGGTGCTATTTATCACGTTAATCCACAAGCATTTGAAAACAGCAATATTCATGGATTGATCCCTGGTAGTACCTTGGTTATGCCAACATTAAGCCAGGTTAAGAACGAGAAAGAGAGCTTGATCCGTCGTCAATTAGAAGCGGATAAAAGACGTGCACCCTATATTAAAGCAAAGCCAGCTAGCCAAAAACGTGTTGTAAAATTAAAGCCCAAGCCTGAAGAACTACAAAAAATACAAGCAGAGCAAGCAGCGAAAAAAGACGTAAAAAGCACACAGCCCGCAGAGCCAGTTGTAAAGCCTGTGGCGGTAGTTGATGAAACGGCTAACTCAACAACAAATGTTCCAGCAAAAACAATAGAGAAAGCGGTAGCGGTAGCTACAACTGCTGCTGTGATTAGTGCAGCGACACCAGCTGAATCAACCGCGAATATTTCTGAAACGCCTAAAACTGAAAACGTTGAAGTTGCTGATGTTGATAATGTAGAAAATACGGCTATTCCTGCCAAGCCTGAATTATCAGAACAGCAAAAAGCGATGACAGATGAGCAAATGACAAAGCTGGTGGAAAGTAACCACATGCTTCGTTTACGCTTAGCGGAAATGCAACAAGAAGTTGATGCATTAAAAGATCAAGTTAAAGATAGCGATGATGTACGCCAAGAACTGCTGACTTTCTTAGAGCAACAAAAACAACTGCAAAATGCGCCACAACCTGTGACACCACCTACTTCAACCTGGTTTGATTCACTGGCTAATAACCCTTGGGCATTAGCTGCTGCTGGTATTATTCCTGGCGGTTTACTTGCTGCATTGCTGGCATTCTTCTTATTGCGTCGTAAAGAAGAAGAGCAAGATGAGGTGAAATCATTAAATGCTCCAGAGGCTTCAGCTGCTGAAACGGCACCTGTTGTCATCCCTCCTATTGATGGTGATGAGCAAGCTCTTGATACTTCAGATGACCTAGATGACCTGTTTGCGGATGATGATCTATTCAATGAGCCTGACTTTACGTTAGATATTGATGATAAAAATGATCCGTCAACTAAAAATGAGAAAGAAGAGGTAAAAGAGTCTGTTACTGAATTTAGCGATGACGCTGATACGAAGACTGAATCAGCAGTTGTTAATGATATTGAATTTGATGAAGCTTTTGAAAATAACTTAAGTAGTAGTATTTCAGTTAAAGGTGATGATGCTATTGGTTTAGAAGACATGGAGCGTGCTCTTGATGAAATGGATAATGAGAGCGAGCCAAGTTCAGATGAAGCCTTAGCGTTAATGTGGGAGAAATCTCTCAATGAATCAGCGAAAAATGAAGATTCTGAAAATAGTCTCGATGATTTTGATTTATCTCAGGATGACTTTGATCTTAGTGATAATGACGATGTTAAGCCATTGCCAGCAGATAACGAAGATGAAGAGTTAGATAATGGCTTGTTAGAGCAATCGTTATTAGATGAAATTTTGCAACAAGCAGAAGAGCAAAGCCAAGACCGCGCTACGTCTGAAATTAATGATGAGTCAAAAGATGTTGAAGTTAAAGCCTCTGAGAATATTGACCAAGATGAATTGGATGCATTATTTGGTAGCTTTGGTGCTGATTTACCTGAATTAGATCAAACTGTTTCAGATGAACTGACGGATGAAACACAAGATGATGAACGTGTTTTTGAAGAAGGTAGTACTGCATTACTTGATGAGTTAGTAGAAGATGATGAATTAAGTAGTGATATTGAACTTGAAGAAGACAGTACCGCATTACTTGATGAGTTGATCTTAGATGAAGATGAACCGGAACAGTCTGATTCAACGATAGAAGTGGCTGAAGACAGTACAGCATTGCTTGATGAGTTGATCTTAGATGAGGATGAACCGGAACAATCTGATTCAACGATAGAAGTGGCTGAAGATAGTACTGAACTGCTTGATGAATTATTGAAAGACAATGACGCTGAAAGTGAAACCTCATCATCACAAGATGATATTGCTATCGATGAATCCAGTACTGAATTGTTAGATGAAATTTTATCTGAGCAGTTAGCAGCAGTCGATGAACAAGATGCTCCTAATAATGAGAATCAACATCTTGATGAAATTATCGAATCGCCATCATTCGCTTCTGATCTAGAGCAGAAATCACAGGATGTTATTAATCCTGAAAGTGATGTTGAAAAATATGCTCAACAGGAAAAAGACATATCTCTTACTGATGAAAGCAATGCTGATACTGTAGAGCCTGATATATTAGGGTCTGAAGTTGTAACTGAATTGCCAAGTGAAGAAGCACCGAATGATGTTTTCACGTCTGAATTTGTGAGTGACACTCGCGATACGCCATCGAAAGAAGTCCTTGAGTCACAAAATACTGAAGAGCTGCAAACCTTATCGCCAAGTAGTGAACAGAAATTCGATGAGATCTTAGATGATGTTTTAGACGAAGACTTTTATCGTCAATCGCTAGACAGTGATGTTAAGCCATTAACCGTTTCAGATCTTGAACGTGAACTAGATGAGCAAGATGCATTAGCGAGTCATGTTGCAGCAGAGCCACATGAACCGCTGAATGTAGACGATCTTCCTTCTTTTGATGAAGAGGATGCATTAAAAGCATTTGCTGATGATGTGTATGAATCACCACAAGAAGATGCTGTTCATCAAGACGTATTATCACTCGATGATTTACCTGAATTTGATGAACAAGCGGCATTGGATGATCCTGATGCTGAGCCTTTTGACGAAACAGAACTGAATAACGACATTGATGAGCAAATCGCACTTGATAATGTTATTCGTCAATTGCAGCAGGCCGCGGAAGCTGCAGATAAGTATTCACCTAAATCTGAATTATCTCCTGAAAATACAGTAGATTTTGTTGCTGAAACCGCTCCTGAATTACCTGATGAGTCATCGTTACCAGCATCAACGGTTGCTAGTGAAAATGAAGTATCGCCATTTGATACCGCTCAAAGGGATGTTTATCCTTTTGAAAAACTCGATCCAACGACCATTCCAGAGTTTGATGAAGGTGAAGCGCTGCAAGCCTCATTGGATGAACAACATGAGCTTGAGCAATATGAAATTGAACAAGGTTTACGTTTACCCAATGAAGAGCCTATTGAGGTAACAGAGAAACCAGTTGTATTAGATCAGTTGGATCAAACCATGGTTGATTCTGCAGGTCTTGATATGGATGCATTACTGTTTGATGATTCATTAAATGATAATGCAGATAATGAAGGCCCATCTCAGTCAATACAGCCACAAGAGGTTAGTGACAACACGACTGATGTTGAGACTGAACCATTATTAATGGATGAATTACCCAAACAGCAAGTGGAGCGCTCTGGGCTGGGTTTAGAAGACGGTGAACGTGATGGATTATTAACGCAAACAGAAGATGAGTTAGAAGCAGATTATACTTTTGACGATGAGATGTCTGATGATGATGCTAAAGTATGGCAAACCTCGGTATCTGAGCCTGAGTTAGCTCAAGAAGATTGGACACAACAACCGCATTTGGTAAAAGACGACGTGAAGTCTGTTTCGTTAGAGTCTGACTTCTCATTACATACCAATGATCTGGAAAGCGTAGCAACCAGTGAGTTACTGGCTGAACAATCTATAGCTGAAAAACCATCTTATATTAGTATTGATGAATTAATGAAAGATGACCCATCGCATCAGCAAGTTGATCCCGATACCAATCCTTTAAATTTAGAGGTAGGGCTTGACGAGTACCCTGATATGTTAGCCAGTATTGGTGACTATGATGTTGATACTAATGGTGAGTATGCAAGTAAACTTGATTTGGCTAAAGCTTATTTAGAAATGAATGATAGCGAAGGTGCTGTTGGTTTATTAGAGGATATTGCGAAAAATGCTGAACAAGATCTTCAAGCAGAAGCCAAAAGATTGCTTTTGAAGTTGTAACATCACTCTTGTTTAAGATAGAACAAGCACGGTAGAGATAATTCTATCGTGCTTTTTTATTTTTACTTGCTGCATTATGTTATCCCTATCGCGCTATTCTTTCCCTTATCTTGTGAATTACTTATAATTCGGAACAGTTTCGTAAATTACGTGTTAGTGGTTTACATAGGTTTGATTAATCGAAGTTGAATAAATTATGCGAATAGCTTTAGGTGTAGAGTACGATGGTGCTAAGTATTATGGCTGGCAACGCCAACGTGATGTAGATAGCGTACAAGAGCGTTTGGAAAAAGCTCTCTCTAAAGTCGCCAATCAACCAGTAGAAGTCTTCTGTGCTGGACGAACTGATGCTGGCGTTCATGGCACGGGGCAGGTTGTTCACTTCGATATTAATATTGATCGCAAAATGGTGGCGTGGACGATGGGTGCTAATGCTCATCTTCCTAAAGATATTGCGGTAC
Source organism: Photobacterium sp. GB-50 (assembly GCF_003026755.1). NCBI lineage: Bacteria > Pseudomonadati > Pseudomonadota > Gammaproteobacteria > Vibrionales > Vibrionaceae > Photobacterium > Photobacterium sp. GB-50. The sequence continues at coordinate 32,194 of NZ_PYNX01000002.1, forward strand.
GTTGGGCGACAGAAGTGAATGAGGATTTTCATGCTCGTTTTACTGCGACAGCACGCCGTTACCGCTACATCATTTTTAATAACGCCTTACGTCCCGCTATTTTAGGTAATGGTGTTAGCCATTATCACGGCCATCTTGATGAGAAAAAAATGCATGAGGCTGGTCAGTACTTACTGGGTGAAAATGATTTTACGTCGTTCCGCGCGGTTCACTGTCAATCTCGAAGCCCATGGCGTAATTTAATGCACCTGAATGTCACTCGCCAAGGCGACTTTGTGATCATTGATATCAAAGCGAATGCGTTTGTTCACCATATGGTACGTAACATCACAGGTAGCTTAATTAAAGTCGGCAAAGGTGAAGAAAAACCAGAGTGGATTGAGTGGCTACTTGCGCAAAAAAATCGCACATTAGCAGGAGCAACAGCCAAAGCTGAAGGCTTGTATTTGGTTGATGTTGATTACCCGAAAGAGCACAATTTACCGCGTGTACCATTAGGTCCGTTATTCTTAGCTGATTGAGTTACAAGGGTTAGCTTGATAAGGTAGTACCAGTTTTTTATCTACAGATTAGTAAGATTGTGTTTTAATCTCTGATCGTTATCCAATGAATTTGTATCTTCGGCCATTGACGGCGGAAGCATTAAAGAATAAAGGTCATTCATGAGCTGGCTTGAAAAGATTCTAACTAAAAGCAACATTGTCTCTTCACGAAAAGTGTCGATTCCTGAGGGCGTTTGGACGAAATGTACCTCTTGTGATCAAGTACTGTACCATGCAGATCTTGAGCGCAATCTAGAGGTGTGCCCTAAGTGTGATCATCACATGCGTATGAAAGCACGTCGTCGTCTTGAAACTTTCTTAGACGCTGATACGCAAGTTGAGATTGCCGCAGAGCTAGAGCCGCAAGATAAGCTTAAATTCCGCGATTCTAAAAAGTACAAAGATCGTTTGTATAGCGCGCAAAAAGCCACGGGTGAAAAAGATGCATTAATCGCAATGAAAGGGGAAGTCTTAGGTTTACCTATTGTTGCATGTGCTTTTGAATTCTCTTTTATGGGCGGTTCAATGGGCTCTGTCGTTGGTGCTAAATTTGTACGAGCAGTGGATGCGGCAATTGAAAATAACTGCCCATTGATCTGCTTCTCTGCAAGTGGCGGTGCACGTATGCAAGAAGCGCTGATGTCACTGATGCAAATGGCGAAAACCAGTGCGGCGTTAGAGCGTTTATCAGCGAAAGGCTTACCTTTCTTCTCTGTGTTAACCGATCCAACTATGGGTGGGGTATCAGCATCCCTTGCAATGCTTGGTGACATCAATATTGGTGAACCCAAAGCACTAATCGGTTTTGCAGGTCAACGTGTTATTGAGCAAACCGTACGTGAGAAGCTACCAGAAGGCTTCCAACGTAGTGAGTTCCTCCTTGAACATGGTGCGATTGATATGATTGTTGATCGCCGTGAAATGCGTCAGCGTGTTGCAGGTCTTGTTGCCAAAATGACCAACCAAGCATCACCGTTAGTTGTTTCTGTCGATAGTAAGCCAGAGTCTGTTGAGGCTACTGTCCAAGCTGAAGATTCAGAAAACACCTAATTGATTATATTGATTGATGAATATAGAAGCCGTTTAGCTAATCGCTAGGCGGTTTTTTTTTGAGTATGTAATAGCGCTATTGCCATTAACGTGGCGTTTAATCGAATTTATATCGTCATAGGTTTAAGTTATTTAAGATTCGATGGTAAATTATGGCTCAAGTAATTTATAAACAAGTGAATGATTTCTCATGTCAGGATTGACTGCACCACAAGCGACAGCCTCGCTTTCAACATGGCTGAAATATCTTGAGCAATTACATACCAGTGCAATCGATCTTGGATTAGATCGCGTTAAAGCTGTGGGTGAAAAAGCAAATCTTCTTAAACCTGCGCCTTGTGTTATTACTGTTGCGGGTACTAATGGTAAAGGTTCAACCTGTGCCATGCTAGAAGCTATCTTAATTGAAGCGGGTTATAAGGTTGGTGTTTATAGTTCTCCTCACCTTGTACGTTATAACGAACGTGTTCGTATCAATAATAAAGAGCTTGACGACGGTGAACATAGCAAAGCATTTGCAAGCGTTGAAGCAGCGCGGGGTGATATAAGTTTAAGCTTATTTGAATTTGGTACGCTTGCTGCGTTAATACTATTTAAAACACATCAAGTGGATGTTGTTGTATTGGAAGTTGGCCTTGGTGGGCGATTAGATGCCACTAATATTGTTGATCATGATGTTAGCGTGATCACCAGTCTTGCAATCGATCATGTCGATTGGCTTGGTGATAATATAGACGTAATTGGTTATGAAAAAGCAGGTATTTTCCGCTCAGGCAAACCGGCTATTTGCGGCCAACCTCATCCGCCAGCTACGGTTCCTGCTCACGCGGATGATATTGGCGCAGAATTACATCAAGTTGGTTATCAATTTGATTATCAAGTAGCCGATGACCATTGGAACTGGCAGTGTGGTGCATTTGATTTATCTCACTTGCCACTACCTAATTTACCGCTCCCTAATGCAGCCACAGCATTAATGGCTTTAGGAACGGCAGAGCTTGATATCTCGGAAGAGAATATTATTCAAGGTTTAAGTAAAGCTCAATTACCAGGACGTATGCAGCGTGTGAGTGATGATCCATTGATCATTATGGATGTCGCACATAATCCCCATTCAGCCGAGTATTTCGCTCAGCAATTAAACCGAATGAAACAAAAAGAAGGTAAGAAGCATATTCATGCTGTCGTTGCGATGCTTCACGATAAAGATATCGCGTCGACTATCGCAATGATGAAAGATGTAGTAGATCATTGGTATCCCGCTTCTTTAACGGGCCCAAGAGCGGCGACTGCCGATGAAATATTGCAGTATTTACCACCAGATTGTATGGGTTTTGATAAGCCAGAGGCTGCATTTGACCAAGCGCTAACACAAGCTAACCGAGATGATATGGTAATCGTCTTTGGCTCGTTTTACACTGTCGGGCAAATAACGAGTTATTTACGTTAATGAGTGAAAAACACTTTTATTATAAAGTGGTTAAATAGTATAGGAGTCCATGTGGCTAGCCAATTTCAAAATCGACTGATTGGTACCATTATTTTGGTAACCGTTGGCGTGATTTTTCTTCCTGATCTTTTTGATGGGCAAAAACAGCACTATAAAGAGCAGTTCGAAAGCATTCCGTTGCAGCCTAAAATGGGTGATCAAAAGGAGTTTACTCAAATACCTAACCCTGAAACGGTAAATTCGGAGCTACCTAAAGATCCTGTCACAGTAACAGTGGATAATGGTAAAGATACGGTTTCAACATCATCAGGTGATAATAATGAAACCTATACCGTTGAAGAAGATAAAGCACCTCAACCTGAACAGCCTGTTGTGCCCGTTGAGCAACCAAAAACTGTCGTAACAACCCAACCTGTTGTAAAGCCAGAGCCTGCAGTTGTGTCTGAGCAAGGATTAAAAAATAGTGGCTGGATGATCCAATTAGGTACGTTTGGTAATTTTAAGAATGCCAGCGCACTAGTGGCGAAGCTGCGATTAAATGGTTACCAGGCACATTTATTACCTAAAGATGCGCAACCGGGTCAGTATGTAAAAGTTGTTGTGGGACCCGATCTTTCAAAAGATAAGCTTTTGGCTAAGATTGATGACTTGAAAAAATTAACCGGGTTAAGTGGTAAATTGTATCAATTTAGCCCAATAAAACCTTAAGTAAACGTTTGCGTCTTCATTTTTTCTGTTAGAATACGCATCAACAAGACGAAATACACATGATGATCTGGATTGATTATGTAATTTTAGCCGTGATTGGCTTTTCCGCTTTGGTAAGTTTAATCCGTGGTTTTGTTAAAGAAGCACTTTCATTAGTTATCTGGTTTACTGCGTTTTTTGTGGCGAGTAATTTCTACCCACAGCTTGCGGTTTACTTTACAAACTTTCATGATGAAATGCTTCGCAACGGTAGCGCTATTGCCGTTTTATTTATCGCAACGCTGATTGTTGGCGCGGTAGTTAACTATGTTATTGGTCAGTTAGTACAGAAAACAGGGTTATCTGGTACTGATAGAGTTTTGGGCGTAGTTTTTGGTGGGGTTCGCGGCGTGTTAATTGTTGCGGCAGTATTGTTCTTTCTCGATGCCTTTACAGGGTTTGCAAGTGCTGATTGGTGGAAACAGTCAAAACTCATCCCACAGTTTGGCGTTGTCATTGAATGGTTTTTTTCCTATATCAAACACAGTTCAAGCTTCTTACCTAACATGAAATAGCGCCAAATTAATAGCAGTTACCAAATTTATTCGATTTGGTAACTGTATTTTTATGCACGACGAGGATTTTGGAAATGTGTGGTATTGTTGGAATCGTGGGCTCAACCCCGGTAAACCAGTCTATCTATGATGCACTTACTGTGCTGCAACATCGCGGCCAAGATGCTGCGGGTATTTGTACCTTAGAAAGCAATCGTTTCCGTCTGCGTAAAGCGAATGGTTTAGTGCGTGATGTCTTTGAAGCTAAACACATGCAACGCTTACAAGGTAATGTAGGTATCGGACACGTGCGTTATCCAACTGCGGGTAGCTCTAGTGCATCAGAAGCCCAACCGTTTTATGTTAATTCTCCTTACGGTATTTCACTGGCTCATAATGGTAATTTAACCAACGCAGCAGATATTCGTGAGACCTTATTTGAGCAAGCTAAACGTCATGTCAATACAACCTCAGATTCTGAGATTTTACTGAATATTCTGGCAAATCAACTTGAGCATTGTCCAAGTTATCCTATTAGCCCTGAGGAAATTTTTAAAGCAATCAGTGAAGTTCACCGAATTGTAAAAGGTGCGTATGCGGTTGTTGCTATGGTTATCGGTCATGGCTTAATTGCATTTCGTGATCCAAATGGTATTCGCCCTTTATGTATTGGTAAGCGTGAAGAACAAGGTAAAGCCGAATACATGGTAGCTTCAGAATCAGTGGCACTTGATGCGGTTGGTTTTGATTTTGTCCGTGATATTGCGCCTGGTGAAGCCGTTTACATCACTTTTGATGGGCAATTATTTACTCAGCAATGTGCCGATAATCCACAGTTAAATCCATGTGTATTTGAGTTTGTTTATTTTGCTCGTCCTGATTCATTTATTGATAAAGTCTCTGTTTATGGCGCGCGTTTAGCGATGGGCACCAAGCTGGGTGAAAAGATTAAACGAGAATGGGCAGATATTGATATCGATGTTGTTATTCCTATTCCAGAAACTTCTTGTGACAGTGCGCTAGAAATTGCACGTACGTTAGATAAACCTTATCGCCAAGGCTTTGTTAAAAACCGTTATGTGGGCCGTACGTTTATCATGCCAGGGCAACAAATGCGTCGTAAGTCTGTGCGTCGTAAACTCAATGCCATTCGTTCTGAATTTAAAGATAAAAATGTATTGTTAGTCGATGACTCTATTGTTCGTGGTACCACATCAGAGCAGATAATCGAAATGGCAAGAGAGGCAGGTGCGAAGAAAGTTTACTTAGCATCAGCAGCACCTGAAATTCGTTTCCCTAATGTCTATGGTATTGATATGCCAAGCGCTAATGAGTTAATTGCTCATGGTCGCGAAGTGGATGAAATTTCAAATATTATCGGTGCCGATGGTCTTATTTTCCAAGATTTACAAGATCTTGTTGATGCCGTCGCTGAAGGAAACCCTGAAATTAAATTATTTGAAACGTCTGTGTTTAATGGTAATTACGTAACCGGTGATGTGAACCAAAAGTACTTAGAGTATTTAGATTCACTACGCAGTGATGACTCGAAAAAGCAGCGTGAGATTCAGCAAGATTTAGCTAATTTAGAGTTACATAACGAAGGCATTTAAGTCTTATATGTGAGCAAATAGAGTTATAAGCCGGAGTGTAAAACTTCGGCTTTTTTATGGATAAACTCAGGCCCCAAACCATGACTCTATAAGATCACTGGCGATGTGATAATCGCCTGTCCTGCAGTAACAATTGAGCATGCATAAATAAATCCACGCTCTTTATGGATGCGCATTAATGGGGACGGCAGTATTAAGTAAATATACAGAATAAGTCAGTTCTACAAGACTTGAGATCATGAGAAAACTGAGATGCGGAAAGAGTACGCCATTCTTGGTTTTTGGGGGAGGGCAAGGTTTGTAACTGTATGTTTTTTTATGTGGGTGATTGTTCTTAACAGGATAAAAACAAAATGCCATATTAATGGCTAATATGGCATTTTTCTAAAATATTACGTTATTAATAAATGTTTTTAGTGTTTTTCTAAGTCAAAGTAGTGACTTGCAAAATCAATAAATAGACGTAATTTTTCTGGTTGGTAATCACGGTGATTATAAATCAAATATACATCACGTGGGTTTGCTGACCAGTTTTTAAGTACTTGAGTCACCTCACCAGCTGTAATGTATTTTTCCAGCATAACATCAGGCATTAACGTGATCCCTAAGCCTGCACAACACGCTTTACGTACGACGTTAAGTTCGCTTGCTTCAAAGCGACCTCGTTCATTAATCGTAACCGTTTCGCCGTTGTGGTTGTTTAGACGCCAGCGTAGTAAAGGATTACCCTTCAGTAAAACATGGTCGTGAAGATCTTGAGCATGTTTAGGCTCTGGGTTTTTCTTTAAATATTCAGGGCTAGCAACAAGAATATCTTTTACTTCATTGATACGACGAGCGATCAGTGTTGAATCTCGTTGAGGACCAATACGGAACATAACATCCCAGTCCGTCGGATCAAGTTGATCTGGCTCATTGCTCATATATAGCTGAATGCTAATTGCTGGATGTTCCAACATAAAGGCATTCAATAAAGGTTGAAGCATTACCTTGGTAATATTGGTTGGTGCGGCAATACGTAGCTTGCCCGCAGCACCTTTACACTCTTCACTAATATGTTCAGTCGTATCAAGTAACTGTTGTAGTAAAGGCGCACAGTCATGATAGAACTTTTGACCGGCTTCAGTAAGTGACAGTTTACGGGCATGACGATTAAGCAGGCGAATATTAAGGCCTTCTTCAAGTGCTTGAATTCGACGTGTCAGTGTCGCAACTGGTACCTGGGTTTTTCTAGATGCAGCGGTATAACTGCCATTTTCCACAACCATGCGGAATAAGTTTAGATCGTCAAGTTTCATAAAAAAGTCATTATTGAACGCTTATGATGAGCAATTGTATAACAAAATGAGTCAAATGCATCTCTTTTTCTTTGTTTTTCCTACTGAAATAGTATTTTTATCATGTTTATTATGGTCAATTTACCAAAATAAAGGGGTACGATAATTTGAAGTGTATTACATAAATGAATTTATTTTTATTAAATGTTCATGAATACATATTTTTTGTGGTGTTTTTTCTATGCTTAATAGAGTCGCAAAAATTAGACAGTCTTTAAGGCCTTTAATTTCAGTTTGTAATGTGCCTTAAACTAAGTAGGTATTGGTGGAGGTGGTTTTGCTAGAAGGGAAAGATGTTCTCGTTGTAGAAGACGACCCAGTATTTAGAAATATGATTGTTGGCTTTCTTGAGAGCCAAGGATGCTTGGTGCAAGAGGCTGATAATGGTTTAGAAGGGCTACGTGCATTAAAGGAGCATATTCCTGATCTGTTACTCTGCGATCTCGCTATGCCTGTTATGACAGGTATGGAGTTTGTTGAAGAAGTGTCTATTCAATATCCAATGATACCAATTATTGTTATTTCAGGAACGGGAGCAATGACAGATGTCGCTTTAGCGTTGCGACTTGGTGTTAAGGATTTCTTAATAAAGCCATTGGAAAATATTTTAATGCTGAAATCTTCTATGATCTCGGTATTAAAGGGGCAAGACAGTGCGACACATCATCGACAAGATTTTTCTAATCGATGGTTTGCTACTTCAGAGGATACAGAGCCTGTTGAAGAAGAATTGGAATGGCACATTAAAGATTTGCAAAATAACCCTAAAGCGGCGCGTGAGCTATTAGTGGGATTAATGCCTGAAACACAATCGACTTATGGGCGATGGCAGTTAAATTATTGTGTTTTACAATCCATTGATTCCCTCCCCGTTATTCTTGATTATACGTGGCTATTAGATGGTCAATTAGCCTTTTATCTTCTTGATACCAGTAGTGGTGATCATAATGCGACGGCAACAGCGTTATTAATTCGTGCTTTTTTTAATGATTATTTACGTAATCAAGGTAATTGCTTAGAAAGCTTGAGCCACTTAGTCACATTGATTGAAAAAGGGATGAAACACTCAGGTTATGCGTCACCTATCAAGGCTTTGTTTGGCGTATTTGATTTGTCTGATAGATGTTTGCATATTCTTCCTGCAGGTATTGAAGCACAACTTCGAACAAGTGATGACTCTTTTGAAGTCGCATCAGGTGAATGGCTTGGACGAGAAGCAAGGCACAATATGTTATCGAAGCTAGCATTGTCTCCCTCAGGAGGGCGTTTATCGCTAAGCCAATTGGGGCATGCTAGTTTTAGTGTGAACTTTAAAAACATTAAGATGTAAAAAAGGGCAGTGTTAGCAACACCACCCCTAAACAGATTGTTATCAGTATGCTATTACGCTTCTGCTGTTTTAACCTCTGCAGTATCATCATTAGATGAAGATTCTGCTCCATGCATCCAATTAATTAATGTATTGGATAGTAAAAGCAGTAATACCCCAGCAATCACTGCAGTAATTGCAATACCAGAGAATATTGCTAGAGGGCCGGCTTCACCAATACGTGAACCAATCTCACCTGCAATATAGTTAGCAATGGCGTTAGCACCAAACCATGCTCCCATCATTAATGACGCCAAGCGAAGAGGTGCAAGTTTTGTCACCATTGATAAACCAATCGGTGATAAACATAACTCACCAATAGTATGGAAGAAGTATGCGCCAATCAGCCATAGCATTGATGTTTTCACTGTCATATCACCGCCTTGCTCAAGCGCTGCACCGATCATACAAGCAAAGCCTAATGCTAACGAGAACATTGCTAGTGCAAATTTCACTGGTGAATTAGGTTCACTCTTACCCATTTTTACCCAAAGAGCTGCAAGAATAGGGGCACAAATAATAATGAAAAATGGATTGAGTGACTGGAACCAAGCTGCAGGCACTTCGAAACTACCAATCATACGGTTTGTGTATTCTTGAGAATAGATATTCATTAAGCCACCAGCTTGTTCAAAGCCTGCCCAGAATACGATAACAAAAGTACACATCACCATAATTACTTTCAGGCGATCACGTTCAATTTTGGTTAGAGGCTCTTTTTTACCGCTTGCGTTGTTTGCTGCATCACGAACCGCAGCTGGAACAGTACCAATATCACCTAGGTAACGTTGTGCGAAAAAAAGTTGGATCAATAGGCTGAGGAGCATACCGAAACCTGCACATAAGAAGCCTGCTTTCCAACCATAAATGGCAGAAGCTGTACCTGCAATAACACCCGCAAGTAATGAACCTATGTTGATACCCATATAGAAAATAGTAAACGCACCATCACGACGGTTATCGCCTTCTTTGTAGAGATCACCGACCATGGTTGAGATGTTTGGCTTAAATAAACCATTACCAATGATCAGGAAAGTAAGGCCTAAATAGAAAGCGTTTACAGCATGAGGATCAACGACACTGTGAGGGAGTGCGAGAGTAAATTGACCAATAGCCATTAATACGCCGCCAATAATAATTGATCGACGTTGACCTAAGTAGTTATCCGCAATCCATCCACCAATTAAAGGTGTGAAGTAGACCAGACCGGTGTAAATACCATATAGGCTTAATGCTTCTTGAGTACTCCAGCCTAAGCCGCCATCAATTGTTTTATCTGTTAAGTACAAAACTAAAATAGCGCGCATGGCGTAGTAGGAGAAACGCTCCCATAGCTCAGTTCCAAATAACAGGAACAAGCCTTTTGGGTGGCCCAATAAGGTACCACTACTATTATGACTCATAGGATTCTCTATATTATTGTGCTGGTGTGTTTGCTTATACCGGTAGTTTTATAAAGCACAATATATACGACTGCAAGTTTTTACATTTAAAGAACAAATGATAAACATTTCAACCTATTGAAAAATAAATGGTTGTGGTTTTTTCAGCCAAAATTGAAAAGTTAATTTTAAGTATGGTAATGATGATTTTATTTTTATGATTGTTAATTGCTTGGGTTTATATTTTGTTTTTTGGTTTTTCTGTGGTTCTTTTGTCTGTCTATTTGGGTTGTTCATGAATGTTACAAGTTTTGGCTGTGAAATTACTGTAAAAGTGGTGACTGTCTTGGTTTCCATCAATGAGTTGAGCAACAATAAGATCTTAAAAAATGCTTTTATCTCTAATTAGCCGCAATATAAAAAGTAGCTATTTATGTATATAATAGTGATGAATTTTAATGTTTAGGATTGATGATGAAAGATTGGTATTTGCTTTATTGTAAGCGCAGTGAACAAGAGCGTGCAGTGATCAATCTGGATCGTCAAGGTGTGGATTGCTACTACCCTCAGGTAACAGTAAAAAAAGTGAGCCGAGGTAAACGCATAGAGTCAATCGAACCATTATTTCCAAGTTATGTTTTTGTTCAATTTGACCCTGAAACGGTAAGTTATACGTCGGTGCGTTCAACGCGGGGGGTGGCTGACTTTATTCGCTGCGGCGCAATGCCACAAAAAGTACGTGAAGAACTTATCTATAACTTAATGATGAATGAAGATAGTGAAGAGCATCAACGTTTGTTGTCTATGCTCCCTCAGCCCGGTGAAAAATTAAAGTTAGAGCAAGGTAAGTTTCAAGGCCTTGAAGCTATTTACCAAGAGCCTGATGGTGAGAAACGCTCATTTATGTTGATTAACTTGTTAGGTAAGCCTGTGAAAGTAAGTGTTGAGAATACTGATTTACTTAAAAAATAATCATTTTTCTCTATAAGTTAGAGCTCTCTTTTGCTTATTTTAAAGCCATCGAATACGATGTTTACAAATACAATATACTGGAAAAAAAATTGAATACTTCATTAGTGCGTAAAGCTGTTATTCCTGTTGCTGGTCTGGGGACTCGAATGTTACCTGCAACTAAAGCTATTCCAAAAGAGATGCTTCCAATTGTCGATAAGCCGCTTATTCAGCATGTAGTGAATGAGTGTGTTGCTGCGGGAATTAAAGAAATTATTTTAGTGACGCATTCTTCAAAAAATTCGATTGAGAACCACTTTGACACTTCTTTTGAATTAGAAGCGACATTAGAAGCGCGCGTGAAACGCCAGCTACTTGAAGAAGTACAAGCGATTTGTCCCCCTGATGTGACCATTATGCATGTACGTCAAGGGCAAGCTAAAGGTTTAGGTCATGCAGTACTATGTGCACATCCCCTTGTTGGTGATGCACCTTTTGCTGTTGTTTTACCTGACGTGATTTTGGATGATGCTGCGAGCGATTTACGTTGCGATAATATGGCAGCCATGGTGAAAATGTTCAACGAGACTAAAGTGAGTCAGGTGATGGTTGAACCTGTTCCTATGTCTGAAGTGTCAAACTATGGTGTTGCGGATATTAATGGTGTGGAATTACATGCTGGCGAATCTGCACCGATGACAAAGGTTGTTGAGAAGCCTTCAGTTGAAGACGCGCCTTCTAATTTAGCTATTGTCGGTCGTTACATACTTCCAGCGGAAATTTGGGCATTATTAGCCCGTACGCCTGTTGGCGCGGGTGATGAAATTCAATTGACCGATGCTATCGATATGCTAATGCAATCTCAACAAGTGAATGCATTTCATATGTCAGGCGTAAGCCATGATTGTGGTAGTAAAATTGGTTACATGAAAGCGTTTGTTGAGTACGGTTTGCGCCATAATCAATTTGGTGAAGAATTTACAGCGTATGTCAAACAACTAGCTAAAAGCTTATAGTCGACGCCATAAATTGTATAATCAAAAGAAAAAGCGATGGTGTTCCATCGCTTTTTTTATTTATTCTATTTGTTAATAAGAAGAGGACTGCTAATTTAAAATAGCATTGTTTTGGAGAATAAAAGAGCAATAGGTATCACTCTTTTTATTACCAATTATTCGCCGTGAAACTGCTCGCAAGCTAACATAGTATTTTCTATTAATGTTGCGACTGTCATTGGGCCGACACCGCCAGGGACTGGAGTGATATGTTTTGCTCTTTGGTTGGCAATATCAAATTCAACATCACCACATAATTTACCATTATCTAATCGGTTAATACCCACATCAATGACGGTAGCCCCTTCTTTAATCCAAGCGCCAGGAATAAAGTTAGGTTTACCTACAGCGACGACAAGGATATCTGCACGACGAACATGGCTCTCAAGATCTTGAGTAAAACGGTGACAAGTTGTTGTTGTAGCCCCTGCTAATAATAATTCGAGTGTCATCGGGCGACCTACAATATTAGAAGCGCCAACAATAATCGCTTCTTTCCCTCGTACCGGAATATTGTAACGTTCTAAGAGAGTCATAATACCTTTAGGGGTACAAGAGCGTAGTTTTGGGATACGTTGACTTAAGCGTCCGACATTGTATGGATGGAAGCCATCAACATCTTTTTCAGGATCAATACGCTCTAAAATTCGTGTGCTATCCATACCAGCTGGTAATGGAAGTTGGACTAAAATGCCATCAATCGTTGGATCGAGATTTAATTCGTCAATAAGAAGTAATAACTCTTCTTCTGAGGCTGTTGGTGGTAGATCGAATGATTTAGAGACAAAGCCGACTTCTTCACAGGCTTTTCGCTTACTACCGACATAAATTTGAGAAGCAGGATCTTGACCTACGAGCACAACAGCTAAGCCGGGTGCACGAAGACCAGCATCTTTACGAGCTTTCACTCTAGCGGCAACTTCCTGTCGAACTGTTTGGGATATTAATTTCCCATCAATAATTTGGGCGGTCATGGTAATCCTTTTTATATAGGCTAAGCATGTGGACGCTATTATTGTGTCAGAAAATGATTACTTTAGCTATAACGCAAACGTTTGCTTTTTGTTTGTTTAATAATGGCGAACAATCTTAAGTGTTTATCGTTGAAGGGAATAGGTATCTACAATTGCACTGAAAAAACTGAAAATAAAACAGATTGCTTTAACTTTAATCGCTTGGCGGTTTAAATCATGAAATTTAAAGTAAACGTATTGACCTAAATGATTAGCAACGTATAATCCTGCCTCGTAACGCCATGTTACACAATGATGCGCCCTTAGCTCAGCTGGATAGAGCACGTCCCTTCTAAGGATGTGGTCGCAGGTTCGAATCCTGCAGGGCGTGCCATTCTCTCTTCTTTATATATAAGATCCAAAATCTAATTCATTTCTAAGCTTTTTTAATACAAAAATCACTCTGTAGTTAGTCTTATAACGGCATAAAAAATGCTTTCTCTGTTACGTCATATTTGCGTTAATTCGACTGTTTTTCCAACATTTGAACCCAAAAAACGCAGAGATCTATGATTATTTTCTCCTTACCCCTTGAAATGTTCGTTATAGACCCTATCTTGTGTTTCAGTTGTAGAGCTAGATAGCAGTTTAGTCTATCTCACCTCGACGCCACCTAAGTGTGTCGTTATAATAACGCGCTTTAATTTCTAAGTTGGATGAGTATATCTGACAGTTTAGAAATAAAGTAAAAGAATTGAGGCGTTATGGTTTTCGAGCCGTAACACGAAAAGGATGCCACCGTCAGTAAATGGCTGTTCGGCAACATCACTCAGAAAGCTGAGTAAGTTTTGAGGTTAAATATAATGCAAGTTACCGTTGAAACCACTGAAGGCCTAGAACGCCAACTAACAATCACTGTTCCTGCTGCAAACATCGAAGATGCAGTAACAGCTGAACTAAAGAAAATTGCTAAAACTCGTCGTTTCGACGGTTTCCGCCCTGGTAAAGCACCAATTAAGATGGTTGCTAAAATGTTTGGCGCATCAGTACGTCAAGACATCCTAGGTGAAGTAATGCACCGTCACTTTATCGAAGCTATCGTTAAAGAGAAAATCAATCCAGCAGGCGCGCCAACATTTACTCCAGTAGAAGTTGCTGAAGGTAAAGACCTAGTATTCAAAGCGACTTTCGAAGTATTTCCTGAGATCGCACTTCAAGGTCTAGATAAAGTTGTTGTTGAGAAGCCAGTTGTTGAAGTAACTGAAGCTGACGTTGATACAATGCTTGATACTCTACGTAAGCAACAAGCTACGTGGACTGAAGTAGATGCAGCCGCTGATGCAAACAGCCGTGTAACTATCGACTTCGTTGGTACTATCGACGGTGAAGAGTTCGAGGGCGGTAAAGCTGAAGGTTTCGCACTTGCTATGGGCCAAGGTCGTATGATCCCTGGTTTCGAAGAAGGCGTTGTAGGTAAAAAAGCGGGTGAAGAGTTTACTGTTGAAGTAACGTTCCCTGAAGAATACCACGCTGAAAACCTAAAAGGTAAAGCTGCAGCATTCGCTATTAAACTTCACAAAGTTGAAGCACAAGAGCTTCCTGAACTAACTGAAGAGTTCGTTGCTAAGTTCGGCGTTGAAGACGGTTCTGTTGACGGTCTTAAAGCTGAAGTTCGTAAGAACATGGAGCGTGAGCTTAAGCAAGCTGTTAAAGGTCGCATCAAAGATCAAGTTCTTAACGGTCTTGTTGAGCAAAACGACATCACAGTTCCTGCTGCACTTATCGATCAAGAAATCGAAGCACTACGTCAGCAAGCTGCACAACGTTTTGGCGGTGATGCTAAGAACATGCCTGAACTACCACGTGAGTTGTTCGAAGAGCAAGCTAAACGTCGTGTAGTTGTAGGTCTTCTAGTTGGTGAAGTGATCAAGTCAGAAGAGCTAAAAGCAGACGAAGAGCGCGTTAAAGCAATCATCGCTGAAATGGCTTCTGCATACGAAGATCCATCAGAAGTAGTTAAATACTACGAAACTAACGAACAGCTAATGAACAACATGCGTAATGTTGCTCTAGAAGAGCAAGCGATTGACGCACTTCTAGCTAAAGCACAGGTTTCTGATAAAGACGTTAGCTTCAACGAGCTAATGAATCCTGCTGCTTAATTTGCTGAAATTGATGTAGAGATTTGACATTATCTCAAGTCTTCTGCTAACAATGGTCCGTGTGAGTCATTTCATTCGGGCCATTTATTTTAGGGAAATAACGTTATGAGCTACCAAGAAAAAAACGCCATGTCACCAATTTTGGATGCGCTGGTACCTATGGTGGTCGAGCAGACTTCTCGTGGTGAGCGTTCTTATGATATCTATTCTCGTCTCTTAAAAGAGCGTGTGATTTTCTTAACTGGTCAGGTTGAAGATCACATGGCTAATTTAGTAGTAGCACAGCTACTATTTTTAGAGTCAGAAAACCCAGATAAAGACATCTTCCTATACATCAACTCTCCAGGTGGTTCTGTTACTGCGGGTATGTCAATTTATGACACTATGCAGTTCATTAAGCCAAATGTGAGTACTGTATGTATGGGTCAAGCATGTTCAATGGGAGCATTCTTACTTGCTGGTGGTGCGAAAGGTAAGCGTTACTGTCTACCGAACTCACGTGTAATGATTCACCAGCCATTAGGTGGTTTCCAAGGACAAGCATCGGATATTCAAATCCATGCACAAGAAATTCTAACAATCAAACAACGTCTAAACGGTTTATTGGCTGAACATACAGGCCAACCACTAGAGGTTGTTGAGCGTGATACTGACCGTGATAACTTTATGTCTGCAGAACAAGCTGTAGAATATGGTTTAGTGGATGCCGTGTTGAGTCAACGTGACTAAGTACTTATTTCGCTGATTAACTCTAGATAGTTAACGCAGCAAAATAAGCCGACTTGTTATACACTCAAGACAAGGCAATGATGGGAATACCCCAATAAGAGGTTAGCGAATGACAGATAAGCGAAAAGAGAGTGGTAGCAGTAAGCTATTGTATTGCTCTTTCTGCGGTAAAAGTCAGCATGAAGTTCGCAAGCTGATTGCAGGCCCTTCTGTTTATATTTGTGATGAATGCGTTGATTTATGCAACGATATTATTCGCGAAGAAATTAAAGAAGTGATGCCTAAACGCGATGGCGATGAACTGCCGACTCCGCAAGAAATTCGTAACAACCTAGATGATTACGTAATTGGGCAAGCACATGCGAAAAAAGTGCTAGCTGTTGCGGTATATAATCACTACAAACGTCTACGTAATGGCGATACAACTAGTGAAGGTGTTGAACTAGGTAAGAGTAACATCTTACTTATCGGCCCTACTGGTAGTGGTAAAACACTATTAGCTGAAACATTAGCACGAATGTTAGATGTTCCATTTACGATGGCTGACGCAACCACGCTGACTGAAGCGGGTTATGTGGGTGAAGACGTAGAAAATATTATCCAGAAATTGCTACAGAAATGTGATTACGACGTGGCGAAAGCTGAACGTGGTATTGTTTACATTGATGAAATCGATAAGATTTCTCGCAAATCAGATAACCCATCGATTACTCGTGATGTATCTGGTGAAGGTGTACAGCAAGCATTACTGAAGTTGATCGAAGGTACTGTTGCATCTGTGCCACCACAAGGTGGTCGTAAGCATCCTCAACAAGAATTCTTACAGGTTGATACTTCTAAGATCCTATTTATCTGTGGTGGTGCATTTGCAGGCCTAGATAAAGTTGTTGAGCAGCGTGTAGCAACAGGTACTGGTATTGGCTTTGGCGCAGAAGTGCGTTCAAAAGACCAAGCCGACACATTAAGTGATCTGTTTGAAAAAGTTGAGCCTGAAGATCTTGTTAAATACGGCTTAATTCCGGAATTTATCGGTCGTCTACCAGTCACTGCAACATTAGGTGAGCTTGACGAAGAAGCTCTGGTTCAGATCCTTCGTGAGCCTAAGAACGCACTAACTAAACAGTATGCTGCGTTATTAGAGCTAGAGAATGTTGAGCTTGAGTTTCGTGATGATGCACTGGTTGCTATTGCACGTAAAGCAATGGAACGTAAAACAGGTGCTCGTGGCCTACGATCTATTGTGGAAGCGGTACTGCTTGATACTATGTATGAGCTCCCGTCTCAGCAAGGTGTAAGTAAAGTTGTTATCGATGAGTCAGTAATTAAAGGTGAGTCTGAGCCTCTACTGATTTATGAAAACACGGAAGCACCAGCAGCTGCAGCTGAGTAAGTGTCTAATAAGTGCACATAAAGGCTAAAAAAAGGAGGCATAAGCCTCCTTTTTTATTTTCTGTTACTTCTTTCGTTGAATAATCATGTTTCACCCCCATATACTCAATATAAGCTAACTTTCTAGTCGTATTAAGTAAGTGACTCAACCAGTTACTTAATACGATTAGTATTGACAGGAAGAGAGATGAATATGAACCTGGAGCGTTCTGAGCGCCTTGAGATCCCGGTTCTGCCACTACGTGACGTGGTGGTGTACCCTCATATGGTTATTCCATTGTTTGTGGGACGGGAAAAATCTATTCGTTGCCTAGAATCGGCAATGGAGAACAATAAACAGATTCTGTTGGTTGCCCAAAAAGAAGCAGCGACAGATGAACCGTCAATCACTGATCTTTATGATGTCGGTACTGTTGCAACTATTTTACAGCTATTGAAGCTACCTGACGGTACCGTAAAAGTCTTGGTTGAAGGCCAACAACGTGCCAAAGTTGAAGATTTAGCTGATGATGAGTTCTTTACTGCTCATGCTGAATATCTGGTTACGCCTGAAATGGATGAACGCGAACAAGAAGTACTTGTTCGCACCGCTATCAGCCAGTTTGAAGGCTTTATCAAGCTAAATAAAAAGATCCCGCCTGAAGTATTAACTTCACTTAACGGTATCGATGAAGCGGCCCGCCTAGCAGATACCATTGCTGCGCATATGCCGCTGAAACTGGCTGATAAGCAAAAAGTATTAGAAATCGTTGATATTACAGAACGTTTAGAGTTCTTAATGGCAATGATGGAATCCGAGATTGATTTGCTTCAAGTTGAAAAGCGTATCCGTGGACGCGTTAAGAAGCAAATGGAAAAATCTCAGCGTGAGTATTACTTAAATGAGCAAATGAAAGCTATCCAAAAAGAATTGGGTGAGCTTGATGATGCGCCAGATGAGTTTGAAGCGCTAAAGAAAAAGATTGAAGAATCTAAAATGCCAGCCGAAGCTCGTGAAAAAACCGAGCAAGAGCTGCAAAAGTTAAAAATGATGTCGCCAATGTCAGCGGAAGCAACCGTTGTTCGTGGTTACATTGATTGGATGCTAAGCGTGCCTTGGTATAAGCGCTCTAAAGTGAAGAAGAGCCTTGCAAAAGCCGAAGAAGTGCTTAATGCCGATCATTACGGCCTTGAGCGTGTGAAAGAACGCATTCTTGAGTATCTTGCAGTACAAAGCCGTGTAAACAAGCTAAAAGGCCCAATTCTATGTTTAGTTGGTCCTCCTGGTGTTGGTAAAACCTCTCTAGGTCAATCGATCGCTGCGGCAACGGGACGTAAGTACGTTCGTATGGCATTAGGTGGTGTACGTGATGAAGCGGAAATTCGTGGTCACCGTCGTACTTATATCGGTTCTATGCCTGGTAAATTGATCCAGAAAATGGCAAAAGTTGAGGTGAAAAACCCACTTTTCCTATTGGATGAAATTGATAAAATGTCATCAGATATGCGAGGCGATCCGGCTTCAGCGTTGCTAGAAGTGCTAGATCCTGAGCAAAACAGTGCATTTAATGATCACTACTTAGAAGTGGATTACGATTTATCTGATGTAATGTTCGTCGCTACATCTAATTCGATGAATATCCCAGGTCCATTGCTTGACCGTATGGAAGTTATTCGTCTATCGGGCTATACCGAAGATGAAAAGCTAAACATTGCTAAGAACCATTTACTTGATAAGCAAATTAAACGTAATGGTTTAAAAGCGGGTGAGTTGACTGTTGATGATTCTGCGATTATTGGCATCATTCGTTACTACACACGTGAAGCGGGTGTTCGTAGCCTTGAGCGTGAAATATCTAAACTTTGCCGTAAAGCAGTGAAAGAAATTTTACTTAATAAAGACATTAAACACGTTGAAATCAGCCAAGATAATTTAAAAGATTACTTAGGTGTTCAGCGTTGCGACTACGGTAAAGCTGACGAAAGTAATCGCATTGGTCAAGTAACAGGACTTGCGTGGACGGAAGTCGGTGGTGACTTATTAACCATTGAAACAGAGTCTATGCCAGGTAAAGGTAAGTTAACTTATACCGGTTCACTCGGCGATGTGATGCAAGAGTCGATTCAAGCGGCAATGACGGTGGTACGTTCTCGTGCTGAGCGTTTAGGTATTGCAGCTGATTTCTACGAAAAACGTGATATTCACGTTCACGTACCTGAAGGTGCGACACCGAAAGATGGCCCAAGTGCGGGTATTGCAATGTGTACAGCACTTGTATCTAGCCTAACGGGTAATCCTGTTCGTGCTGATGTGGCTATGACGGGTGAAATTACACTTCGTGGTGAAGTTTTACCTATCGGTGGTTTGAAAGAAAAACTATTAGCAGCACACCGCGGTGGCATTAAAACAGTGCTTATTCCCAAAGAGAACGAGCGTGATTTGGAAGAGATCCCAGAGAACGTAATCGCCGACTTGGAAGTACGTCCAGTACGTTGGATTGATGAAGTGTTAACTGTTGCACTTCAGAATAATCCAACAGGTATTGAGCTGGTAAATGCTCAAAATAGTGACCTGTAGCAAAATTACCTAAATAAAAAACGCTTTCAAAGACAAAAGTCCTTGTCAGCGTTTTTTTGTCTGGCTATAAGTTAACTCTAATCCGCGCTAAGCGATGTATTATTAAGGCCTGTTAAGTTTCTATCAACACAATCAGGTCTAGAAACAATTTATTGTCTACTATTCACAGCGTCTCAGTGACGAGTTACGGGTAGGCAAGTTCATTAAGGGGATTTAATCGTGAACAAAACTCAACTAGTAGATAAAATCGCAGAAAGCGCAGATATTTCAAAAGCATCAGCGGGTCGTGCTTTAGACGCATTCATCGAAGCGGTATCAGATACATTGAAAGACGGTGAGCAAGTTGCATTGGTTGGTTTTGGTACTTTCTCTGTACGTGAACGTGCAGCTCGTACTGGCCGTAACCCACAGACAGGTGCAGAAATTCAAATTGCAGCTGCAAAAGTACCTGGTTTTAAGCCGGGTAAAGCGCTAAAAGATTCTGTTAACTAAGAAATAGTTGGTTTTTTCTGACTGTTTTGTCATGTTATCATGGCTTAAATATTGCTACTGGAAAGGGTATACTGATCCAGTACAACAAAGGCGCATCGGTTGATGCGCTTTTTTTACTTTATAATGATGCCTATTTGACTAGGGATTTATTGTTTTGTTTCTTAACCAATATAAAGATAAAGAACATTTCATTAGTCAAATCGGTATCAAGTTATCATACTATGCGCTTTGTGGCTTATTGTGTTGGTGCTATCTTTAGTTTAAAAACTAATACAACAGGTTATTTACGTTTTAGTCAGTAACGGCTTAATAATATTGAAGGTTCGGCTATCGCGTTGATACCGATATTTTGTGCACACATTTGTAGTTCGAAACCGTGCCAGATCGAACAAGTAGGAGAGACGGCAAATTATGATGGAGCGATTGCGCGAAGGCGCTAACAGCATCTGGGTTAAGATTATTCTTAGCTTAATTATTTTTTCTTTTGTATTTGCTGGTGTCGGCAGTTATCTGGCGGGCGGTAATGAGCAAGTTGCAGCAAAAGTTAATGGTAAAGAAATTAGTCAGCGTGCATTCGAGCAGGCTTATCAAAATCAACGTAACCAAATGCAGCAACGTTTAGGTGATTACTTCTCAACACTAATGGGTGATCCTGCTTACGTACAGCAACTCCGTAATAGCGTGCTTGAGCGTATGGTTAATGATGAGTTGATTGAGCAACGCGCAACAGAGCTAGGCCTGAGTGTGAGCGATGCTCAAGTTAAGCAAGCGATTGTAGCAATGCCTGCTTTCCAAGTTAATGGTGTGTTCAATAATGAACAATATAATTTAACGTTACGTCGTGCTGGAATTTCTCCTGAGCAGTTTGCAGAGTCAATCCGTAAAGACATGCTACGTCAACAATTCTTAAGCGCATTAGAAGGCAGTGACTTCGCACTTAAAAATGAATTGAATGAACTTCGTAAACTTGAATCACAAGAGCGCGTTGTTCGTACTTTGAAGCTAAACCTTGCAGACTTTACCGATAAAGTAACGGTAACGGATGCAGAAGCTAAAGCTTATTATGATGAGAATAAAACGCAGTTTACACGCCCAGCTCAAGTGAAAGTGTCTTACATTGAACTGTCAGATAAAAATCTAGTGAACAATATTAAGATCACTGATAAAGAAGCTGAAGTGTATTACAACGAACATAAGAGCAAATACAGTACTGCTGAGAAGATTCAAGTTAGCCATATCTTAGTAAAAGGTGATAGTGATGCTTCTAAAGCAAAAGCGGAAGCATTACTGGCTGAGTTGAAAGCTGGTGCTAACTTTGCTGATGTTGCGAAAAAATCATCCGATGATACTTTCAGTGCAAAAGATGGCGGTAAGCTTGATTGGTTCGGTAAAGGTGTGATGGATCCTGCGTTTGAAAAAGCAGCATTTTCATTAGCAAAACCAGGTGATATGTCTGGCCTTGTGAAGTCACCTTATGGTTACCACATTATTTTACTGGATGGTATCGAAGAGCCTAAAGTTAAACCTTTTGCTGATGTTAAAGCTAGCATTGTCGCTGAACTTCAAGAGCAGCAAGTAGCAGAGCAATTCTATAAGCTACAAAGCAAGCTAGCTGAGACAGCATTTGAATCACCAGATTCACTAGATGAAGCAGCAGAAGCTGTAAAGGCTAAGATCATTAAAACAGGCTTTATCTCATTACAAGATGAGACCGGTGTGTTAAGTGATAAGAAAGTGCAAGAAGCATTACAAAGCCCTGAGGTTCATGATGACGGTATGAACTCTGATGTAATTGAGATTGCACCAGAGCATGTTGTTGTGGTTCGTGTTGATGATGCACGCCCTGAATCAGTGCTGCCATTTACTGATGTTGAAGCAAAAGTGAAAACACTATTGGCTCAACAAAAAGGTGAGAAGCAAGCAACTGAGAAGGCGGATTCTATCATTGCAGCATTACGTGACGGTAAGTCAGATGTTGTAGCAAAAGATGGCTTAAGTTTCTCTGGCGATCAAACCATAACACGTTCAGGTCCTGATGCTAATGTTGCACGTGTTGCGTTTACATTACCTAAACCAAAAGATGGTAAAGTGTCTTATGGTGTAACACGTGACAACAAAGGTAATGTTGAAATTATTGCATTAGATAAAGTTGTGAATGTTACACCATCGAAAGATGATGTTGATACTCAGTTTGCAACCCAAGTTGAGAATATGTTTGCTCAACAAGATCTATCAACAACACTTCAGACTTTACGTGAGTCGGCGAAAGTGACTTACCCAATGTTGGACAAACCAGCAAATTAATTGAAATTTACATTTCTATTAACGGGCCGCTATTGTGCGGCCCGTCGTTTTTTTATCTTTTATTTTTAAATAATCCCCTCATCGTCCCGCTTTTCTTTTTATCCTTTTTAAACACTCATACCAATAAAGGATAAAAATATGTTGCCATCTCGCTTGTTTAAAGCTATTTCGTTGGCTGGTGGATTAGCACTCGCCTCTTTAAGTTACGCTGCTGACAATACGCATGAAGGTATTGATATCAAAATTAATATTAACACTGCTAATGTTGAGCAATTGGATACATTGCTAATTGGCATTGGTGCTGAGAAAGCACAAGCGATAATTAATTATCGAAAAGTGCATGGTAAATTTGCGAGCGTTGATGATCTAACTAAAGTGAAAGGGATCGGTGAGGCGACTGTCGATAAAAATAGAAAGCGTATTGAATTGTAATTATTAATATTAACGGGAGCGAGCGTGCTCCCGTATATTGGTCGTCATTTAAAGCGGTTATATTCAACTTGAGCGTTGATTTTTTGCTTGATAAGCAAGGCATACAGTATGCCTGTGATTGCGCCAATCAAATGGGCTTCAGTTGCTACACGAACGCCAATCAATTCTTCAGAACTCACAGAGCCTCCAAAGTATTGTTCCCAACCTATCTTAATGATTAGCCCGAGGAGTAAGAGCCATCCCCCCCGCGTTTTTGATTGGATATCACGAATACAACCCCAAGCGAAGATGCCATGTAGTACACCTGAAAATCCAGCATACCAAGTAATACTGGTAGCAAAGAGCCCAATACCTATAGTGAACGATAAAATTAAGATCAATAAGCTATAAGACTTAGCATGAAAATGGGCACGGAAAATATAGCTAATGATTGCAAAGGCGCTAGCATTCATTGCAAGATGCACCCAATTGGTATGCGTGAAATTTCCTGATAGGATCCGCCATAATTCGCCATTGATAATGTCTTGGCGATCCCAAACTAATAATGGCTGACATTGTGGTAATTGAGCTATAACCATCATGATTATCGCAATAACAATATAATTTCGAATAGACAAGGCAACCTCAATGAGTCGGTACTGTGATAACTGTGGTAAAGCAAACAAAGCCTGCATTTGCCACTGGATTAAACCTATTGCAACTCAAACAGAGTTATGGATATTACAACATCCATCAGAAGTTAAACGAGCAATTGGTACTGCAAGAATACTATCACTTTCTTTACCCAATAGCCGACTTTGGGTAGGTGAGGATTTTTCGCTGCATGAGGAATTAAATGCAGCTTTAACTGATTCCGAACGTGATATTTATGTAGTTTACCCAGGAGAGCGTGCGATAGCACTGTCTGATGTAGCAGAGCAGGCTCAGCCATCTCGAAACAACGTGATTATTTTACTTGATGGGACTTGGAAGAAAGCCTATAAAATGTGGCAACTATCGACCAATTTACATCACTTACCGTTAGTCCATTTAGATAATGTAGAGACTGGAAACTATCGTATTAGAAAATCGCCAAAAGAGCAGGGAGTATCAACGGTTGAGGCGGGATATTTAGCATTATCAGTGTTAGAGCCAATATCTTTAAATCTTCAGCCATTGCTTGATACATTCGAAAATATGATTAATTTTCAAATTCAACAAATGCCGCCCGGCGTATTTGATAAAAACTATAAGGGTTAGTTGGCACACAAAAGGGAGCATGGGCTCCCTTTATATTCACTGGTTAATGATTAAAAACCATAACCATTATTGCTTATACCTGTTTCAGAGGTAGGTAAGAATAATGTGCTATAGAGACGTTGAGAGAATCCATCCGTCATGCCTGAAATGTAATCGGCAATGATCCTAAGCTCGTTATCTCCCTGTTCTTTAGCTTCTAACCACCGCATGCGAGTATTATCTGGTAACAATCTTTCGGGATCAGAAGCAAAAGCTTCAAAGAGTTCCATGATCAATTGTTGCCCTTTATATTCCGACAGTTGTATCTCCGGTTTTTTTACCACATAGATACTAACGAACTGTTTAAGTACTTCTAAAGCTCGCTCCATCGGCTCGGATAAAAAGGCATTCCATTGTAATAATGGCTCATCAAAAAAATCAGTACCGTTTTGAATCGTAGGACTAATGGTTATAGAGGTAAGTAAACCATTGACCAGCGCGCCAATGGCATCTTTGCGCTGATGGTGGCTAGCAAACATCAGCTCGCTGATATCACTTATCCGTTCTTCTAGCCATGGATCACCACATTCTGCTATTTTTGAGGCAACCGCTTCTTGCCAATCATCACGTGTCACAATCCCCATTACGATGGCATCTTCTAAGTCATGGACACCGTATGCAATGTCATCAGCTAATTCCATGATTGAACAATCTAATGATTTAAAACGTGTCTTACAGGGCTCTTTTGGCGATAAACGCTCACAACGCATTTGCGCAAAGAGGGCTTTATCTTTGCCTGATAACGGGCTTAATACCCAGTCAAAGACCTCTTTATCGTCCACATATAAGCCTTTCGCTGGATACCAGTCTTTTGCTTTAAGGTGACGAAAGTTCACGACATCAGG
This sequence comes from Photobacterium sp. GB-50, assembly GCF_003026755.1. Taxonomy (NCBI): domain Bacteria; kingdom Pseudomonadati; phylum Pseudomonadota; class Gammaproteobacteria; order Vibrionales; family Vibrionaceae; genus Photobacterium; species Photobacterium sp. GB-50. The sequence continues at coordinate 57,325 of NZ_PYNX01000002.1, forward strand.
TGCGCGCTCTGGAGCGGTAGTTTCACTGAGTAGAGCTGGGTATTTTAGTAAACCAAGCAAGGTACGTCTGGCGAGGTTCATACCGTATCCTTCGGTATAAGGTTCGAGTAAGGTTACAATACGAAAGGTTTGTGCGTTTCCTTCAAAGCCGCCATGATTTCGCATCATGTAATTTAAAGCGACTTCACCGCCATGACCAAATGGTGGGTGACCGATATCATGTGCTAAGCACAAACTTTCCATTAAACTGGTTGAAGGGAGTAATGATTTAAACTCAGGTTGTTTTAATTTGAGTTGTGCAACAATCCCTGTACCGATTTGGGATGCTTCTAGCGAGTGGGTGAGTCGAGTCCGATAGAAGTCGTGATTACCAGCGCCATGGACTTGAGTTTTTGCTTGTAAACGACGAAAGGCGGCAGAATGAAGAATACGGGCTCGATCGCGCTGAAAAGCTGAGCGATGATCATCACGGCGCATTTTTTGTTCGTTATAAAAGCGTTCTTCCCATATAGGTGAGATAGTAAATTCAGTCATTAACTAATGTCGTCCAAAGTAAGATTAAAGCTATCAGCAAATGTCTCAAGAAAATAGGTCATCTCAGGTGTTTTGCGTTGCTCAAGGGTTTGTTCCAATCTTTTCTTCGCTCGAGTAAATTCATGGTTCCCTGCACTGAGCTCTTCAAGGCATTTTATATAAGCGCATAATGTATCGGCTTGTTTAACAATAGCTGCATTTTCAGTATCAATTTTATGGCTATCAAGTAGAGAGGCATAATCATCCTGAAATTCTTCAGGAAGCATAGAAATAAGTCGTTGTTCTGCTGCTAATTCGATTTTCTTATATTCTTCAGCAATTGCAGGGTTATAGTATTTTATTGGGGTTGGCATATCACCTGTGAGTACTTCACTAACATCGTGAAACATACCTTGCAGCGCGATACGTTCAGGGTTTAGATTCCCACCAAATTTACGGTTTTTAATTAACGCGAGTGCATGAGCGACAAAAGCAACTTGAAGGCTGTGCTCGGAGATATTTTCAGTTTCGACACTTCGCATTAATGGCCAGCGTTGAATTAAACGCATACGAGCAAGGTGAGCGAAGAAATGACTTTTTTCCATGATGATCAATTCTCTTAAACTAAATGTGCTGATGAGCAGCATCTATAGACGTTATGCACTAAAGGTAACAGAAGTTAGGGAAATATTGACAGTTTTTAGTTAATAAAAAGCCCCGGTTTACCGAGGCTTAAGAATTGTTTGTAAAGGTTATTGACGATAGCTATGTAAGAAGCGCTCTAAGCGTCCCATTGCCAGTTCAAGATCATCGACATGAGGTAAGGTTACAATGCGGAAGTGATCCGGTTGTTTCCAGTTAAATCCGGTTCCATGCACAACAAGCACTTTCTCTTGTAGTAAAAAGTCCATTGCCATTTTTTGGTCGTCTTGAATATTAAATTTTTTCTGATCTAATTTCGGGAATAGATACAACGCGCCTTTTGGCTTAACACAAGAAATTCCAGGGATTTGAGTTAATAAATCATAAGCTTTATTGCGCTGTTCGAGCAGGCGTCCACCCGGCAAGATTAATTCATTAATGCTTTGGTAACCACCTAATGCAGTTTGAATGGCATGCTGCATAGGTACGTTGGCACACAAGCGCATTGATGACAGCATTTCTAACCCTTCGATGTAACCTTTAGCTCGGTGTCTTGGCCCTGAAATAACCATCCAACCTGCACGGAAACCACACACTCGGTATGACTTTGAAAGGCCATTGAAGGTTACACAAACTACATCTTCTGCTAATGGGGCAATAGAGGTATGTTGTGCACCATCGTATAGAATTTTGTCGTAGATCTCATCGGCGAAAATAATCAAATCGTGCTGACGTGCAATTTCAACCACTTCGATCAGAAAATCTCGGCTATATACCGCACCCGTCGGGTTATTCGGATTGATTAAAACAATACCGCGAGTATTTGGCGTGATTTTTTTCTTTATATCATCAAGATCTGGATACCAATCTGATTGTTCATCACATGTGTAGTGAACCGGTGTGCCACCAGATAATGAGACTGCTGCTGTCCATAATGGGTAATCAGGTGATGGAACCAATATTTCATCTTTATGGTTTAGCAGTGCTTGCATTGCCATAACGATTAATTCAGAGACACCGTTACCGATATAAACATCTTCGACATCAAGATCAAGTAAGCCGCGCTTTTGGTAGTGTTGAACAACGGCTTTACGCGCAGAATAAATGCCTTTTGAATCACAGTAACCTTGGGATGTTGGTAGATTACGGATCACATCCACGAGAATTTCATCAGGGGCATCAAAACCAAACGGTGCTGGATTACCGATGTTTAGTTTGAGTATTTTTTGCCCTTCTTCTTCCATACGCTTAGCGTGTTTCAGAACGGGACCACGTATGTCATAGCAAACATTATTAAGCTTGGATGACATCCCGAATTTTTGCATATGAGGCTTTCCTGATGATTATTAGGTATAACCACAAATTACACTATAAAAGAGGGATATAGGAACACCTTTTAGAAGATAATTATGTAAAATAGTGTTTTGTTTTCTTTTGGCAGAATGAAAATGGCGTGTTTAACTAGAATCAGCAAAGTTGAACAGAGGTTTCTGCTAGTCAGATAAGTAATACAAATGTGTTACTTCATTAGTCAGATGCTTTCTTGTGAGGTAGAATAATACATCATTCTTCTTTACTAAGAGAATTAGCAGTTATTCTCTCTCTTTAGGAAATAAGTGTCTATTCTTAGTAAGGAAAATATGTCTAAGAGAGTGACATATGTATCTTTCAGCCAGGGATGAGCCGTATTGGTGTAATAGAGCTGAGCGAGGTTATCTTGACTGCGTTACAACAAGCCGTTGAACGATTAATTGCTAAATTAGAGCAAGCATCTGCAACAACCCAGCGTATATTGGTTAAATTAGATCTATCAAAACATATCGACCTGATTGATTGGATGGATACACAAGCTTTGTATCCCAAATTCTATTGGCAATCGCGTAATTGCCGAGAAGAGGTTGTCGCGCTAGGACAAATAAAAACATTTACTGATCCTAAAGCCGCTGAGAAAGTGATTTCTAATGAGCAGCGAGTGTGGGGCGGGCGATCTTTTGATGGAAGAACAGAGCGAAATAAACGTTGTCTCTCCTCCTTTTTCTTTTTACCGCTGCTTGAATTAAGCCGTCTGGATAATGAATGGCATATTGCTGTTAATGTCGGTGAAGATCGCGCACGTATTGTGACGGCATTACAACAGTTGATATTTGATACATCGTTGATCAGTGGTATTCACAGTAAAATTTTAAATCGCAGTTATACGCCAGATTTTTCTGGTTGGTCAAACATGCTGACACGAGCATTAGATGCGATTGAACATAAAGAATTTGAAAAAGTGGTGCTTGCTCGACGAACAAAGTTACAGCTTGATAAACCTGTATCACCCGCTCAATTACTGAAAGCGAGTTGCGCTAATAACAGCAATAGTTTTCACTTTTTACTGGCGCTGGATGAAACGCATGGCTTTATGGGCTCAACGCCAGAACGTTTATTTCAACGCCATGAACAAGCGATACAAACTGAAGCGTTGGCAGGTACGATTGGGCGTGGTAAAGATGATGTAGAAGATCAGCAATTAGCACAATGGTTATTATCTGATAATAAAAATCGCTACGAAAATCGTTTAGTGGTTGATGATATTGTTAATCGATTGGTGCCCTGTAGCCAATCGATGAATGTGTCTCAAACTCCTGAGTTGGTTCAACTACGTAAAGTCCAGCATTTAAAGCGAAGTATTGATGCTGAATTAAATAGTGGCGTCTTTAGTGCAGATCTATTAGAAAATTTACAACCAACCGCTGCGATTGCCGGATTACCTCGTGATCCTGCGCTTCATTTTATTGCTGAAAACGAACCTTTTTCTCGCGGTTGGTATAGTGGTGCGGTGGGTTATATTAGCCAGCAGCATAGTGAGTTTTGTGTGGCTATTCGTAGTGCATTAATCATTGAAGGTGAAGTTCATTTATTTGCAGGAGCAGGCATTGTACCGGGCTCAGTAGCAGAAAGTGAATGGAAAGAACTTGATCGAAAAACATCAACACTCTGTAGTTTATTTGAGCAAGAGACGGATAGCTCGTTAGCTGCTGAAATGGAGTATAAAAGAGCATCATGCAATTAACCTTATCGAATAGTCTTTCTTATAGGGCTGCATTAAATAGTTGTTGGGCTGAGCTGATACTTGAAGAGTTAGTCCGACAAGGTGTTCAACATGTTTGTATTGCGCCAGGTTCTCGTTCCACACCATTGACGTTAGCGGCAGCAAAGCAGTCAAAACTGACTATTCACACTCATTTTGATGAACGTGGTTTAGGCTTTCTCGCATTAGGTTTAGCCAAAGCATCACAAACCCCCATTGCGGTGATTGTGACATCAGGTACAGCAGTCGCTAATTTATTACCTGCCGTTGCTGAATCTGGGCTAACAAAAGAAAAATTAGTGCTGTTAACCTCAGATCGTCCTGTTGAATTACTGCAATGTGGCGCAAATCAAGCCATACGCCAGCATGGTATTTTTTCGCAACATGTAACAGAGTTTGTTGATCTACCCGCCCCTACACTTGATATCTCTCCTAATTGGTTATTAGGCGTGGTTGATGAGTTGATGCATCAACAGCAGTTACGTGGCGGAGCCATCCATTTAAATTGTCATTACCCTGAGCCGCTATATGGTGAGGCGATAGATTTTTCGGCCTATCTAGCGCCAGTTAAAAAGTGGCAGGCAACGGTATTACCGTATTGCCAACATCAACAAGCGACTAGCGCTGATATCGTCATTGATTCAGTGCAATGGCAGCGGTTGTGCGACAAAAAAGGCATAATTGTTGCGGGTAAGTTAGCGACCAATGAACTTGCTGATGTGAAAGCGTTAGCAGCCCGATTAGGCTGGCCATTATTGGTCGATCCTCAAGCTGGAGGCTCGAGCGAATATGCGGGGTTTGATGGTTGGTTACAAAATCCAGCCTGTGCCGAAGTTTTGTCTCAAGCACAAGTATTACTGCAATTTAGTGCACGGATTGTTTCTAAACGTTTATTACAGTTTATTGGCGATCAGCCGTGGGATGATTATTGGTTAATCGATCCACAACAAGGACGTTTAGACCCTCATCATCATTCTGGTTCTCGTATTCAAGCGAATGTGAGCGCATGGACTTGTGCAGCGCTTCTTGATGAAAAAACATCACCACATAGTGGATGGGCATTACCGTTAGTGGGCGCGTCTAAGCGTTATCGTGAAATAGCGAAGCAGCATTGTGACAATTTATCTGAAATGTCATTAGCGACATTATTGAGAGATTGGCTCGCACCTGATTCTGAGTTGTTTCTCGGTAATAGCATGATTGTTCGACTGCTAGATATGTTTGGTGATTTACCAACTACAGCGACATTTACCAACCGTGGTGCATCAGGTATTGATGGATTAATAGCAACAGCGGCTGGTGTGCAACGCGCTAGAAAAGCACCATTAGTGATGCTATTAGGCGATACGTCATTTTTATACGATCTTAATTCTCTCGCATTATTAAAACAAACTGCATTACCTATGGTCGTGGTGGTTACGAATAATGATGGTGGCGGTATTTTTGATATGTTACCAGTACCAGAGCAGCAAAAAGATGATTTTTATCGTATGCCTCATGGTTTTGAATTTAGCCATGCAGCTGCCATGTTTGGATTTAACTATCAAAGCCCAACAACAGTTGCTGAAGCCCAAACTGCGGTAGTGAATGCACAACAAGTTAACCAGACAACGATCATCGAAATTAAAACGCCTGCTGGAGAAGCTGGGCAGATGTTAAAAGAGATCTTTTCTGAGGTAAAACGTGCGTCTTTACTCTGAAGTATTTGGAAAACGCCCGCAAGCAGGCCAACCCGTGATTGTTTTTCTTCATGGGCTATTAGGCTCAGGGCGGGACTGGCGATTAATTACTTCAGCACTAATGCATCACTATTGTTGTGTAACTATCGATCTGCCTGGGCATGGCTTTAGTGCGTCAGTATCTATGCCACTAGATGATTCTGATATTGGCTTTAAACAGAGTTATCAGGCGATACTCAAAACGTTGGAACACCGTGGTATTCAACGTTTCGTTTTGGTGGGGTATTCGTTAGGTGCGCGACTTGCTATGTATCTGGCAACGCAATTATCAAATGAGGATACCACGAAGCGTGGGCCAAGGTTGCAAGGTATCTTTTTAGAAGGTGGGCACTTTGGATTACCGCTTTTAGACCGTGCGGCGCGTCTTGATAATGATAAAACATGGGCTGCACGTTTTTCTCAACAATCTCTAATTTCAGTGCTGAATGATTGGTATCAACAAACTGTTTTTTCATCACTGAACCATGACCAAAGACAAAGCTTAGTCGCTAAACGTAGTGATAACCTTGGGCAAGGTGTCGCGAATATGTTGCTAGCAACGTCATTATCTAAACAACCATTATTACTCACACCGCTACAAAACTTAAAATTACCCGTTCGTTATGTTTGTGGTGAATATGATGCGAAATTTCGTCAGATCGCTATGCAATCAGAGCTAAGCGTAGAAGTGATCCCTGATGCTGGGCATAATATTCATGTAGAACAACCACATGCATTTACATCTGCCTTATCTGCTTTTATTCAAAAGTTGTAACGAGCCATTGTAATTAAAGTGATTTAATATGCCGTTAGACTAAGGTTTAGCGTGTTTTATGCTCTGGTATTAATTAAAGGTTATCAAGAATGCGCAGCGTTAAGTTATATCGATATCAGTTACCGATGGATTCTGGTGTTATTTTACGTAATCAACGTTTAGTAACACGTGAAGGTTTGGTTGTCGAACTTACTCAAGGTGACAAAGTTGGTGTAGGTGAAATTGCGCCACTGCCTGAGTTTAGCAATGAAACGCTAGAGCAAGCGTTAGATCAAACAAAACAACTAGTTGAACATTGGCTTGAAGGGAAAGATATCCATATCAACGATGCTTATCCCTCTGTTGCCTTTGGTTTTAGTTGTGCAATGGCAGAGTTAGCGGGCGAATTACCTCTTACTGCAAACTATGCGGTAGCGCCATTATGCTCAGGTGATCCTGACGAGTTGATTGAGCGTTTAAATACCGAAAATGGCGATAAAGTCGCTAAAATTAAAGTCGGCATGTATGAAGCGGTGCGTGATGGTATTGTCGCTAATATGTTTATTGAAGCGATCCCTGAGGTTCAGTTACGTTTAGATGCTAACCGTAGATGGACACCGCTTAAAGCACAGCAGTTTGCTAAATATGTGAAACCTGAAAATCGGCAAGGGATCGCGTTTTTAGAAGAGCCTTGCATTGATCCTCAAGATAGCCTGATTTTTGCAGAGCAAACAGGTATTAATATTGCCTGGGATGAAACTGTCCGCGAGCCTCATTTTGAAGTAAAAGCACAACCAGGTGTTGCGGCAATTATTATCAAGCCCACACTAACTGGTAGCTTAGCCCGTTGTATCGAGCTGGTGGAACAAGCTCAAGCGGTAGGGTTAACGGCAGTGATTAGTTCAAGTTTAGAATCAAGCCTAGGATTAAATCAGTTAGCACGTTTCGCCCAGTGGCAGACACCCAATGTTATCCCTGGTCTAGATACCATGCAGTTGTTTAAAGCACAATTGGTGACACCTTGGCCGGATAGTGAACTTCCAATGATTTCTTTAGCAGAATTAGACCTAGTATGGCAGAAATAAAACACGATTTTCTAACATGGCCTTGGCAGCGATGGGCTGCAGAACGCCCATCAGATATAGCCATCTCTTTAGGTGATAAAACGCGTGATGCACAAACGTACACCTGGGCAGATGTCTCTTCAAACGTTGATGATTACGCACAAGGGTTAGTCGAGCAGGGCGTTAAGCGTGATCAACTTGTGGCCGTCATCGCTGATAATTCGATCCAAGTATTATGGCTGATGCTTGCAATTTTTCGAGTGGGGGCACGCTATGTAGGGCTTAACCCGAAGTTGTCTTCTACTGAATTGCAGCAACAGTTAGTGGTACTCGATAATGACTATATTTGGTCGGATAGTGAACACGATATAACAGCGCTAACTGGGCAAAATATTGTTCTGCAATCCCCCACTGTTGCACGGATGGTACCTGTGACATGGCAAGAGCATCGTCCAATGACACTGACTTTAACATCAGGTTCATCGGGTGTACCCAAGGCAGTGGTTCATAATGCCGAGTCACATTTAGCCAGTGCTTCTGGCTTGCTGAGTCAAATGACATTCACAGCAGAGGATAGTTGGTTATTGTCATTACCGTTATTCCACATTTCGGGTTTAGCGATTGTATGGCGCTGGTTATATCGCGGAGCATGTTTAGTTATTGTCGATAAGGCACAGCAGCAACAAGCATTGCATTGGGTGACTCACGCATCATTAGTACCAACGCAATTACAACGTCTGCTTGAGAGTATTGATAATACGGCAGCACCATCATCGATGATGCTAAAACAGGTGTTATTAGGTGGTGCACATATCCCAGTTACTCTCACTAATAAAGCGCACAGTGCTGGTATTAGCTGTTGGTGTGGTTACGGTATGACGGAAATGGCATCAACAATATCGGCTAAACAAGCGAATGAGAGTAGTGGTGTCGGTAACGTATTACCGAATAGAGAATTACTTTTACGTGATGGTGAGATCTTAGTTCGAGGCAAAACCTTGTGCTTGGGGTATTACCGCAACCATACTATTTTTTCTATTTTAGATAACCATGGTCACGATGGGGAATGGTTTGCAACTAAAGACATGGGTGAGTGGCATGATGATGAGCTATTTATTCATGGTCGCGCAGATAACATGTTTATTTCTGGTGGAGAGAATGTTCAACCGGAAGATATTGAAGCGGTACTGTTACAGTATCCAGAGATAGAGCAAGTTGTTGTTTTACCCATTGATGATTATGATTTTGGTCAACGACCGGTTGCTATTGTGAAAACAACTTGCCCGATGGATGCGGTATTTATTGATCATGTGATGACTTATATGACAGATAAAGTGGCTGCGTTTAAGCGCCCAGTTCGTTATCTTGCTTTACCTGATGGCGATATTTATCAAGGGATTAAACTCTCTCGGACGAAATTAGCCGACTGGTTATCTAAGCAATAATAAAAAGGCGAAGCTAATATAGCTTCGCCTTTTTAATCTATTTGTTAGTTAGAACCTAACAAAGAAGAGCACTATTTTCTATCGCCCCGTAATTGCGTTACTTGTTGATATAACAATTGGCTATTTGCCTCTTGGGAAGATAGACACTCCCCAGCGACGATAGTGACTTGTGACCAGAAACGTTTTGGCCATTTTAATAAAGCAACGCCACCCTCTCGACTAAAATAACTTCCCCATAGCCCCTGCAGTGCCACAGGGATCACCGTGACATTCGAACGTTTAATGATTAAATCAATGCCACGCATAAACGGGGCTATTTCGCCATCAAAGGTGAGCTGTCCTTCTGGAAAAACACAAACAATATCGCCATTATCCAAATGTTCTGACACTTTTGAAAAAGCATTACGAATAGATGTACGGTCATTCGCATCGACAGGAATTGCCTTACATGCTTTACAGAAGGATTTGACCAATGGCAGGTTATAAATATCACGGTCCATCAAAAAGCGGATAGGGCGTGGGCAGCTGCCTGCTAATAGTAATGCATCCATGTAGCTGACATGATTACAGACAAGTAACACACCACCTTGTTCAGGAATATTATTCAAATTCTGTTTTTTTACACGATACATCGTATGAGTGATCATCCAAACCACAAAGCGCCAAAAAAAATCAGGGGCTTGGAAGTAGATATAGACAACAACTAATGAATTAACCGCCGCTAAGATTAAGAAGAACTCTGGAATGGAAAGCTTTAAAACAGATAAGAAGACAATGGCTGAAATAGCACTGACAACCATAAACACAGCATTCCATATATTATTTGCTGCAATGATTTGTGCACGTTCATCTTCTTTAGAGCGCTGCTGCATTAAGGCATAAAGCGGAACAATAAAAATACCGCCAGCAATACCGAGTAAAAGCAATGACGCAAAGATTGGCCATAGGCTTGGTGCCGTCATAAACGCCATTAGGCTCTGAGTTTGCACTGTAGTTGCTGGGGCGAGGAAATATAAACCTGAACCAAATAACGTGATCCCTAAACTACCAATAGGTACTATTCCTGGGTCTATACGGTGTTGAGATAAGCGATCACAACACATTGAGCCAATAGCAATACCAATAGAAAATAGCATCAGTAAGAAAGAGACCGAAGCGGCATTACCACCGAGGCTGATTTTTGCATAATTAGGGAATTGGGTGAGATAGCAAGCCCCTAAAAACCAAAACCAACTAATCCCCATAATACATTGGAAAATCGTTTTATCTTGTCGTGCAATAGCCATGGTTGAACGAGTTTGTTTAATCGGTTGCCATTTGAACGTTGTTTTCTTTACCGTAGGTGGCGCGCTCGGAATAGCAAGAGATGTGAGATAGCCTAATATCGCAAAAATGATCACGGCTCCTGCAGCAATATAGTGAGCGTTATGGCTGTCGGCAATAAAACCTGCGAGCAATGTGCCAAGTAAAATAGCTAAAAAGGTCCCTGTTTCAACCAAAGCGTTACCTGATATTAACTCTTCTGATTTTAAGTGCTGGGGAAGTAAGGCATATTTTGCAGGCCCGAAGAAAGCCGATTGGGTTCCCATCAAAAAGAGCAACACCAGAAGAGCGGAATAACTGTGATAGAAAAAGGCTATTGCAGCAAGGCTCATTATCACAATTTCAGCGAGTTTAACTCGGCGCATGATCATTGCTTTATCGTATTGATCGGCAATAACACCAGCAGAGGCTGAAAATAAAAAGAAAGGTAAAATAAATAACCCAGCGGCAATGTTAATCAGTAAATTAGCACTCAGTGGAAGGGTATCAACAGAAGCGTAAGCGATCAGGATTAATAATATATTTTTGTAAACATTATCATTAAATGCCCCAAGTGCCTGCGTTAAAAAATACGGTAAGAAACGCCGTTTGGTTAGAAGACTCGATTGGGGCTTTGTGGTCATTTACGCTATCTCTATTACTAATTCCACTTATTTAGATAAGTATTTAAAAGGTTATCAATAAGTGCTTTGCCGTCAACAGGCGTCGAGGTAAATAGCTTATCATCAACAGTCAGTAGTGTAATACCGTGAACACCAGCCCAAATAACACGGCTTGTTTCCAGTACTTCTTCTTTAGACATGTTACTGCTAACTTGACCAATCAATGATTCCAACATGCCCGTCATGTTATTGATTCGATCTGATTGCCATTCTGGTAAATCTTCACCATTCATGGTGTGTTGGAAGATTAACTGCCAGCGGTATGGATGAGCAATTGCAAAGTCGAGATAACAATATGCGAGACTACGAAGTGCCTGCTCTGGATTGGTTGCACCTGTTAAACACGTCTGTGCTTCTTGAGATAATTCATCAAGTGTTTGGGCAACTGCGTGTAGTAACAGTAAATTATAGTTACCGAATACATTCACTAATGTACTTGGAACATAGCCAATCATAGCGGCGACTTTACGTAAACTTAGCTCATGGTGAGGGTGCTCATTGAGAAAGTTTTTTACCTGCTCCAGTGTCATGCTTACCAACTCTTCACGAGTATGGTCATTTCTTCTTGCCATGGGTATTACTCTTTGATGTGTTTGCTTATCGTATTTTAAAAACTAACGTTATTAATTATAGAACGGTGTTCAATATTGTTATTGTTATTTAATCGAAACCATCGTTGTTAGGAATTCGATGCCAGAACAAGTTGTGACAATTTATTTCTAAAGATTGGAAATGATATCTTGTCACAACAAAAATCACCAATACTAAACGCTATACAGTTTTATTCTTGGTATTTTCTAAAGATACTTGATCGTTTAACGTCCAAAAATCGATAAGAATACCTATTAGGAAGAACCCAAAGGTACAAAGATAAAGTATCCCTGTGATCCATTTACCCATGTACATGCGGTGGACGCCAAACACGCCAAGAAAAGTGAGCAGTAGCCAAGCGATATTATAATCAATCTCACCACTAGCAAAACGCAAGTCAGACTCTCTGTTCATTGATGGAATTAAGAACAAGTCAATTAACCAGCCAATACCGCATAGACCTAAGGTTAAAAACCAAATAGTCCCTGTTACAGGTTTGCCATAATAAAAGCGGTGAGCGCCCGTAAAGCCGAATATCCAGAGTAGATAACCAATGATTTTGCTGTGAGTGTTATTCTCTTGCATAAAAATATCCATGTTAGTGTTGAAAATATCGTAAGATAAAAAAACAACAAAGACTTAACGTGTGATTACTTATAAAAGACCACTTTTGATGGGGAAAGTGCCATAAAAAGAAGAACATTTTTATAAGTCGTTTAAATAAAAAACAGTATACAAAAATATTTAGGCGCTGTATTTAAGAATGATGAGATTATCACCGATAAATGTTAAGAAATAGTAACAATTTCGCGACGGCTTTGAATTGACATTCTCCGTTATATGGCTACGATGCATACAGGACATGGATAAGGTACTTCAACAATGATGAAACGCTTTTTTACCGTATTTGCTTTAGTGTTTGTGGTCGCATTGTCGGCACCGCATGCTGAAGCAAAGAAATTCGGTGGTGGCAAGTCGTTTGGTAAAAGTTTTAAAACTGCGCCAATGAAAAAACAACAGCCACAACAAACAGATACTATTCGTAAACAAAACTCACCTGCGTCATCGAGCAAGAAAGGCTTAATGGGCGGTCTATTAGGTGGCTTACTTGCAGGTGGCTTACTCGCTGCTTTCTTTGGTGGTTCATTTGATGGTATCCAGTTTATGGATATTCTCATTATCGGTGTGATTGCATTTGTATTGTTTAAATTATTTAAAGCAATGCGTGCAAATAAAGGCACTCCGATGGGGCATCGTGAATCTTATGCAGGAAACTCTCCTCGACAGCAGCCACAACAAGCACAACAGCAATATCGTCAAGCGACAGGTTCGCAATCTCAACCACAAAATGGTGGTTTTGAGTCAACCGATAGTGATGTGCCATTTAATTTGCCGCCTAACTTTAATATGAATGCATTTTTAAGTGGTTCTCGCGATCACTATCGCATTATTCAAGGTGCATGGAATCATAACGAATTAGCGAAAATCAAAGAGTACGTATCACCTGCGTTATTTGCTGATTTACAAGCTGAACGTGCTAAACTTTCAGGTGAGCAACACACCGAAGTGATGTACGTTGATGCTGAACTTGTACGTGCAGACTATGACGCAAATTCAGCACAGCTAAGTATTAAGTTCTCTGGTCGTTATAAAGATACCCAAGAAGGGATTGAAGAAGATATTAATGATGTATGGCATTTAGAGCGAGATTTAAAAACGCCAAATGCACCATGGTTAATTGTCGGTATTCAAGCTTAATTTAAAAGCCGCTTTTATTAGCGGCTTTTTTATATCTCTCAACAGGTTAGGGCGTTTTTTGTACAATTGTAAACATCCGAAAAAAGAGTTCTAAAATTATGAGCGCGATCGCATTTCACTGATATAAAGATCGTAAGATGTTGATCTTGGCACCTAGTTTTATCACCAGTAACCGCTAGTATTAACTCATGATATTAAATAGGTCAGTCGTTAGACATTGAGATCTAAATAGAGACTAATAAGAGGTCGTTATGCCATACACTCAAGATATTGTTGAAGAAATGAATCTATTAGTGAAATTCCCTATTCATAGCAACATGGAAGGGGTAAAAGTTCATAGTGATGCAAATCCAGCATTGGTTTCAGCTGCTCAACGTTTATATGCGAAAGGATTGGTTACTCAACTGGATGGTGGTTATTTAACACATACTGGCCATCAGGTGGCGGAAAGCGCAAAAATTGCGTTACGTATTCTGACGGGGAAAACGACAGAATAACGCCGTCGCAAGATAGTGAGCATTGATCAAGTCATTTGCTCTAATTCTGTAATTATCGTTAAAGCTTGCTCATTGGTTTTTCCACAAATATCAGGGCAAGCTTTAAAGTGGTGGCATACAGCAGGGCGTTCAGCTTTGCCAAAAAGTTTACATAAATTTTGCTCATTGAGTTGAACGCAAGGGACACCTGCAGGCTTGCCGTTTGGCATTCCTGGTATGCTTGATGAGATACTTGGAGCTATACAGCAGGCACCACAGCCAAGACGACATTCCATCAATCACTCTCTTCATTGTTTAAATTGGCTGCGCAAATTACCACTCCTTATTCATAAGATCAAAATTAAAGAACTATTTCAGCGATATATTTACTTTATTTCTATAAATAATAATAGCTCTCATTTCGATGCTGTTGTTTATTAATAGGTAATTTAAATTTGCAGTTTACCGTCAGGATCGCTATAAACACCGCGCTATAATAAAATAGTAAATGGTAATTTAGCGCTGTTATAAAGCGCGTAACGTGAATTCGGTGTAGGTATCATGACGCATTTTTGGCAAGAAAAAGACTTAGCAACAATGACCGATCAGGAGTGGGAATCACTTTGTGACGGTTGTGGTAAGTGCTGTCTGCATAAGCTTATTGATGATGATACAGATGATATCTATTACACCAATGTGGCATGCAGTTTATTAGATAATAAAACATGTTCTTGTAAAGATTATCCTAATCGTTTTGAATCCGGAGAAGAATGCCTAAAGTTGACTCGTGATCGTATTGATGAGTTTGTTTGGCTTCCTGAAACGTGTGCATACCGTTTATTAGCAGAAGGAAAACCATTACCTGAGTGGCATCCACTGCTCACTGGTTCAAAAGAAGCGATGCATAAAGCCAACGAATCGGTACGCGACAAGATTGTGTACGAAATTGATGTGATTGATTGGGAAGATCACATCACAAATCACCCCTTACGTCGTTGATTTTAAAGACATATATTAAAGGCTCGTTAGATAACGAGCCTTTTTTGTTTATTTTTATAATAATCTAAAGCAGCGTTCTATCGCCTTGCTCAGTGAAAATAAAATTAACACCTAGTTTATTATCTGCATTGAGTTCTTGTTCGATAACGGTTTGTGGATTCGTGCCTTTCTTTAAGCTGTGTTTAATGTGTGTGATGATCACATTAAGATCTTTTAATGGTTGTTCACCACCAACATAGCTTGCCAATGAATCTAATTCTGCGAGTAACCATTTTGGTGTTAAGTGACCAAATAGTAATTTATCTGGTGTGCTATTGCTAAAAGAAGTCTCAATGAAGATCCCTTTTAGTTTCTTTTGCTGAATATACGGTGCAATCTGTTGCCAAATAGTATCTAACGCCGTGCTTTTTTCGACCGCGTCAGGACCAGTATCCCCTAAATAAATGACCACTTCGTTGGCGACATTTTTAAATAAGAATGCGGTAGATTCTGCGCCTGAATGACTTAATGGAAAGGCTTTTACTTTTAATTCGGTATTGGCAACGGGTAACCACTGGTTGATAGTCAGTGGTGCTAACTCATATTTGCCGAGTTTAAAGCCTTCACCTTGGCTCGTAAAATTAGGCCATGCCTTCCAATTAAAATAATCTTGGCTGATAGTTTGATGAACAGACGGAAGGGCATAAATAGGTTTATTGCTGTCATCTGGCGAAGCAATAATAAGTCCTGCAATATGATCAAGGTGGGCATGACTAATAAAGTAGCCCTGAATTTTCTGGGTTAGGATATAACCTTCTTGGGTGTAAGGGCTGGATATCGGTGCCATCATGTCATTGAATGCATCTTTATTGGTCGCAGCGATAAGCCCATTGACAATGCTACCAGCATCTAAGGTTATGTAATTGTTGTCAGTGTTTGATTTCAGCATAAATGCGGTCAGGTTGCCGTCTTGGATCCCACCTTTAGCGCCAAGTGTAATAACATCAAACCCAGCAAAACTGAATGATGAATAGCAACACAGTGCAGCCATAATTAAATGTTTGTTCATAAAAATCCATACTGATAAGAAATGGTTTTAGTGCTGATAAACGCTAAAACGTAACTTGAAAGAGTCCTAATACAGCGAGATATATACAAAATACACGGTTGGGAGCAAAGTAATTTTTATAAGAAGTGAGAGATAGCTGAAATAAAATATAGTCTAATAAATAAGTATGCTAATTAGGCTGATTAGTGAGGAAATGATTACAACGTGTTAAAGGAATTGCATTGACGAGGATCGTCAGTTTATAGCCTTTTCTTAAACTATTTAATACGTTGTGCAGAGGTGCGATGTGTAAAACTGTCAAGTTGAACGGCATGGCCTGCCATTTATGCACAAGTGTGAAGAATGGGGAGTATTCAATGATGGTGGAAGGTAAAAGAAGACAGCCTAATTAGGTTGGGCTGTCCATTGATGCTACTGCTACTGCTGCTGCGCGCGCTGAAGCACTTCGATGATGGGGGTAGCTTTATTTAAGGCGCGAATATCGGTAAATAATAATTTCGCTTGGGGGTACTCATGACGTAGGTAAGAGAACCATTGCTTTACCCTATTAGGGTAGTAAAGCCCTTTATCTCCTTTGATCTCAAATTGAGAGTAAGTTAATAATAAAGAGAGTACTTCTTCCCAACTCATATGCGCTTGGTTATGTTTTACGACATTGCCTAAATTTGGCAAATTAAGCGCGCCGCGACAGACCATTAATGCATCTGTATTGGTGGCAGATAGGCATGCTTGACCATCCTGATAATTCCAGACTTCGCCATTAGCAATAATTGGGATAGTGACACTTTGTTTAAGCTGCTTAATATAATCCCATTTAATCGTCTCTGCACGGTAACCATCTTCTTTAGTACGCGCATGGACCACCATTTCATCTGCGCCGGCTTGGGCAATAGCATCTGCAATTTCAAAACATTGGGCAGGATCATCCCAGCCTAAACGTACTTTTGCCGTTAAAGGCTTAATGGGATTGACAGCAGCGCGACAAGCTTTAACTATTTGATAAATACGCTCTGGCTCTTTTAGCAAAACAGCACCACCACGACTTTTATTGACCGCTTTTGCTGGACAACCAAAGTTAATATCAACACCTGCAGAGCCTAGTGAACATGCACGCTGCGCATTTTCAGCCATCCAGTTAGGATCTTGTCCTAAAATTTGTACCCGCACAGGGGTACCTGAGCGTGTTTTTCCACCTTGACGTAACTCGGGACATAGACGATAGAAAACACTGCTAGGCAATAGGCTATCAATGACACGGACAAATTCAGTGACACAAAGATCGTAGTCATTAATTTCAGTCAGCATCTCACGCATTAAATGGTCTAAGACGCCTTCCATCGGGCCTAAAATAACTCGCATAGTGGTTATAGCTCTGCTCGGTAATTACATATAAGGGGCAAGATTCTAGTGCGAGAGGGTTAATTTGTCACCATTGATTTTAAATAGTGCGGAGTTGATGACCCGAAACAATGGTTTTTTGCTCAAGTTGATGTTGTTGACAAGATAGCGCCATTTTCACCATGCTACGTGCCACGCACTCAGCTGGTATTGGGGAGAAATGCTTTAGGGGACCGACAACCAATGGATTGATCACATCAAACACGTGTTGTAATAATTGCTCGTCAGTACGCATTTCACTGCGCTCACCTTTTAAAGGGCCTGGTCGAATAAAAATACAGTGTTCAAATCCCATCTTAGTGATTGCTTGCTCCATTTTTCCTTTGCAGCGTAAGTAGTGGGAAGGAGAGCGGCTTGATGCACCAAGACTGGATACGACAATAATGTGTCTAACGCCCAGATTTTTCATTGTGGTGGCGACATCTTTTACCAAATCGAGATCAACTGCTGCAAGTGCCGATTTACTGCCCGCCTTACGTTTTGTCGTACCTAAACAAATGAAGCCATATTGCGGCTGAGGCGTTTCGTGCTCCCAGTTATTTATTCGAAGGAGCGGATCAATGATTTGGTGTAATTTACTGCTGTGAAACGGTAAATCACGACGAGACAGAGCATAAATATGTTTAAATTTTTTATTGGCAAGTAACTGGTGTAAGAGTTCATCTCCAACTAAACCACTCGCGCCAGCAATGATTGCATTTAAATCGTGATTATCCATGGCTATTCCCATCGCATAGATTATAAATGATGACATTTATCTGTAATTAAACAGAATATATGTTTAATTTCGCTGAACTGCATCAAATATCAAGTAATTAGCATAATAAATTTTTAATCAGCACGACTTACATTGTTATCAGAAACAATCAATATTGCGATTTATTCTACTCAATAAGTGATGATATGAAGTTAAAGGATGAGTTCAGGTATAATGGCGATAGAAACTTTTATTGGAAATTATCATGAATACATTAATGACACTCCCAACTGGCTGGGATGGCATGTCTGCTCCTTTTATTGAAGGCGCGTTATTTGCTGCAAATGCAAACCCGAAACCTATGGAGCCAGAGATTTGGTTACCTGTGTTATTAACTGGTGTTGTCACAGAAGATAATGATATAGCGCTTTCAGAAACCGATAAAGTTGCCGTATTAAACCACTTTGAAATGCAGTATCGCACAGTAAAAGCGGGTGAATACCAATTACCGGTAGAGCTTAAATGGCAAGAAAGTGGTGATACAAATGAGGCACTTTCACAGTTTGCTCAAGGCTTTTTAGCTGTTTGGTATTACATTGAACCAAACTGGGAAGAGATGTCGATTTCAGATGGCACAATGCGTATGTTATCAGCATTACTGACAACGCTAATGTTATGTGTTGATGAAGCGGGTACTCTGGAACAAATGGAGCAAGCGGGCGTAACAGGAATGCCTGCACCAAGTGAGCTTTATTCGCAACTACCATTGATGCTAACTGAAGTAATGATGGCTGCGGATCAACTTCAAATTGGCGCAGGAGCACAAGCGATTAACCCTTATAAAAATATTGGTCGTAATGATCCTTGCCCATGTGATAGCGGTAAGAAATTCAAACAGTGCTGCGGTAAGTCACATTAATGCAAAAGCTTAAAACAATCGTTGTTGTTGCGGGAGTGATTGAGAAAGAAGGTAAGTACCTACTTGCTCAGCGATTAGATAATGCGAGCCAAGGTGGTTTATGGGAATTTCCTGGCGGTAAAGTTGAAGTGGGGGAATTACCAGAGTACGCATTAGAGCGTGAGCTTATGGAAGAGTTAGCGATCACGACTAAAACACAACAATGGTTGGCTGATAGCGTGTTTGATTACGGTGATAAAATCATTGAATTAAAAGGTTATTTAACTCGATGGTGTGAAGGCGATATTGTATTAAATACGCATCAAGCAATGGTATGGGTGAGTTTAAACGAATTTAAACGTTATCCATTATGTCCTGCTGATTACCCTATTCTAACCGCCTTAGAACAACATGTATTAGCGAAGTAACGACTAACAAAAAAGCGAAGCCTAAATTGTTAGTCTTCGCTTTTTCTGTCTTATTTATTCGCTTCGAACTTAAGCTGATTTCTTACCGAAGAACTGCGCGATAACCATGACAGCCCAAACAATGAGGTTTCCAGCAAAAATAACAACCAACCATTGTGGCATCGTAAGTGTTAAGAAATGCCAAACAATTTTTGCACAATCACCGTATGCTTCAAACATCCAAGGAGCCCAATGATTTATTGGCGCCCAGCTTGGAAATCGGACGAATAAATCACAGGTTGCAAATGGTGATGGGTTTAACTGAAAACCCACATGTTGATAGGCCAATACAACACCACGGTATGCACAATATCCCCAACCGGCTAAACCAATCCATCGGAAAAAGGCATTTTGAGGGGCGAGAAGACCAACAAGAGCGGCAAAACCGATCCCCATCATCGCGACACGTTCATAAACACACATCACACACGGTGCAAGGTTCATTACATGTTGAAAGAATAGGGCACAACCTTCAAAGGTAACAATAGAAAGAAGTAGTAGCAGCCATGCTAAACGTGATTTTGAAAAGGTATTGAGGTATTGCATCATCGATACTCTACGTACTAATTAAGATAAAAGAAAACCCTGAACTATCAGGGTTTTCATATACGTTATGACACTAATCTAACACCAATATTCAATCATAGCTTTATAGAGAAGTAAATCATCTGTCAATTTCGCTATTGTGAATTAGTGAGCAAGTGCAGGTATTGTTGCGGCGGCTGATGATGCATCAGTGATCCAGCCCATGGTATAGAACCAATCTGTCATAGGAACTAGCATTAGCTCAATGCCGGCTAAACCTACGGATGCAAGAACAATAGTGTAAGGTAACGCCATGTATACCATACGACCGTAAGAAAGACGGATAAGTGGTGCAATAGCAGAGGTTAAAGCAAACAAGAATGCCGCTTGACCATTTGGCGTTGCTACTGATGGTAAGTTAGTACCTGTATTGATAGCAACGGCTAACATATCAAACTGACTACGGTTAATAACACCGTTTGTTAGCGCGGTTTTTACTTCGTTAATATATACCGTACCAACGAATACATTGTCTGAAACCATCGATAGCAAGCCATTCGCAATGTAGAACATAGTAAGCTGTGAACTACCTTCAAGGCTTAACACCCAATGAATAATAGGTGCGAATAGCTGTTGATCAATGATGACTGCAACGACAGAGAAGAACACAGCAAGTAGTGCGGTAAAGGGCAGTGCTTCTTCAAATGCTTTACCCAAAGCGTGCTCTTCGGTGATCCCAGTAAACGATGTTGCCAAAATAATAACGGTTAAACCGATTAAACCCACCGCAGCCAAGTGCATTGCAAGGCCGATAATTAACCATACTGCTATTGCCGCTTGAATAATCAATTTCGCGTAGTCAAGGTTAGTACGTGATTTACGTTCTTCATTATCAAAGTCGACTAAAATTTGGCGAACATTTTCAGGTAATTCAGCACCATAGCCACAAATTTTAAATTTCTCAACCAGTGCACAGGTTAACAAGCCACAGAAAAAGACAGGGACAGTAACGGGCGCCATACGAATAATAAACTCACCAAAATCCCATCCGGCTTGATCGGCAATAATTAAGTTTTGTGGTTCACCTACCATTGTCATTACGCCACCTAGCGCGGTACCTACACCAGCATGCATTAGCAAACTACGTAGGAAAGCGCGGTAGTTTTCTAAGTCATCGCGGCTGAGCTCTGGAACGTGATTATCATTGGTATGATCATGATTAGAATGAGGATCTTGCCCTGAAGCAACCTTATGATAAATGCTGTAGAAACCTACCGTTACACTGATAACAACCGCAATAACGGTTAGAGCATCAAGGAAAGCGGAAAGAAAAGCGGCCATCACACAAAAAGCGAGAGAAAGTAAAATTTTAGAGCGGATGCCGATTAATATTTTAGTAAACATGAACAACAAAAGCTGTTTCATGAAGTAGATACCCGCGACCATAAAGACCAGTAAGAGTAAAACTTCAATATTTGCAACAAGTTCATGTTTTACTTGATCTGGGCTTGTCATTCCAATAGCAACAGCTTCTATTGCCAATAACCCACCAGGTTGTAATGGGTAACACTTTAATGCCATTGCGAGAGTAAAGATGAATTCAATTACTAACAACCAGCCAGCAACAAACGGATCAATAAGAAAAAAGACAATAGGGTTAATGATCAAAAAAGTAATGATTGCAATTTTGTACCAGTCAGGTGCCTTACCCAAAAAATTTTTGATAAAGGCATTCCCTAGCGATATAGCCATGTGTTGGATCTCTTTATTATTAGCGCAAAATAGTATGGATCTGATGTTGGCTAAATGCCTTGATTGATCAATCAGCAGGGTAATCAGTCGCTTCTTGCAAAAGATTAATGGTCGAGATTGAGGTATCAAAGTTAAACAAGAATATGGTTCTCGGATGTTTTAACTTTCTTAGGCAGCAGCTTCCATTCGCTCCCAGTTCATCTTTATATAACTCTACCGTTTAAGAGGTATTAGTCAATAAGTTAAACAATAATGCAATTATTTCGTTACATTTTCATCTTGAAATGGGAGTTGAATATGTCAGTGTTATAAACCGCACAGTATACAGAAAATATGACTGGAATTGTTAGATGCATTCAAATTCCCTTTTTTTTAGTGATCAGTTTAACAATATCGTTGTATTTTTATACTTCTCTTTCATGTTCATGTCAGAGTTAATAGTGAGGTTTCTTCTAATAAGAAACTAGTGGTATGATGAGTGCAATTATAAAAGTGCATGAAGCGAACTGGATTTTACTTAGATGGTCATTAAGGCAGATAGCCCAGCGACATTTGCTGAGAAATATATTATTGAAAGCATTTGGAATAATCACTTTCCTCAGGGGTCGATTCTTCCTGCTGAGCGTGAACTTTCAGAGTTAATTGGCGTAACTCGAACAACATTACGTGAAGTATTGCAGCGTTTAGCACGTGATGGATGGTTAACCATCCAACATGGTAAGCCAACACGTGTTAATAACTACATGGATACTTCAGGTTTAAATATCCTTGATACCTTAGTGACACTAGATGGGCAGGATGTTCAACGAGTATTAACCGATCTTCTTGCTGCTCGAACTGACATTAGTAGCGTATTTATGCGTTATGCTGTAAGAGGTAATGCAGAAGAATCAAGTCTTCTAATTCAGCATGTCATTGACTCAGTTGAAAGACTTCGAAAAGCATCAAGCTTTGCTGAGTTTATTGAAAACAGCGATGATCGTATTGATCTTATTCAAGAAGTTAAAAAAATCGTAGATAAATACGGCAAAGATGATCCACAGCTTTGTGAAGAAATTTGTTTAGCTCGTGCGTTCAACTATTATGATTATCGTCTATTCCAAGGTATGGCGGGTAAGTCTGGTAATACACTTTATGTTTTAACTATTAATGGCTTACGTAAAATTTATACGCGTGTTGGTGGTTATTATTTTATGAAGCCAGAAGCATGTGAATTAGCATTAAACTTCTACCGCGACATGAAATCATACTGTGATGAAAATAAACCAGAGCTAGTTGCTGATCGTATTCGTTTATATGGACGTGAAAGTGGTGCGATCTGGTATAGTCACCGTGTTGAAATTTCAAAATATATGTACGAAGAAGAGCAATAATTTAAAATTACTGCGGCGAATATTAGACCAAGTGTTAAGCACTTGGTTTTTTTATGCCTGTATTTCTGCTGTTTAAATCAGCATCTTGATGTAAATAGGAATGCTTGAAGGTGAATAACTCGATTGTAAGTTGATTGTATAGTTAGCATAACTAATAATTAAGGATTAATTATGTTAATAAAATGGTCAGTATGGCAAGCAGTGAAGTGTACCGAATTGGTTCCGTAACCTACGACAGTTCCACACGAACTCTTACTCATGACAATGGACAGACAGAGTATTTTACGCCTCGTGTGAGTGATGTATTTTTACTTTTACTGGCGCACCAAGGAAAATGTGTAGAAAAAGAGTTTTTATTATCTCAGTGTTGGGGAGATACGATTGTATCTGAGCAGGCCTTAACGAATGTGATTTCTAAACTTAGAAAAGTATTAGCCAATCATGCTTTAGAGATGATTACGATCACAACCGTCAGTAAATCAGGGTATTTACTTGAAATAAAAGAAAAAAGTTTTATAACTCAATGCCACCAAGAAAGTTGCGATATTACACCTGAACCAGTTTCAGAGGATGATGCTATCGAGAAAGGTGATGATAAGATTAAAGAAATAAAACTGTCATTCTATGCTCATAAACGTTTTTTTTATTTGCTACTTTTTCTGACTGTTGTGTTAGTAAGCATATTTATTTATACAAATAATAAAATACATTCATTACCGTATTTTATTGATACTAAAAATTATAGTAATGAACTCAGTATTGGTAGTAATAATATATATTTCAATAATATCGATAAATATAAGGTTGATAAAGTTTTCTTTATTAAAGATATAAAGAAAGGTGTTTCATCAATATGTGACTCTAAGGTTTTTATACAATTTTATTATAATACGAGAATAGCGAACAATACGGCAGTCGTAGTGTTTATAATTACATCAGATGGTAGAACATTTAATTTTAGAATGTCAAAATTTATTAATGGTAGATTTTCTAAACAGTTAAATGACTATTTGAAGAGTAAAAAAGTAGTATGTTGAAGTATATTAATGCAGTATTAATGGTCGTTTTTTTTCTCCTTATATTAGGTCTTTGTTACTTATTTACAAATAAAGATAATTTAGTGTCAACGACATGGGTATGCGACCAAATAAAGTCGGGGTTTATATCAAAATCTTATACTAAATATAGTCATATATCTGAAAGTATGATCTTAACATTTAGCTCTAAAAGAAGCTTTTTGATTAATGAATTTATACAAGCTCAGGAAGGGGATGATGAGTATAAGCTGATGGAGCTTTATTATGAAGGCGACTATATACAAACGAGAGAACATTTAACCTTGAATTTTAATCGTGTTAGAATTTTAAAAGAACATGATGATCCTAATTTAAATAGAGCCTATAAAGATTATGAAGGCTACAGCATCTATTATCGCTATAAGAGAATAGATAATAGATTGTATTTTTTCACTGATAGCAAAAATGAAGCGTTTGATATGGTTTGTTATACCGACAAGCAGTAACCAATTTAAATGTATCATTATGATTTTGTTTGTTTTTTATGTTGATTTATTTTTAGTGTAGTTAAGGTTTGGTTTTCGTTTGTTTTTTTTATACATGATTTACTAAGCTGGGCACCTCTTTTGTAAAGCAGTTTAAAACGTAAAAATATGAAAAAATTATTATTAGTGACACTTATTGGCACACTAACTTCATCTTATGCTTCAGCATCTGAAAACCCATCTAATAAATATAATGGTTTTTATATTGGTGCTGGTGTGGGTACTACTGATTTTCATTATGATAAATCACTTACAAACAGTTTTGAAAATAACCACGAAATTGGTTATTCAAATAAAGCTGATGGTGAAAGTTATAAACTAATTACGGGTTATCAGTTTAACCGCGTAGTTGCTTTAGAAGCGCAATACACGACCTATGGTGATATTAAAAATACATTAGAAGTAAAAGGTCACAAGTTCACTGGTAAAACAGAGCATCAATCTTTCAGCCTAGCTGCAAACTTGGGTTATACCTTTGATAATGGTTTACGCCCTTTTGCTCTTGTTGGTTTAGGTCAAATCTCTGTTAAAGAGCCTGGATTTAAAGATGATGGTGGTTTAATTCGTTTAGGTGCGGGTTTCGAGTATCAAATTAAACAAGCACCAGGTTTAGGTATTCGAACAGCTTATGAAGCAGACTTCTATACACTTGAAGCGACGAATAAAGATTATGATATGTCTGTTGGCTCTTGGTACTTAGGCGCAACCTATAAGTTTTAATTACTAATTTACTCTAATAAATAAAACGCCACTGAAATTAAAGATTTCAGTGGCGTTGTTTTTAACGAGAGATAGAAAATTTAAATCTCAGTATTATATTGTGTC
Organism: Photobacterium sp. GB-50; assembly: GCF_003026755.1. Classification (NCBI taxonomy): domain Bacteria; kingdom Pseudomonadati; phylum Pseudomonadota; class Gammaproteobacteria; order Vibrionales; family Vibrionaceae; genus Photobacterium; species Photobacterium sp. GB-50. The sequence goes on from NZ_PYNX01000002.1 coordinate 82,887, forward strand.
TTAATTGGACAAGTCGCAATGATTTGGGTACGTCCGTCCGGTAATTCTTCTTCTAATGTAACATCAAATCCCCAAAGTCGATGAAGATGTTTAATTACTTCTTTATGGCTATCACCAAGTGGGATCCGATTATGGGGAATATAGCGTAGTGTTAATGAGCGATCACCGCGCAAAGCAACATCCCAGACTTGAATATTGGGTTCATTATTACTGAGGTTATATTGTGAAGAGAGTTTTTCTCTTATCGCACGATAACCTTCTTCATTATGTATAGCGCTCACTTCAACATAGTTATGACGATCATCATCATTTACTGCAAAAAGTTTAAAATCTCGCATAACTTTAGGTGAAAGAAACTGGCTAATAAAACTTTCGTCTTTAAAATTTTCCATCGCAAAATGTAGGGTATCAAGCCAATTAGATCCTGCTATATCAGGAAACCAATGCTTATCCTCTTCTGTAGGATTTTCACATATTCGACGTATATCTTGAAACATAGCAAACCCTAAAGCATAAGGGTTTATACCACTGTAATAGGGGCTGTTATATTCAGGCTGGGCAACAACATTAGTGTGACTATGGAGAAATTCCATAATGAAACGCTCAGTCACCAAGCCTTCATCATAGAGGTGATTAAGAATCGTGTAGTGCCAAAATGTCGCCCAGCCTTCATTCATAACCTGAGTTTGTTTTTGAGGATAAAAATATTGGCTTATCTTACGTACTATCCGGACTAATTCACGTTGCCAAGGTTCAAGCAACGGAGCGTGCTTTTCGAAGAAATAGAGAATATTTTCCTGTGGCTCAGAAGGAAATCGTGTTTCTTCAATCACGGTTTCTTTTTCGGCTTGAACAGGAATGGTGCGCCATAGCGAATTAACTTGTGATTGAAGGTAATCTTCACGGGCTTTTTGACGCGCCTTTTCTTCGACTAATGAAATTTTTTGTGGGCGTTTGTAACGATCCACACCGTAGTTCATTAATGCATGGCAGGAATCAATGAGCTTTTCGACGTCATTGACGCCGTATTTCTCCTCACATTCAGTAATGTACTTTCGAGCAAAGAGAAGATAATCGATGATTGAACTTGCATCAGTCCATGTTTTAAACAGGTAATTACCTTTAAAAAATGAATTATGACCATAGCAGGCATGTGCCATTACTAAGGCTTGCATTGTGATGGTGTTTTCTTCCATTAGGTAAGCGATGCAAGGGTTCGAATTGATAACGATCTCATAAGCGAGTCCCATTTGCCCATGCTTATAGCCTCGCTCGGTTTCGATAAAACGTTTACCAAAAGACCAATGATGATAATTGATGGGCATACCAATGCTTGAATAGGCATCCATCATTTGTTCGGCAGTAATGATCTCAATTTGGTTTGGATAGGCATCTAGGCGATAGTGCTCAGCAACTCGCTTGATCTCGACATGGTATTGTTCTAATAAGTCGAAGGTCCAATCCGGTCCATCGCTGAGTGTTTTTGTTTTTGTCTTTGTATTCATGACTAAGATCCCCTTAAAGCGCGTGATACCGGCCAGAAAGAGTAGCGATATTGTTTCAATATCGCTGACTATCGTTTAGTAAGCTTTCAAATATTAACTTACTTGTTTTTTAAATAGCTCTCTAAATACTGGGAAAATATCATCTACAGTCCGTATGTTTTGCATCGCAAAATTATCATGGCTGTTATGTAGCGCTTCATACTCACGCCATAATGTTTGATGTGCTCGTCGTGTGATTTCTATGTATGAGTAATAACGTGAAAATGGCAATATATGCTTATCTAATAGCTCTCGACAACCGGGTGAGTCATCAGCCCAGTTATCGCCATCAGAAGCTTGAGCCGCATAAATATTCCACTCTTCAGGACGATATCGGTCTTTTACAATATCATTCATCATACGTAGTGCGCTTGAAACAATGGTGCCGCCAGTTTCCTGTGAATAGAAAAATTCGTGTTCATCCACTTCTTTTGCTTGGGTATGGTGGCGAATAAAAACAACATCCACATTTTTATAGGTACGGTTTAAAAAGAGATAAAGCAAAATATAAAAACGTTTAGCAATATCTTTTGTGGCTTGATCCATCGAGCCTGATACATCCATCAAACAAAACATCACCGCTTGACTTGATGGTTGCGGTCGGCGTTCATAATTTTTATAGCGAAGATCAAAGGTATCAATAAATGGTGTTCTATTTATTTTTTGTTTCAATGACTCGATTTCTTGCTTTATCCTTTCTTCTTCAAAAGGTTGCGCAGGTTCAGTGTTAAATAATAAAGTGAGCGCTTGCTCTAAATCACGCAGTTTTCTTCTTTTTCCTGCGGTCATTGCGGTACGCCTTGCCAATGAGTTTTGCAAGGTTTTCACAATGGCAATATTGGCGGGAACACCTTGTGATTTATAGCCTGAACGGAAGGTTTTCCACTCGACTATTTTGTTCATTTGGTTTTTTTGTAAATTAGGTAATTCAAGATCTTCAAATAAAAGATCAAGATATTCATCTTTAGATATTTGGAAAACAAACTCATCATTGCCTTCGCCATCAGGACTTGCATCTCCTTTACCAGCCCCACCTTGACCAGCGCCACCTGGCGGTCGCTCGATACGATCACCGGGTGTGAATTGGTCGTTGCCAGGGTGGACAACATCACGTTGTCCACCTTTACCTTGATGAAAGCTAGGTTCTCGGATATCACGAGATGGGATAGTGATATCTTCACCACTATCAACATCCGTGATCGAGCGTTTATTTACCGCATCAGCAATAGATTCTTTTATTTGCTGCTTATGGCGGCGTAAAAAGCGCTGGCGATTAACCGTACTTTTATTTTTACCATTGAGCCTGCGGTCGATAAAATATGCCATAGCTCCCCCTTATTTCATTTGCAGCTGGTTTACGACGATTTACGTACGCGTAAATACCATTCAGACAATAAGCGTACTTGCTTGCGGGTATAGCCTTTTTCCATCATACGAGCGACGAAATCATCATGTTTCTTTTGCTCATCTGTTGATGTTTTTGCATTAAATGAAATAACAGGAAGTAGCTCTTCAGTATTTGAGAACATCTTCTTCTCTATGACTGTTCTGAGTTTCTCATAGCTGGTCCAGTTGGGGTTTTTGCCTGCATTGTTTGCTCTAGCACGTAAAACGAAGTTAACAATTTCATTTCGGAAATCTTTAGGGTTACTGATCCCCGCTGGTTTCTCTATTTTCTCTAATTCGTTATTAAGTGCTTCGCGATTAAAGAGCTGTCCAGTTTCAGGATCACGGTACTCTTGGTCTTGAATCCAGAAGTCGGCGTAGCTGACATAGCGGTCAAAAATGTTTTGACCATATTCGGAGTAAGATTCGAGATAAGCGGTTTGGATCTCTTTACCAATGAACTCGACATACTTCGGTGTAAGGAAGCCTTTTAAATGTTCAAGATATTTTTCAGCAATGTCTTGTGGGAATTGTTCACGTTCAATTTGTTGCTCAAGCACATAGAACAAGTGAACAGGGTTTGCTGCAACTTCTGAATGATCGAAGTTAAAGACCCGCGATAAAATCTTAAAGGCGAAACGAGTTGATAACCCATTCATACCTTCATCGACACCGGCATAGTCGCGATATTCTTGGTAAGATTTTGCTTTTGGATCGGTATCTTTTAGTGTTTCACCGTCATAGACTCGCATTTTTGAATACACACTTGAGTTTTCAGGCTCTTTCAAGCGAGACAGAACGGTGAATCGAGCAAGGATCTCAAGCGTACTTGGTGAGCAAGGCGCGGCTGATAGCTCACTATTTTCAAGTAGTTTTTGGTAGATTTTTATTTCTTCAGAAACCCGTAAACAATAAGGGACTTTGACGATGTAAACACGATCTAAGAAAGCCTCATTCGTCTTGTTATTTCTAAAGGTCTGCCATTCTGACTCGTTAGAGTGAGCAAGGATCATTCCATCGAAAGGTAATGCGGATAACCCTTCAGTACCGTTGTAGTTACCCTCTTGTGTTGCGGTAAGAAGTGGGTGAAGTACTTTTAACGGCGCTTTAAACATCTCAACAAACTCCATTAAGCCTTGGTTAGCTTTACATAGAGCACCTGAATAACTATAAGCATCAGGATCGTCTTGAGAATAATGTTCAAGTTGACGTATATCTACCTTACCAACTAGCGATGAAATATCTTGGTTATTTTCATCTCCCGGTTCAGTTTTTGCGATACCGACTTGGTCAAGGATGGACGGACGCACTTTCACCACTTTAAATTGTGTAATATCGCCACCAAATTCATGGAGTCGTTTTGCCGCCCACGGTGACATGATGGTATTTAAATAGCGTGATGGAATATTGTATTCATTGGCAAGTAGATCACCATCTTCTGATTTATCAAATAAACTGAAAGGGTGATCATTAACTGGGCTACGCTCACCATTTGCCGTTAGAATATAAATAGGCATTTTCTGCATTAAGCTTTTTAATTTTTCTGCTAGCGACGATTTACCACCGCCGACAGGGCCTAATAAATAAAGAATTTGCTTACGCTCTTCAAGCCCTTGGGCTGCATGTTTGAGGTAAGAGACGATTTGTTCTATCGCATCTTCCATACCGTAGAAGTCTTCAAACGTTTTATAACGAGAGATGACCCGATTAGAGAAGAGACGGCTAAGATATGGGTCTTGTGCGGTATCAATCATTTCTGGTTCGCCAATCGCCATCAATAGACGCTCTGCGGCGTTGACGTAGGCGCTGCGATCGTTACGACAAATATCAAGGAATTCTTGTAATGAAAGTTCTTCGTCCTTGGATTCTTCATAGCGATGACGATAGTGGTCAAAAATACTCATGGTATGCCCCCTGAATCGTTCTTTGATCATTTAGACAGGACGAAAATCAACCTCTTTTGCATCCCTTACTGTAAGCCTAGACCGAACTAATCAATTTGCTGTACTGAGTTAATGATTTCTAAATAAAAAATAGCTTGTGATAACGGTTTAAAACTGGATGTTTTTTAACCGTATATTTTTACTATCCTCTTATGGGATGGGTTCTGCAAGCGCTTTTGACGCTAAAATGCTTTTGTTTTTTATTGTTAATATGTAAATCTACTGTTAATTATAGTAATTAATGAAGAATCTTGTTTTTGTGGGTTATGTTGAAGTAAAAAACTATAAAACTTTTTTGTGTTGAATTATTGTTTTGGTCTATTGGCTTTGTTTGGTTTTATTTGTTTTTTTTTGAATTATTGATAGAGAAGGACAATTATTGAGAATTTTTTTGTGTATTTGAGCCTAAGATATTTTTTTTCCACGAAACAGCTTTCTCTGACATAAGCTGAAATGAAGTCCTAAAAATTGTATAGGTAGGTGGCTTTATGACAATTTCACGTGTCGATACTGTTTCCATTCCGGTTTCGGATCAAAATCAGGCTTTGAAGTTTTATCGAGATGCACTTGGTTTTGAATTGATCCGAGATCATTGTTCGAATAATAAAAAACGCTGGCTGCAATTAGCACCAAGAGGTGCAGAAACGACAATCAGTTTAGTGACGCCATTTGGCGGAATGGAAGCAGGTACAGTGCAAGGTTTAGTCGTACAAACGGATGATATACAGCTAACACATAAAGAGCTCAAGCAACGTGGTGTATTATTATCAAGTATTGTTAATTTAGTCGGTGGTAAGTTTGCTACGTTTAATGATCCCGATGGAAATGGCTGGGTATTGATTGAAGCTTCTGCAAAAATGTATGCTTGAACCACGAGCAATAATATTGCCCGTGGTTCGTTTCTAATTAACGGCTAGAAATCGTTGTCACTAAAGTATGTGACTGTTCAGGCGCTAGCTCAATACTTGGTTGGTGGATTGTTGATTCCACGCATACCATAGTTTCAAAACTATTATCAGCCATATCACCCATACTAATGGATAGAGCTTGCCAAGGGTTCCAAATTACAGCAGCATTGTGACCTTCGTTAGTGACCAAAATTTCACGATTATTGTTTTTATCATTAATCGTGATAGTGGCTTCTGGCTGAGTATATACACGATCAGTTTCGCTGTTGAAGATCAGTGTAGAACCACCTTCACACGCTTTACCTTGCTGTGTGCTATCAAGGTAGTTTGGCCCCATTCCTGTAATATCAATATCGTTAATATTGGCAATATCAAAGTAAGTATGCAATGCGCCGCTGTATGACCATGGTTGATTGTCGGTATTAGTCGATGTCAGGCTTACTTTGAGTTCTTGACCGATTTCAAACGTTAAGACGTTTTTAAACTTATGCGGCCAAATCGCATAGGTTTCTTCATTATCTTCCAGTGCTAGGCTGACAATAACGCCGTTTTCATTTTCACGGTGTTCTAATAATGACCACTGCGATGTGCGGGCAAAACCATGAGATGGGGTACCAGCTTGACCAAACCAAGGCCAACAAATTGGAATACCGCCGCGTACCGCTTTTGACTGATCAAAAATGGCTTTTTCACTTAACCAAATAATGTCTTTTTCACCTTGTGGTTTAAACCATAACAGGTGGCCACCATGCAGTGAAATTCCAGCTTCAGCAAGAGGGTGGATCACTCGAATGATATTAATCCCTTGATATTCACAAACTGTGACGTTGTCGGATAAAGCGTTAACAGTAGAAAGTTGACGTAGGTTCATCTTCATTCCTTAAAAGTTAAAAGCAGGAAGTGCTTATTTGTTTAGCGTTTATTCGTGCATTAAACATTAAGCAAAAAAACACTTATTTTTCGCTTTAAAATATCAAAAAATATGAAAATTAATTTGTTAAAGCAGTGAAGAGTTCTGATCGTTTTTTGTATTGTACTAGATATAAAAAAGGCGCCGCAAAATGCGCCGCCTTTTTAATTGCTTTCAAAGAAAGCGAGCTAATTGCTTACATTACTTAGAGATGTGAGCGATTAGGTCTAGAACTTTGTTTGAGTAGCCGATTTCGTTGTCGTACCAAGATACAACTTTAACGAAGTTATCAGTTAGTGCGATACCAGCTTTAGCATCGAATACTGAAGTTTGAGTTTCGCCGATGAAATCTTGAGAAACAACTTGATCTTCAGTGTAACCAAGAACGCCTTTTAGAGCGCCTTCTGATGCTTCTTTCATAGCAGCACAGATAGCTTCGTAAGATGCACCGTTCTTAAGGTTAACTGTTAGGTCAACTACAGAAACGTTAGCAGTTGGTACGCGGAAAGCCATACCAGTTAGTTTGCCGTTTAGCTCAGGAAGAACAACACCTACAGCTTTAGCTGCACCAGTTGATGATGGGATGATGTTCTGAGAAGCACCACGACCGCCACGCCAGTCTTTAGCAGAAGGACCGTCAACAGTCTTCTGAGTAGCTGTAGTTGCGTGAACTGTAGTCATAAGACCAGATTCGATACCGAACTTGTCGTTAAGAACTTTAGCGATAGGCGCTAGACAGTTAGTAGTACAAGAAGCGTTAGAAACGATATCTTGACCTGCGTAAGTGTCTTGGTTAACACCCATAACGAACATTGGAGTTGCGTCTTTAGATGGACCAGTAAGAACAACTTTCTTAGCACCAGCAGTGATGTGCTTACGTGCAGTCTCGTCAGTTAGGAAAAGACCAGTTGCTTCAGCAACAACGTCAACGTTGATTGCATCCCACTTAAGATCTTCTGGGTTACGTTCAGCTGTTACACGAACAGTTTTACCGTTAACGATTAGGTTACCGCCTTCAACTTCAACAGTACCGTTGAAACGGCCGTGAGTTGAATCGTACTTAAGCATGTATGCCATGTACTCAACATCGATAAGGTCGTTGATACCAACAACTTCAATGTCGTTGCGCTCTTGCGCTGCACGGAAAACAAAACGACCGATACGGCCGAAACCGTTAATACCTACTTTAATTGTCATTACAGTTGCTCCACAACTTAATTTCTAATGAAAGATAACTGGTAGTAAAATTACATAATACTACGTGACCCTGCAAGCAAAAAAATCGTTTATATTGCTTAAAATCAAAAAAAAGATCGGATTTAATTTACATTTCGACTACAACGGCGGTAAATCATACAAATACTGTGTGATTTAACAGCGGCGTAATTTTCAATTTTATATCGCTGATAAATACATTAGACGGTTTTTCTTTAAACTGTGAATTTTTAAAACAGCCATATGTGTTACAGTCTTTATAAATAAAAAATATATTTTGAAAAGTAATATTGAGGGAAAGAAGGGAAGGGTGTGATGAAAAATAAACCTGATACTTATTGGCAAGAGAAATTATCAGCAGAGGCTTATCAAGTTTGTCGACAACAGGCAACTGAACCTCCCTTTAGCGGTACGCTTCTTCATAATCATAAAACAGGTATTTATTCATGTGTCTGTTGTGATTCCCCACTGTTTTCTTCAGCGAATAAGTATGACTCAGGGTGCGGTTGGCCTAGCTTTGATGCGCCTATTGATAACGATTGTATCACTTATTTAGAAGATAATAGTCATGGCATGCAGCGCATAGAAATTCGCTGTAAGCATTGTGATAGTCATCTTGGACATGTTTTTACTGATGGCCCGCAAACAACAGGTGAACGTTACTGTGTTAATTCTGTTTCTCTAATTTTTGCAGATGAATAAAACGTATGAGTGACGGTAATATATAATTATTGACCGTCGCTGAAATAAATATCTAAATATAACGCTTAAAATTAAATAAGTTTAATGATTAAATCTTGTATGTGTCAATTATAAAATTATTTGATATTTGCAATAAAATTTTAATTAATCATTTTTCGTTCATAGCTGCCATTTTGTAAATTATCTAAAATATTGACTGCTTTTTTATTTAAAACCTTCTGTTCATTTTCTGTTAATAAAAATAGGTTGGCGATATTTTTGGCCTCGACTACAGGCATATTCATATCATTAGCAATTAATACCCAGATATAAGCTTCCTTCAGTTTTTTTTGCTGCTGAGATAAGGTTGCCAATGATTTAATAATATCTTGGTTTACTGTTTCATTTTTCTTATAGAGTGAAAGTGCATGATGCAGTAATTGATAGGTTTTATCCTTATCTTTGCTGATGTAGTAGCTGGCAAGCGCAAGCTGAAGATCCGGGGTTTCTAACTCCTTTTTACCTTCGAGAGCGAGAAATTGTTGTTGTGCTTGTTCATCACCTTGACTCCAACGGTAGTAAATAATCTCTGGATCGGTCGACAACGATAGCTCTTTGTTTAGGCGTGTTACATTGTTATAGCTATCGTAGAGTGCGTTCATACGAATAGTCTTTCGATCTTTTAGCTCTGTTGGTTCAATACGAGCGGCATATTCCAAGCAAAAAATGTACTTTTGCGTCGCTTCAAGCTCTTTAAATTTTTCTTGGTCGGTTGGATTTTTCAACACATCATAACGTTGCCAAATTAATCCTGTTCGTTGAATACGACATTGACCATCATTGACGTTGAGCTGGGTACACAATTCAGGATAACTTTCACATAAGCTATCTGTGGTACGGTGTCGTTCAAAACAGCCAGTTAATAATAAGCTCATACTGATCGTTGTGATAAGACGTTTAGTACTGTTTAAGAGCAACCTTGTCGGCACTACTCTTTTTGATGTTTCTATAATTGCGGAGTAATACGCCATAGTGACCTACATGTTGGTTACGAATAAGGATAAATATAACGATGTCATTTGTTGTTATCGACGGATGATCTCGAAAATGGTGAATTTATTTTGATAGAGCTATCAACCTGTGATCGCTATTACAGTTTGAGGGGAAAGCGTTGACTGTTATTACGTATTTTATAAGCTACAGCGATGTACTTAAACAAGCCTGTTAGTATCAAAATGAGGAGTGGATATGGATGTGTCGCAATTATTGAAGGCTATGACGCCAGAAGTTTTTGAGCGGATATCAACTGCAGTAGAAACCGGAAAGTGGCCTGATGGTTCAGTATTAACGGCTAATCAAAGAGATTCTGCTATGCAGGCTGTGATGCTTTATCAGTCTCGCCATAATAGTGATGCGCAACATATGACGGTTGCAGCAGGTGGCGAAATAAAATTTAAGAGTAAAGCTGAATTAAAACGTGATTTTGCGACTCAAGGGACTCTTGGAAAGTCGCCAGAGATAGCTCGCTTTGAACATGATGATATCTAACATTAGACTTTATCATGCAGGTTAGGCCATATCATAGCTTCGCAATAGAAACTTTGTAATTGATGATCTTCTTCTGACACAATATTGGCTATCCATGGCTCTTGCTCTATACGGTGTAGATAGTGGTGTAGAGTAGGATAATGGGGTTGCAATCGTAGCCCTGCCATCCATCCCGTTCTAAAAATACTCCAGATACTTATTTCAGCCATTGAGAAATGATCGCCAACATACCCTAGCTCGGGGAGTTGCTCTTCAAGGTAATTCAACACATTAGGAAGATGATGAGTAAGGCATTGAGCCACTGCTTCTCCATCACACGACTTATCTTGCATTTTATCGCGCAATACTTTTTGGTAAAACAAAACGCCACCGAGTAATGACGTGACACGCGTTGCAGCATAAGCTTCAAACCAACGAATTTTCGCTCGTTGTTTAGCGTCGCCCGGATAAAGTGGGGGAACGGGGTAGGTATCGTCAAGATAATGGGCAATAACGGTTGAATCAATGATTGTTGTATCGTTATGTTCAAGTACAGGGACTTTTCCCATTGGGTGGCGTTTGTGCGCAAGCTCTTTTTCTAAAAAGGGGTTGAGAGGTTGGAGTTCATAACGTATCCCTTTGTAATTAAGTGCCAACATGATTTTTCTGACGAAGGGCGAAATAGAGGCACCGTGTAAAATCATCATTGTTTCAACCCATGAAGGTAGATTGCTATTAGCTGTAATTGTAGTTCGGTTGGAAAATTTTGGGGGAGTGGTGTTTTATTTTATGATAGCTAAAAATAAAAAAGAGCCCGTTCGGCTCTTTTCGTTATTAAACAAGTACTGCTAACTTACAAGGTTAACTCACCACGGAGATCTTGCTGCATCAGCGTGCGCATTGTTTCAATCGGTAAATCTTGGCTGAGTAAGTAATGTAATTTAGCCAATGCTGCTTCAGGTGTCATATCATAGCCACTTAGCACGCCAGCATCTGCTAGCGCACAACCCGTTGCGTATCCACCCATATTAACTTTACCTGATAAACATTGGGTTAAGTTCATGACAATCACACCGCGACTCGATGCTTCTTTTAACTGATCAAGCAGCTCTTTATTTTGAGGTGCATTACCTACGCCAAAAGTCAGTAGGATCATCGCATTTACAGGTTGGCGTAGGGTATTACGTATAACCTCTGGTGAGATCCCTGGATACATGGTGATCACACCAATAGGCTGTGGCGTAATGGTGTGAACTTTAAATTCACCGTTCGGTTTTTTGTTTAATTCCGTTCCGCTATTAACGGTTATGTTAATGCCTGCTTCTAATAATGGTGGCAAGTTTGGTGAGATAAACGCGCCAAAACCATCGGCATGAGCCTTAGTACTGCGGTTACCACGGATCAGTTGGTTGTTGAAAAAAACGGTCACTTCATTGATCGGGTAATTAGCCGCAATGTGTAACGCATTCAATAAGTTGCTTTGACCATCAGAGCGAAGTTCAACTAACGGGATTTGAGAACCGGTGACAATGACAGGCTTATCTAAATTTTCGAACATAAAAGATAAAGCAGAAGCGGTGTACGCCATAGTATCTGTGCCATGAAGGATCACAAAACCATCATACTTTTCGTAATTATCTTTTATATCGTCAGCAATGCGTTGCCAATCCGCAGGTGTCATATCTGATGAGTCGATTAAAGGTGAATACTCATGGATAGTGAACTCAGGCATTTCTGGGCGATGGAATTCTGGCATGCTAGCTAATTGCTTTTGCATAAAACCTGATACAGGAATATAGCCATGATCAGATTTTTGCATACCAATGGTGCCGCCAGTGTAGGCGATATAAATATGTTTTCTTTCCATTTTTAAGCACAGAGTTAACGGTTGGTGTGCGCATTATACGCAAACTGTATGAAGATGCGAGTTAAGCGATTTTTAGAGTGATACTTATTGCATTGAAATGTGAACTAAGATTGATGTGCTTATCTTTTGAGTTATTTCGGTTTTTATCACTAATGTTGATTGGCTGGCTTATTTAAGCGTTTTTGCATAATAAAAAGCTCGACATATCGCCGAGCTTTTTAATTATTGGTTGCTGATAACGTTTTTGTTACTAGTTAACGGTGCTGCAATTTAAGCAGAACGCATAACGACCATTAGGATCGTTAAAGTTACTAAGAGAAGTCAGATCTTTTGCAACTTTAGTCACTGGCGCTAATGCATTTGGTGTGTTACCAATAACCATTGCCACAACCTGTGCTTTTACTTCACCTGACATTTCTTTAAAGAATTGCTGGATAGGAGAAAGAGGCTGTTGCATCCAGACCAATTGGTAATCATCTACTTTAGCGAGCGACACCGCTTCCGTTATTGCAGTATCAAAGTCACCGAGCTCATCGACTAAACCACGTTCTTTCGCGTCCTTACCTGTCCATACTCGGCCTTGGGCAATTTTATCTGCTTGCTCAAGTGACATATGGCGGTATTTGCTGACTAAACCAATAAAGCGCTGGTAGCCATTATCAACCCCAAGCTGGAAAACTTTGCCGACATTTTCAGGTAGAGCACGTGTTACGCCGACACCTGAGAAAGGAGTCGTTCCCACCCCATCACTGTAAACGCCTAGCTTTTCTAAGCTTTTTTCAAATGTGGTTAAAATCGCAAAGATACCAATAGAGCCGGTGATCGTTGTTGGTTGTGCGATAATTTTATCGGCACTTGAAGAGATCCAGTAACCACCTGATGCTGCAACACTCGACATCGAAACAACAACAGGTTTCCCCGCCGCTTTTAAGGCATCGACTTCATTACGGATCACTTCAGAAGCAAAGGCGCTGCCTCCTGGGCTATCGACACGTAAGATCACAGATTTAACATCGTTATCAAAGCGAGCTTTGCGAAGTAGTGCTGCAATCGTGTCACCACCTGCTGTACCTTGACTACTCTTGCCATCAACAATGGCGCCACTTGCAACAACGACAGCTACTTTGTTATTGGATGGTTGTTGATCATCAACCAGCATCGATAAGTAATCGTAGTAGCTGATCTGTTTAAAGCTGTGCTCACCGTTATCACCAAATTCTTTGATTAAGATTTGGCTTAATTGAGGACGGGTTACCAACTCATCAACAAGACCCATTTTTTTACTCAGTTGAGCAAAATCGCCATTAACAGCAGTGAGTTGTTCAACAAAGCTGTTCATTTCAGGCGTCAATGATTTAGCATCGATATTGCGGTTTTTCGCCACATCGGAGGTATAAGCATCCCATAATTGATCTAACCAAACCGTATTGGCTTCTTTTGCTGCGGCTGACATGCCATCACGGATATACGGTTCGACAAATGATTTGTAAGTACCGACACGGAAAACGTGAGTAGTGACATCTAGCTTTTCTAATAATGTTTTATAGTAAAGCGTATAGGTGCCATAACCCGTTAACATGATACCGCCATCAGGTGACATAAAGATCTTATCGGCATAACTTGCAAGGTAGTATTGGCTTTGGCTGTAATGACCGCCATAAGCATAAACAGGTTTACCGGATGCTTTAAATTCTTGAATGGCTTTTGCAATGTAACGCAGTTTTGTCAGGCTCGTTTCTGGCATGTTTTTAAGATTTAATACAAGGCCAGTGATAGAGCTATCGGTAGTTGCAGTGCGGATGGCTTCGACAATATCGAATAAAACGTTTTGTTCAACAGGTGGTTGCCCCATCACATCACTAATAACGTTATCTAATGGATTATCATAGTTTTTCTGCTCAACAATCGGGCCTGATAGGTTTAGTACCAGCGCCGATGCTTCTGGCTTTTCAGCGTTATCATCGTTATCACTAAAAGCAAAAATAATGGCACCTACAATCAGTAGGAAAATTAAGTTAAGAATAAACTTACGGGCAAAGTTGATTAACTTCCAGATTGTTCTGAAAAACGCTCCAATCCCTTTGAATATGGCTTTCATGGATGCTCTCTTTAATGATTCTTGAGACATATCGTATCGTACTCATTAACTAATTTCAGTAAATTTACTATTAAGAAGAGATATCAAAACAAGGTATTGAATAAATAGCCGTATTGTTAGTCATCCAAGGCATAAGAAAAGTGCGCGAAAGCACAAATGTTAACTTAATGTAAACAAATGTTTGAAATGGCATAACAGGGTTAATATACTGGTCAGACCATAATAAAAAGAGAAGCAAAAGCCATGGACAATAAAGCATACCCTCATTTGTTAGCGCCATTGGATCTTGGTTTTACTACCCTACGAAACCGTGTGTTAATGGGCTCTATGCACACAGGGCTTGAAGAATCACGAGATGGATTTAAAAAATTATCTGCGTTCTATGCCGCACGTGCGCGTGGTGGTGTAGGACTAATTGTCACTGGCGGTTTCTCTCCCAACTTTCGTGGGCGACTACATCCGTTAAGTGCTGAATTTAGTTCATCACGTGCAGCTCGGGCACATAAAAACATTACAGATGCAGTACATAATGAAGGTGGAAAAATAGCGCTTCAGTTACTACATGCAGGGCGCTATGCAATGTCGCCTTTTGCAGTGAGTGCCTCTGCTATTCGTTCACCTATTTCTAAATTCACCCCAAGTGAAATGTCTGAACGTCAGATTTTAAAAACCATCAATGCTTTTGCAAAAAGCGCCGAGCTTGCTCGCGAAGCTGGCTATGATGGGGTTGAACTGATGGGATCAGAAGGCTATCTGATTAATCAGTTCATCTGTCAGCGTTCGAACTTACGTTATGACGATTGGGGCGGGAGTTATGAAAATCGAATTCGTTTCCCACTAGAAATTGTGAAAGCAGTTCGCGCGCGAGTTGGACGTGACTTTATTATTATCTTCCGTCTTTCAATGCTGGATTTAGTCGAGCAAGGCAGTACTCATGAAGAAGTAGTAATGCTTGCAAAGGCTCTAGAACAAGCTGGTGTAACCATTTTAAATACCGGCATTGGTTGGCATGAAGCACGTGTTCCGACGATTGCCACGCAAGTCCCACGTGCCGCATTTGCTTGGGTTACAGAAAGGCTTAAACAAGAAGTCTCTATTCCTTTAGTTACCTGTAATCGTATTAATACCCCACAAGTGGCTGAAGATATTCTATCGTCAGGGCAAGCTGATATGGTATCGATGGCACGACCGTTCCTTGCCGATCCTGATTTTGTCGAAAAAGCCGCGCAAGATCGCGCTGATGATATTAATACCTGTATTGGATGTAACCAGGCCTGTTTAGATCATGCTTTTGTTGGTAAACGTGCGAGTTGTTTAGTTAACCCTCAAGCGTGTTATGAGACCGAACTGGTATTAACCCCGGTAGCACAAAATAGAAAAGTGGCGATTGTTGGAGCTGGACCTGCTGGAATGGCGTGCGCTGTTGCTGTTGCAGAGCGAGGTTTTACCGTCGATGTATTTGAGAAAAATGATCACGTTGGTGGACAATTTAACCTTGCGATGCAAATACCAGGTAAAGAAGAGTTTAAAGAAACGATTCGTTATTTTACCCGTCGTTTAGAGCAAACAGGTGTAAACGTAAAACTTGGTTACACTGCAACAGAAAATGATTTAGCTAACTATGATGAAGTGATCATCGCAACTGGGGTTAAACCACGTATTCCACCTATTCCTGGCGTTGATAACCCGAAGGTGATTGATTATCAAACTTTGATTAGAGATAAAGTACAGTTAGGACAAAAAGTCGCTGTTATTGGTGCTGGTGGTATTGGGGTTGATGTATCTACCATGCTAACAGAGCCTGAAAATCAAAATCTTGATCAATGGCTTGAAGAGTGGGGGATTGATAAAACATTGACTCATGAAGGTGGCTTATTACCGCATGATGAATACATTAGCCCGCGACAAGTATGGTTAATGCAACGAAAACCGGGCAAGGTTGGTAAAGGTCCGGGCAGAACAACAGGCTGGATCCACCGTAGAACATTAGAAAAACGCGGTGTTGAACTGCTTGGTGGGGTTAGTTATGACAAAATCGATAATGCAGGTTTACATATTACTGTTGAAGGACAATCTCGAATATTAGATGCCGATAATATTGTACTTTGTACAGGTCAAACATCGGTTGAAGAACTGTCAGAAAAGCTCACCGAGCAAGGCATTAATGTGCATGTGATTGGTGGGGCAGATGTTGCTGGAGAGGTAGATGCTAAACGGGTAATTCGTCAAGGTGTTGAATTAGCTGCAAAGCTATAAGCAGTAATTAAAGCATTATTGCTCCAAAAGGTGAGGTTTATATCTCACCTTTTTTATATTTTAAAAATAAAAAACTGTAAAAAGCTATTTAAATAGATTTATTACTATTTTTATTTAATTGTCATACTTATGTGTTTTTTTTGATTATGAGTTATATTTCATTAATTATTATGATGTTGGTCATTAAAAACATACATAAATACTATGCAATGAGTTTTTATGATTCTTATTTGGTATAGTTGTTATCATTTATTGACTTATGAATATTTAAATAATGCCCTTCTATAGATGTAAAGCTTTACAAAATGTATGTTTAGTTGGTTTTTTTTGTATGTTTTTTCTCTCCGGTTGCAGTATGCCTGGAATGCATTTTAATATAAAAAATAAAGAGATAAAAAACACTAAAAATGAATCTATTTTGAACAAGGTAAATATTTATTATTTAGATAGTAGTGTGATAAACAAAGTAAGAAAAAAAGAAGTAAAAGCTAAGACGAATGAACAGTTACAAACTGATATAAACAATTATAGTTATATTGTTGGCCCCACTGATGTATTAAATATTACCGTTTGGAATCATCCAGAGCTAACAATTCCGCAAGGACCGGAACGTACACCTGAAGAGGCGGGTACTCGCGTGCATGCTGATGGGCGTATTTTTTATCCTTATGTTGGCTTTATTCATGTTGCAGGACACAAATTATCTTATATACAAAGTGTGTTAACAAAGAAGTTAGCGAGATACATTGAAATGCCACAAATTGAAGTTTCAGTGGCAGCTTATAAATCAAAACAAGTTTATGTAACAGGCTCAGTGAAGCTTCCTGGAGAGCAAGCTATTACAGATAAGGCATTAACATTATTGCTTGCTATTAATAAGGCGAGGGGTTTTAGTATTGATGCTGATTGGCATAATGTTACTGTAACAAGAAATAATAATGTTATTCATTTATCTGCTTACGATCTTATTCAAAATGGCGATTTAACTCAGAATATATTATTAAAAAATAATGATATTATACATATAGCTAATAATGACGATTTAAAAGTATTCGTAATGGGGGAGGTGAATAACCCCCAAACGCTTCAAATTGACCGTTCAGGAATGAATTTAACTGAGGCGCTCAGTACAGTTGGCGGGATTAATGAAATCAGTGCTGATGCTGAAGGTGTCTTTGTTATTAGAATAAATAAAGAGGATAAAGAGGATAAAGTTGCAGATATTTATCAACTGAATATGAAAAGTGCAGCAGCTATGATTATTGCCAATCAATTCGAATTAAACCCTCAAGATATAATCTATGTTACCGCATCACCAATGGGAAGGTGGAATAGAGTGATGGCGCAGGTTCTACCAACCATTACAAACTTTACCACACTCACTCAAGGTGTGGATTATTATACGGACCTTAAATAACATGATTAAATTAGGGATGAAATAAGAATGGATAGTAATTTAAATCATGATGAGATTGATCTAATATATTTATTTAAATCAGTTCTTGAATCTTGGAAGCTAATTTTAAGTATCACGTGTTTTTTTACTATACTAGGTGTGCTCTATGCGAAGTCAACACCTTTAACTTATCAAGCGGTAGCAAGACTACAAGTAGAGACACAGCATCAGCATTTAGATTTTCACGTGAATGATATTTCAAACTTATTTATATCACAGTCTACAGCAAATACAGAAATAGAGATTATTAAGTCTCGTATGGTGCTGGGGAGAACTGTTGATAATCTAAATCTAACTTTATATTCTTCACCCATATTTACGCCTATCATAGGTAAAAAGATAGCGTATTTTTTAGGTGATGTGCCTGAGATTAAAGTTTCACTATTGATAACACCTGAAAATGATAATAAATCAAGTGGTAATAGAGGTGGTGAGTATATTGTAAAAATAAGTGATGCTAAGAAAGGGTTATACGATTTCTTTAATAAAAATAATGAACTGATTTTCTCCGGTGAAGTTGGAAAACTAGTAAATAAAAATGGATATCAGTTACTTATTTTACAGCTGAATGGTGAGGTTGGGCAGAAGTTTATCATTAAGAAACTTAATCGTTATAATACGGTATCATCTCTTAGAAAAAGCTTATCTATAAAGGAGTCTGGCAAAGACACGGGTATTTTACAGCTCTCATTAGTAGGTAGTAATCCTCTGCGGATGGAGACTATTTTAAATGATATCGCTAATAATGAGTTGGCACAAAATATCGATCATAATGCGCTAGAAGCAGCTAAAAGTTTAGCTTTTATAGAAAATCAGTTACCTGAAGTTAAACAAGAGTTGGATATTGCTGAAAATAAACTAAATGCATTTAAAGTGTCTAGCGATTCTATTGATATGGATTATCAAGCTAAGTCGACACTTAATATTTTAGCATCAGTTGAAAGTAAATTAATTGATTTGGGTTTCAAAGAGTCTGAAATATCTAAATTATATACCAAAGAGCATCCTGCATATGTTTCATTATTACAACAACAAAGGACACTACTAAAAAGAAAAGCTGAATTAGAAAATGAAGTTAGCGCTATGCCTAAAACAAATCAAAAAATAATTACGTTAAATCGTGACGTGATGGCAGCTCAACATATATATATATCGCTTATTAATAAAGTTCAGCAATTAAGAATAAGTCAAGAAAGCACAGTTGGTAGTGTAAGATTAATTGACTCAGCAGAAACGTCACCAGTTCCAATTAAACCTAAAAAAGCCCTTATCGTTGTTCTCACTACCTTACTTGGTGGGATGCTTTCTATTGCAATTGTTTTATTAAAGAAAACTGTTATGAGTGGTATTGATGATCCTCGTCAAATATCATCGTTAGGACTTCCTCTTTATGCAACTGTGCCATACTCCGTTAATCAAAGTAAATTACTTAAAAAAAGTAAAAGCAGTCGTGAATTTAATGAAGAGGGGATGTTACTTGCGTGTCTTTATCCTGATGACTTAGCGATAGAGGCAATAAAATCGTTACGAACAAGTTTATATTTTTCAATATCTACTGCGAAAAATAAGATAATAATGATTTCAGGTTCAAGTCCTGATCTTGGTAAGTCATTTTTATCGAAAAATTTAGCCATAGTATTTTCTCAAGCTAAAAAGAAAGTATTATTTATTGATACTGATATGCGAAAAGGAAAGAGTACTAAAGTATTTAATTTAAAAGGTAAAAATGGACTTTCTGAATATTTAAGTTATCAAGGTAATTTAGATGAAATTGTACAAAAAGCTAATGTTGATAATTTAGATGTTATTTCTTGTGGTTGTATACCCCCCAATCCTTCTGAATTACTAATGGGAAATAGGTTGTCTGAATTAATGGAGTGGGCTAATGAAAACTATGATATTGTTATTGTAGATACCCCATCATTATTAGCTGTGACTGATGCAGCATTAGTTGGTAAGTATGCAGGGGCTAATTTCTTAGTTGGTCGATTTAAAAAGACATCTATACATGAAATTGAAGTAGCAAAAGAGCGATTTAATCATGCTGGCGTAGAGATCACCGGCTTTATACTTAACTCGGTAGAGAAAAAAATCAGTAATACCTACGGATATTATAATTATAGTTATGTTGATAAATAAATATTTTTAACTAGCGAAGTCCTAAATATCCTTAATAAAGGATAAGATATTTATCTTATCCTTTATTATTTTACTCTACGGTTACTTTCACATATTTGATGTATGCATTTCTTAAACGTTGAGTGTTTGCTTTGAAGTAAGCAGGAGAAAGTCGGCCACGGTTCTCATATTGACGAACAATATTATGCTGAAGATCCGATGAAGCTCCTAAACCAGAGTTTAAGTTATTGTGGCTTTCACCGACGCGTGTTTGCAATGAGTATACAAACTGATCGATACCACGTACCTGAGCATAGTTAGGCTTCATATCACGCCAAGGTGTTAATGGGATGGCAATACTAACGGCAACAAAGTCTTCATATTCACTACTACCTTTTGCTTTCGAAGTTAGGTAGTTAATACTTAATTTAGTATCTCCTAACCAGTGACTAGAAGTTACACGTGCACCGACATCACCTTGGAAATATTCGCCTGCTTGAAGGCCTAATTGCCAGTTATATTCTGGAAGTGAATAGGTATAGTTAGCTAATACACTTTGTTTATCTGCAATTTTTCTTTCTCGAGCATCATATTCGTCTTTAGATATGAATTTACTCGCTTCAAAACCCAGCATGTGATCGCCTTGTGGTGAGTACCATTGTGTTTCATTTATCCCTCCCCAGTAGCCGCCCATCATGTAGCCACCACTAAATTGAGTAATGATATTTTGTGGCAGTTTAAATGCTTGATGAAGAAGTGCACGGTCAAGCTTGTTTTCAAACGCTTGCTGATGCCATAAGCCACCTTGGTCAAAATCGTCACTATTATCAATAGGTACCATATAACGCAGATCAACAGCGGAACCTTGCCATAGTGGGGTATAAAGGTTGGCAGCAAGTGCGAGAGAATAATCAAAGAAGCCATATTCTGTTGCTGTTCGGTGATTTAATGCGGGAGATAAAATCACTTGGCTACGACCAAAACCGCTATTCATGGTTTGGTATAACCAAGTCGTTTGGTCAAAGTTAGGCTTTGCACTTATGGTGTTAAAGCTAAGTTGCTTACAAGGGATATCTGATTGAATAAATTCACGATAACATTGTGTTTCCGTGTTTACTGCAAACATTGGTAATCCGTTAGTCAGTAAAATTAGCTCAACATTTTGTTCTTGTTTTTGTTGGATGTTAGCTTTGCCATTTGATTTTTTGATGAGTTTAGCAAGATCACTAAAGGCACCGTCGCTAGCTTTGCTAGCAATAATACCCAGAGCATCAGCGCGTACCAATCAAATGCTTGAGAATTAATTAAAGCATTATGAGTATCACATTGGTCCGGGAGATATTTTAAATGTCACTATTTGGGATCATCCAGAACTAACGATCCCTGCGGGCTCTTATCGAAGTGCGAGTGAGGCGGGTAACTGGGTACATGCTGATGGCACTATTTTTTATCCTTATATCGGTAAAGTAAAAGTGGCAGGTAAAACCGTTACCTAGGTACGTAAGGAGATTGTCCGTCGATTAGCCGCTTATATTGAAGTAAATCAGCAAATTTATGTTGAATTGCTAAACAAAGTCCAAGAGCTAAGCATTGTAAAAGCAAGTACTGTGGGTAACGTGCGTATTCTAGATTCAGCGCAAAGCTATTCACAGGCAGTGAAACCGAAAAAGCCTCAATTGTTGTTCTTGCAACGCTACTAGGCGGCATGTTGTCGGTTGCTATTGCTTTACTTCGTGCAGCGTTCCATAAGGGAGTTGAAACGCCAGATCAAATTGAAGAAATTGGCTTACCTGTTTATGCTTCAATTCCATTATCTGACTAACAAATTGAACTATTGAAAAAGAAAAAAGGTAAAAACTCAACAGTAGAGCAAACTTTGTTAAGTGTTTATAACCCTGCGGATTTATCGGTTGAAGCACTTCGTAGTTTACGTACAAGCTGCACTTTGCGATGATGGAAGCAAAAATAATGCGCTAATGCTATCAGGCCCTAGTCCTGGTATTGGTAAATCGTTTGTATCTGTAAACCTTGCCTCAGTAATTGCAAAAGCAGGGCAAAAAGTTTTAGTGATTGATGCTGATATGCGAAAAGGCCTCATGGAAACACAATTATGTACTGACAACAAACCGGGTTTATCTGATTACTTATGTGGCAAGCAAGATTTTAGCAATATTGTCCGTGAAACAGGTGTGAGCGGTTTAGAATTTATACCTCGCGGTGATACGCCGCCAAACCCATCAGAGTTATTAATGCACCCACGTTTTAAAGCATTAACTGAGTGGGCTGGGCAGCATTATGATATGGTGATTGTAGATACTCCGCCTATTTTAGCGGTAACTGATGCTGCTATTGTTGGCGCCCATGTAGCAACTACCTTATTAGTGGGACGATTTGAGCAAAATACTGTGAAAGAAATCGAGGTTGCTAAACAACGCTTTGAACAAAACGGCATTGAAGTGAAAGGCTTTATTCTTAACGCTATTGTCCGTAAAGCAAGCAGCACCTACGGCGGAAATTACGGCTACTATAATTACAGCTACGACAGTAAGTAATTTTGTAATAGCTTTAGAAAGTCGTAAGTTGTTGTTGTCTTATTATGATTAATATCCGTTTGAAAAATGAACGTTTAAATAGATTTTACTTGTGAAAAGAATGACATAACTATCACTTAGAGATAGGATACCTTTCCTTAATGGAAATGGTATAATAATCTTAAAAGTACGACAGGAAAGATTTAGCTGCTAATTGGTAATAGCATTTAACCAATGGGCGGTAGCGTGCCTGTTTTAGGCAAATGGTGATATTTCTAGGGTAAAAGTGTTAAAATGCGTAATGCAAATTAAGTTGATTATTAAGTTTTTAGGACTTATTCCTCAATAGCACCAAGTATCACTTTTTGATTTATTTTTAAGTGTATTTGTCTAAATTGCTAATGTTTTTATGATTTAGTATTAAAAAACGTCTCAGATTAAAAAAATGAGAGAAAATTCAACGTTATAAATGCTAACTTTCGGTTCAGTTAATACAAATTTATAATTTAGAAATAAAAAAGGATATTAAACTTGAAGATTCTAGTTACTGGTGGAGCAGGCTTTATTGGTTCTGCAGTTATTCGTCACATTATTAATAATACGCAAGACGAAGTGATTAATGTTGATAAGTTAACGTATGCAGGCAATCTAGAATCGCTTGTTGAAGTTGAAAATAGTAAGCGTTATAAATTTGAACAAGTTGATATTTGTAATCGAACTGAGTTAGAGCGTGTATTTAATCAATATCAACCAGATGTTGTGATGCATTTGGCTGCTGAAAGCCATGTTGATCGTTCCATTGATGGGCCAGCTGCATTCATTGAAACTAATATTATTGGCACTTATACAATGCTTGAATCCGCTCGTCAATATTGGAATCAATTAGATAAAACGAGGCAGTCGGCTTTCCGTTTCCATCATATTTCAACTGACGAAGTGTATGGTGATTTGGAGGGGACAGAAGAGTTATTCACAGAAACGACACCATATGAACCATCAAGCCCTTATTCAGCATCAAAAGCATCTAGCGACCATTTAGTGCGAGCATGGTTACGTACTTATGGTCTGCCAACAATTATAACCAATTGTTCAAATAACTACGGTCCATATCATTTCCCTGAAAAACTGATCCCATTGATGATTTTAAATGCCTTAGACGGAAAGAGTTTGCCTGTTTATGGTAATGGAATGCAAATTCGTGACTGGTTGTATGTAGAAGACCATGCATCCGCACTTTATACCGTCGTGACCAAAGGTGAAGTTGGTGAGACATACAATATCGGTGGTCACAATGAGAAAGCCAATATTGAAGTAGTTAAAACGATTTGCTCTTTACTTGAAGAGCTAGTGCCAAATAAACCTGATAGTGTTGAGAAGTATCAAGATTTAATCACTTATGTTGCTGACCGTCCAGGACACGATGTTCGTTATGCCATCGATGCATCTAAGATTGAGCGAGAATTAGGCTGGAAACCAGCTGAGACTTTTGAATCAGGGATTCGAAAAACTGTTGAATGGTATTTGAATAATAAAACGTGGTGGGGTCGAGTACTAGATGGCTCATACAGTTTTGAGCGTTTAGGTACAGCGGTTAATAAGGATGTGAAATAAATGAAAGGGATTATTTTAGCCGGTGGTTCAGGCACTCGTCTTTACCCTATTACTCGTGGTGTATCAAAGCAGCTATTACCCATTTATGACAAGCCAATGATTTTCTATCCGCTATCTACACTGATGTTAGCGGGTATTAAAGACATCCTTATTATTACTACGCCTGAGGATAATGAAAGTTTTCGTCGATTATTAGGTGATGGCTCTGATTTTGGTATCAACTTAGAATATGCCATTCAACCCTCTCCGGATGGTCTAGCACAAGCTTTTCTAATTGGTGAAGACTTCATTCGTGATGATAGTGTTTGTTTAGTTCTTGGTGATAATATTTTCTATGGCCAATCATTTAGTAAAACCTTATTAAATTCAGCCTCTCGTGAACATGGTGCTACGGTATTTGGTTATCAAGTACATGATCCTGAACGCTTTGGAGTGGTCGAATTTGATAGTGAGATGAAAGCGATTTCGATTGAAGAGAAACCTTCAATGCCAAAGTCAAACTACGCCGTCACTGGTTTGTACTTCTATGATAACCGTGTTGTAGAAATGGCTAAACAAGTGAAACCTTCGGCACGAGGTGAGCTTGAGATTACTACCTTGAATGAAATGTATCTGAATGATGGTTCATTGAATGTTGAGTTGTTAGGACGTGGTTTTGCTTGGTTAGATACGGGGACTCATGAAAGTCTGCAGCAAGCTTCTTCTTTTGTTGAGACGATTCAAAATGTTCAAGGTCTGAAGGTAGCTTGTTTAGAAGAGATTGCTTGGCGTAATGGTTGGTTAACCACTGAACAAGTACAAGAGTTAGCAAAACCAATGATGAAAAATGAGTACGGTCAATATTTGATGCGTATTACGTCTGAAAAGAAATAGAGATTGCACATTGTGAAAGTATTAATTACAGGTAGCAATGGTCAAGTAGGTAGCTGTTTAGTTAAACAGCTACAATCCTGCCCTAATACCGAAATTTTAGCTGTTGATAGAAATGAGTTAGACATCACCTCACAATCTAGTGTTGTAGAGACTGTGAATGAATTTAAGCCTAATATAATTATCAACGCAGCGGCATATACAGCTGTAGATAAAGCTGAATCAGAAGTCGATTTATCATATAAGATTAATCGAGATGGCCCATTATATTTAGCACAAGCGGCTGAAGATATTGGTGCAGCTTTATTACATATATCAACCGATTATGTTTTTTCTGGTGAAAAGGATGGTATTTACTCTGAAGAGGATGATATTGATCCAAAAAGTGTTTATGGTAAGAGTAAACTAGCTGGTGAAAATGCAGTGCTTAAGGCCTGTGCTCGTACTATCATTTTGCGTACTGCATGGGTGTTTGGTGAGGAAGGGAATAACTTTGTTAAAACCATGCTTCGATTAGCACAACAGCGAGATGAATTAGGTATTGTGGCTGATCAGTTTGGTGGACCAACTTATGCGGGGGATATTGCAGCTGCTTTAATCGTCATTGCAAAAGCTATCAATTTACAAGGTGAAAGCATTGATAATGTAAAATATGGTATTTATCACTTTTCTGGTTTACCTCATACAAACTGGTGTGATTTTGCACAAACGATTTTTGATAAAGCGGTAAAACAAGGGGTGCTCAAAAAAACGCCATTGGTAAAAGGAATTAAGACTTCAGACTATCCAACACCAGCCATACGACCAGCAAACTCAAAGCTTAACACTCAAAAAATCACTGAGATATTTTCCATCCATGCCAGTGACTGGCAACGGGCTTTAAGTAATTTATCTAATTATCAATAATTTTTGAAGAAGAAATAATATGAAAGTAATTGAGACCGAAATCCCAGATGTGAAAATTATTGAACCCACTATCTTTGGTGATAAACGTGGTTTTTTTATGGAAACATGGAATCAAAAGAAATTTGAAGAATCCGTAACAGGTAAGGTAACTAGATTTGTACAAGATAACCACTCTAAATCCAAAAAAGGAATTTTGCGTGGCCTTCATTATCAAACAGAAAATACACAAGGCAAATTAGTTCGAGTAGTTTCGGGGGAAGTATTTGATGTTGCTGTAGATGTTAGAAAAAATTCACCAACGTTTGGCAAATGGGTTGGTGTCTATTTATCTGATGAAAATAATCGTCAGTTATGGGTTCCTGAAGGTTTTGCACATGGCTTTTACGTTACCAGTGATGAAGCTGAATTTGTTTATAAATGTACTGATTATTATAACCCATCGGCTGAACATTCTATTTTATGGAATGATCCCGATATTGGTATTGATTGGCCTCATATGGAAGAACTTATACTATCAGATAAAGATCGATTAGCAAAACGACTTATTGATAGTAATCTATTAAATTTAGAACGATTCTTATAATGAATATAATAAGAAATGTTCTTTATCGTTTACTTGTTGGTACTTATTTGGTTTGTTGAGAGTTGTAAATAAATGGAATCATTAGTATCTGCTATCAATATTGAACAATTTGGATTGTTTTTTTTTATTATTTTTAGTATTAAACTATTCTTTATAAGGCGTAAGTTATTTACAATATTTGATCCTATTGTATATATATTATTATCATGTTCGTTAAGTTTTTCGTTGATTATTTGTTTGTATGAGATATCTTATATTCAAATTAGTGACTTTATCCAATTTATTCTTTGTGATTTGGTATTCTTTATCGCATTATTTATTTTTGTAAATGGTAAAACTAAGTTATATAAAAAAATAAATAACGAATTATTTAATACATCCTTATCGCAATATAGCTTTCATATTATGTTTGTCATTGTACTATTGTTTAATAGTATAATGTTTTTAGTAAAAGGATTTCCCTTATTTAGTCCAGATCCTAGTATATCTAAAGTTACTTTATATACGGGAGGCTTTGGTATTGTCAAACGAATAAACTTGAGCTTACTTCTTGTAGTATTTGTCTATTATTTATTATTTTTTCTGCATAATAAAAAAATTACAATATTAATTCCTCTTTTTATTTTATTCGGGATACTATTATCAACAGGATCAAAATCAGCATTTCTTCCTGTCATTTTTTCAATACCATTTATAATGCTTAAAATAGCCGATTTTAAAATAAATAAGAGATTGAAAAAAAATGCATTGAGGTTGGTAGTTGTAACCTTATTATATGTTATTTTCATATATAGTAGAGATTCAGGAGAAGTGGTATTAAAGTTAATTACAAGGATGTTGGCATTTGGTGATACATACTATTTTTATTATGTATATAATATTGCTGATAAGTTAAGTTTAGATTTTTATTCATATCTCTATATGTTTGTATCTCCCATTTTAACACTTTTCCATCTTGGAAATTATAATGTTCCACTTGGCAGTTTATTATTAGAAGAGGCTATAGGGCTTGAACCTAACGGATTCGGACCTAATTCACAGTTTATATTTGAAAGCCGAGTCTTTTTTGGTTATGTTGGTTCAATATTATATTGTTTCACTTTAGGGTTTGTATTTTCAAATTTAAGAAACATTTTAATAAAATATTTGTTTTCTACAACATCATACTTATATTCTTCCTTGGTTATATCAATATTAGCGCTCATGTATTTAATACCAATAGAGTTGCAATTATATTTGATGATAACATCTGATATTATTATATTTGTATTCTTGTTTTCACTAGTTGGAACATTATTTTCGAGGTTTAGAAAGTCTAATGGATAATAAAATCACTATAATAACAGTTGTTTTTAATTGTAATGAAGAATTAAAATTAACAATTAATTCAGTTGAAGAATTAAAACTAAAATATCCAAATTATAAAATAGAATTTATAGTTATTGATGGGGAGTCAAACGATGGAACAAGAGAAATATTAGACTCAAAAATAATCGATCATTTTGTTTCAGAAAAAGATGATGGTATATATGATGCCATGAATAAAGGCTGGAATTTAGTTTCAAATAATAGTTTTGTTGTATACTTAGGCGCAGGAGATAAAATATTGTCTTTACCTGTGATTAAAGATGATGATCAGATAATTATAGGTAAAACTTATGTAGGCGATTATTTATTTAATTCAAAAGTAAGTTGGTTGTTAAAATATGGCAATACCGTACATCATCAATCATTTATGATAAGAAAAATAGATTCCGTTAATGATATTTTTGATTGTAAATATAAAAAATATGCAGATTTCAAGTTTATACAAAAATGTATTTTTATTGATAAAAAAAAATATCGATTAGACTCTGATTTTATTGCTTACGCTGATCCATTCGGTGTTACCAATGAATTAGATTCTCTCGAAATGGCGAAAGTTGTTAGTTGTAATTTTAATATGTTCTTTGGCATTATTTCTTATTTTTTAATGAAAATTACAGCGCTTAAAATTAGGCTTAGAAATGCATAATGATTTAAAAATAATTATTGTTCTTTACAATAAAAAAGTAGAAGACATAAAAGCTATTAATACTATAGTTAAAAACGGACTAAGTGAAAATATATATATATACGACAACTCCGAAGATGAAATGGATAATTCATCCATTGATTTAAGTAAGTTTAATTATATACATGATAAAACGAATCCTGGCGTTGTTGGAGCTTATAATAAATATATAAATAGGTTCGTTAAGGATAATGAATCAAAATGGATCTTATTGATGGATCATGATACTGATATTTCAGACATATATATAAAAGATCTGTTACAGGCAATAAAATTAACACCATTACCAAAAATTATAGCACCAAAATTATTTTTCAATGAAACTTTAATCTCCCCAAGCAAAGTTAGGTTTAATAAGTCTTGGATTGATAACGATTTAAAAGATATACATGGGTGTGTTAATAATGAAAATATAACACTTTTGAATAGTCTTTTGTGCATTAATATAGATGTATTCAAAAATGGAATATTTTTTGATGATAAACTACCTCTAGATTATAGTGATTTTGATTTTATTGAGAGGTTCAAATTAAGATATAATAATTTTTATATACTCAATAGCTCTGTTCAGCATGAATTATCATCATTTACTTCAACTTTCAATCCGAAAGATACATCTGTTTTAAAAAGATTTGATGTTTATATTAAATCAGCTAAGTATTATTCGGAAAAGTCAAACCAAAGAATAGTCTTATTTTGGGCGTTAATAAGGGCGCTAAAGCTTACAATAAAAAAGAAAAGTATGTTTTTCTTAAAAAGATATTTTGAATTGATTTTCAGGGATATTAATGGGTAATATATATTACGTTCTATCATATATGTTATTTCCTTTAGGCGGGTTACTAGTTAATATTTGTGTTGCTAGAACTATGTCTATTGGAAATTACTCTGATTATTCATATTTGATGGTGTTGATATCATATGTTTTATTGTTTTTAGATTTTGGTTCAAAAGACTATTTTTTATCTAGCAATAACAATAATAGAGATAATAAAAAGGATAAAAGTTTAGTTTTTCAAAATGAATATTATAGTGTTATTCTATTAAACTCTTTACTCTTTTTTGTTTTTTTGCTTTTTTTCCATTTTTATGAAAGAACAGATTTTTCAAAGTTGTTGTTGTTCTCTTATTTTGATATTTTTTCTACATTTTTCGTTACTAAAGTAATATTATTTTATTTTCAAGTTAATGAAAAGTTAGAGTCCGTATTTAAATACAACGTCTTATACTTTTTTTGCTCTGTTCTATTTAAAGTAGCATTGATAATTTATATTAAAGAATTATATCTTTCTTTGTTTTTTTCTGGTTTGCTCTCATCAGTTTCTTTAATTCTATTGTTTTTATCTAATAACTTTAGAAATTTAATAGATTTTAAATTTAGTTATACTTCAGCCTTGTTTAAATTTAGAGGATGGCTTCCATTTGCAGTATCCTCAATTTCATTTCTTTTATACTTTAATTCAGATAAAGTTTTAGTGAGAAACATACTTGGTGACAAAGAACTTGCATATTATACAATTGCTGCAACATTTGTAAGTTTAGCTGATATTTTTTGTGGAGTAGCATGGAATATTTTATTACCGAGAGTGAATAGGATTTTTGCTAGTAAAAAGAATCAGATTTATTTAATGTGTATATCCTACATTGGTGCTGCATTATATATATTTGTAATTTACTTTTTCTCAAGTGAAATTATTATATTGTTTTTTGGAAGTGAATATAACCTAGATATTGTAAATCATTTGATTATAGTGTTGTCTTTCTTTTTTATATTTAGGTATCCAAATGTTATTCTAGAACTTAAGTTTATATATATTGATAGCTATAATACGGTCATGAAGTTGCGTTTGCTCTCTGCATTTATTAATCTCATTTTGAATGTGCTGTTTCTACAACATTTCGGATTAATATGGGCAGCGTTTACAACTGTTACTTCTGAAATGATATTAACTATTTTGTTTTTTTTATTGTTAAGTAAAAAGAGAACAGATGATAAGTGTTTGTTTAGCAAGTTATAATGGCCATAAATACATAAAAGAACAATTACTTTCAATTTTGAAGCAACTATCTGATGATGATGAACTAATCATATCAGATGATGGTTCTACTGATAGTACTATATCAATAATTGAGAGTATAGGAGACCCTAGGGTTAAATTGTTCAATGGTCCCCAAACAGGGCTAATTGATAATTTTTTTAATGCACTAAGTTTAGCAAAAGGAGATATAATCTTCTTAGCTGACCAAGATGATATTTGGCTCCCTAACAAGGTGGAAAAATACTGTATAGAATTTGAGCATAAAAATGCAGATTTAGTATTATCCGATTGTTCAATTGTAGATGAGAATAAAAATGTTTTATTCCCTTCTTTTTTTGAAGTGAATGGAAGTGACAGAGGTTTACTAAAGAATATTATTAAAAACTCTTACTTAGGATGTTGTATGGCTTTTCGTAGGGAATTGCTTGATTCTATACTAGAGAATAAAGCATATGGTAACATACCTATGCACGATTGGTATATCGGCTTGGTGGCTGAATGTTTAAATTTAAATATAATTTTCTTGTCTGAACCAATGTTATTATACAGGCGGCATGGTAATAATGTTTCCCCTAGTGGTGAGAAATCAAAAAATAGTATTTGGGTGAAATTATCTTATCGAGTAAAATTAATTTATTCTCTAATTTGTTTAAGGTTGAAATAGAAATGAAAAAAGCACTGATTACAGGTATTACAGGTCAAGACGGCTCATACCTTGCAGAACTATTATTAGAAAAAGGTTATGAAGTTCACGGCTTAATCCGTCGCGCATCGTCTTTCAATACTGAGCGTGTAGATGCAGTTTGTAATACGAACGACAATATCCATCTGCATTACGGTGATTTAACCGATTCTTCTAACCTTATTCGTCTTGTAAAAGAAATCCAGCCAGATGAAATCTACAACCTTGGTGCCATGTCTCACGTTGCCGTTTCGTTTGAATCACCAGAATACGCCGCTGATGTAGATGCGATGGGTACCATTCGTTTACTTGAAGCTATTCGCATAAATGGTCTTGAGAAGCAAACACGTTTCTACCAAGCATCAACTTCAGAGCTTTACGGTGAGGTGCAAGAAATCCCTCAACGAGAAACCACACCTTTCCACCCACGCTCTCCTTACGCGGTAGCAAAAATGTACGCATACTGGATCACAGTGAACTACCGTGAATCTTACGGCATGTATGCATGTAACGGTATTTTGTTTAACCATGAATCCCCGCGTCGTGGTGAGACTTTCGTAACACGTAAAATCACACGTACGGTTGCCAATATCTCTCAAGGTCTAGAGTCTTGCTTATACCTAGGCAATATGGATGCGCTTCGCGATTGGGGTCATGCTAAAGACTACGTACGCATGCAATGGATGATGCTACAACAAGAAGTGGCCGATGATTTTGTTATCGCAACAGGTAAACAAATCTCTGTGCGCGAGTTTGTTCGTATGTCTGCAAAAGAAGCGGGTATTGAGCTTGAGTTCACAGGTACGGGTGTGGATGAGATTGCAACTGTTACTGCAGTTGATAGTGAGAAAGCACCAAGCGTTAACGTCGGTGATGTGATTGTTCGTGTCAGCCCTAAGTTCTTCCGTCCTGCAGAAGTAGAGACCTTGCTAGGCGACCCAAGCAAAGCAAAAGAGAAGCTAGGCTGGACACCTGAAATTACCGTTGAAGAAATGTGCGCTGAAATGGTGGCAAACGACATCAATAAAGCAAAACAACACGCTCTACTTAAAGCCAATGGCTTTGACGTGGCGATTTCACTCGAAAACTAATGACGGTATCAGTTGTGAAAAAACGTATTTTTGTTGCTGGTCATCGCGGTATGGTGGGTTCAGCGATTGTTCGTCAATTATCTCAGCGTAACAACGTTGAAATCATTACACGTACACGTAGCGAGCTCGATTTATTAAATCAACAAGCAGTCAGTGATTTCTTTTCTGATGCACGTATTGACGAGGTATATCTCGCTGCAGCAAAAGTAGGGGGTATCCATGCTAATAATACTTACCCTGCTGATTTCATTTATGAAAACTTGATGATGGAATGTAACATCATCCATGCAGCTCACCAGCATGATGTACAGCATCTGCTATTTTTAGGCTCATCGTGCATTTATCCTAAATTGGCTGAGCAGCCAATGACCGAATCAGCATTGCTTAATGGCACGCTAGAAGCGACTAACGAACCGTATGCTGTGGCAAAAATTGCCGGTATTAAGTTATGTGAATCGTACAACCGTCAATACGGTCGCGATTACCGCAGCGTGATGCCAACAAACTTATACGGTGAGAACGATAACTTCCACCCTGATAACTCGCATGTAATTCCTGCCTTAATGCGTCGTTTCCACGAAGCGAAGTTAAATAACGACAAAGAAGTAGTCGTGTGGGGTACTGGTACTCCAATGCGCGAATTCTTGTTTGTTGATGATATGGCTGCTGCTTCTATCCATGTGATGGAGTTGGACAACGAGACTTATCAAGCCAATACTCAACCGATGCTATCGCACATTAATGTGGGTACTGGTGTTGACTGTACTATTCGTGAAATGGCAGAGACCATGGCAAAAGTCGTGGGCTTTGAAGGTGATGTGGTCTTTGATAGTACTAAACCTGATGGTACACCGCGTAAGTTAATGGATGTGAGCCGTCTTGCTGATTTAGGTTGGCGTTATAGCGTGAGCCTAGAAGAAGGTTTAACCCATACCTATCAGTGGTTCTTGGCAAATCAAGATAACTTTAGGAGGTAATGATGACACAACGGTTAGATACACACACATTCCAAACCGTTGTGGCACATACCCCGCTTATTTCGCTTGATTTAATCGTTGAAAATGCAGAAGGTCAGGTGTTGCTTGGGCAGCGCCTCAATAAACCAGCACAAGGTTATTGGTTCGTCCCTGGTGGGCGCGTATTAAAAGACGAAACCTTGGCGACGGCATTTGCTCGATTAACGAAAGAAGAGTTAGGGGTTGAGCTGCAATTGTCTGATGCAACCTTAATTGGTCCGTTTGAGCATTTTTATGATGATAACTTCTCGGGTGATGACTTCACCACGCATTACGTTGTACTGGGATATCGTCTAAAGCTTGATGTAGCGTTGACGCAATTACCCAAAGAGCAGCATGGTCACTACCAATGGTTTGATGTGGCAACCTTACTGAATACTGACGATGTTCATCGTCATACCAAGCTTTATTTTCTCTAAACAAAAGAAGAACGGATTATGCTTCTACCTGTAATCATGGCAGGCGGCTCAGGTAGCCGCCTGTGGCCGTTATCCCGTACCCTTTATCCTAAACAGTTTTTAGCGTTAACCTCGAATGCAACCATGTTGCAGGAAACGGTTAAGCGTCTTGATGGTATTGAACATCAAGCTCCATTATTGATTTGTAATGAAGAGCATCGCTTTATTGTGGCAGAGCAATTACGCAAAGGCGGTATGGATAATAGTGGGATTATCTTAGAGCCAGTTGGGCGTAATACCGCTCCAGCCATTGCTCTCGCCGCACTTAAAGCTATAGCCAATGATGAAGATCCATTATTGTTAGTATTAGCGGCTGACCATGTCATTCAAGATACCAATGCTTTTTTAGCGTCAGTCCAACACGCTAAAGCAGAGGCTGAAAAAGGCAAACTTGTCACTTTTGGTATTGTGCCGACACACCCAGAAACGGGCTATGGTTATATCCATCGTGGTGAGGCATTAGATAATGATGCTTATTGTGTGGATGCTTTTGTTGAAAAGCCACAATTAGAGACTGCAAAAGCGTATGTTGCCAGCGGTGAGTATTACTGGAACAGCGGTATGTTTCTCTTTAAAGCCTCTCGTTACATAGCTGAACTTGAAAAATATGCCCCTGAGATTTTAAAAGCTTGTCAAGCAGCCATGGACAATTCAAGTGTGGACTTAGATTTCACGCGCTTAGAAAAGAAAACGTTCATGACATGCCCTGATGACTCTATTGATTATGCTGTAATGGAAAAAACGCAAGATGCGGTTGTGGTGCCTATGGATGCAAACTGGAGTGATGTGGGCTCTTGGTCGGCGTTGTGGGAAGTCAATGAGAAAGATGCGTCTGGCAATGCGACGCGCGGTGATGTGTTAGTTGAAAACACTATTAACAGCTATATCTACTCACAAGATAAGTTAGTTGCCACGGTTGGGGTTGAAGACTTGGTAGTCGTTGAAACTAAAGATGCGGTACTTGTTGCGCACAAAGATAAGGTGCAAGACGTGAAAGGCATTGTTGGTCAGCTTAAACAAGCCAACCGCTATGAATACTTGCAACACCGAGAAGTGTATCGCCCATGGGGAACACATGATGAAATCGCAGAAGGCGACCGGTTCCACGTTAAACATGTGATGGTCAAACCTGGTGAGCGAACTGCAACTCAGATGCACTACCACCGCGCTGAGCATTGGGTAGTCGTGAAAGGGACTGCTAAAGTAATCAATGGCGATAAAAGCTATTTACTGACCGAAAATGAATCAACGTATATTCCTATCGGCTCTCCGCATTCGATAGCGAATCCTGGGCAAATTCCTTTAGAGTTAATTGAAGTACGTTCTGGCGCGTATCTATCCGAAGATGATGTGGTGCGTGTTGAGAATTATGGAGTGGGGTATTAAAGGTGCTAGTGGCAAAAGAGGTTATTAAAGAGTCGGGTATTCAATTTGGTACCAGTGGTGCTCGAGGGTTAGTTGAACAGTTCACCGTTAATGCTTGTGCTGCTTTTACTCATGCATTCATTACTTCTATTCAATCACAGTTTGAATTTCAGAAAGTTGCGATAGCGATTGATAATCGACCAAGTAGCCCTGCAATGGCACAAGCATGTGCCAAAGCGGTTGAGCAGTTAGGGCTTGAGGTGATTTATTATGGTGTGGTACCAACCCCCGCACTAGCGTTCGTATCAATGCAAGATAATATCCCTTGTATTATGGTCACGGGCAGTCACATTCCTTTTGATCGTAATGGTTTAAAGTTTTACCGTCCGGATGGTGAAATCAGTAAAGCGGATGAGCAGGCTATTTTAAATGCTATGGCTGAATTTGAAGCTATTACAGATTTGCCTATCTTAACTGTAAGTGATAAAGCGGCAAGTCAATATATTAAGCGCTACACTTCCTTGTTTGATAGTCAAATGCTGACAGGCAAGCGTATCGGTATTTATGAGCACTCCAGTGCTGGGCGAGACTTGTATGCGCCGATGTTTGAAGCATTAGGTGCTGAAGTCATTGCTCTAGAGCGCAGTGATGAGTTTGTCCCGATTGATACGGAAGCGGTATCAGACGCAGACAAGCAAAAAGCAAAAAACTGGTCAAAAGAATATAATCTTGATTTTATATTTTCAACCGATGGTGATGGTGACCGTCCATTGGTCGCTGATGAAAACGGTGATTGGTTACGTGGTGATATTTTAGGCCTGCTGTGTGCTGATGCAATGAATATCGAAGCACTGGCCGTACCTGTAAGTTGCAATACTGCCATTGAAAGCTGTGAGCGTTTTAATCATGTAACACGTACCAAAATAGGCTCACCTTACGTGATTGCTGAATTTGATGCGTTAGCCAAACAATATGATTCAGTAGCGGGTTTTGAAGCCAACGGTGGATTTTTATTAGGCTCGGACACCATTATTAATGATAAAACGATTAAAGCCTTACCAACACGTGATGCCGTCTTACCTGCTCTCATGCTATTAGCAGCAGCGAAAGAAAAGGCAATATACGAATTAGTTAATGCGTTACCGCAACGTTTTACACACAGTGATCGTATTCAGAATTTTGCAACAGAAAAAAGTGCGGCTATTATCAGTGAAGCAAAAGAAAACCCTGTAGTGTTTTTATCAAAAATAGGTTTTGAAAATCTAGGTGTAATAGATATTGATACAACTGATGGATTACGAATGACATTATCGAGTAATGATATTCTTCATTTAAGACCATCAGGTAATGCTCCGGAGCTTCGTTGCTATGCTGAATCGCACAATATGGCTTATGCTAAAAAATTAGTATTAGATGTATTTAAAATAATCCAAGTATAAATTTGTGTTGTAGTGTAAAGAATATACAAAATAATATTGTATATTCTTTCTTACTTGTTTGGGATGATGATGTTGGACTTTTCAATAGTAACTGTATCTTATAACTCTGCTTTGACTATATCGGAAACAATAGACTCTGTTCTTAGTCAGAAAGGTGTTGATTTTGAGTATATTATAATTGACGGTGGTTCTAAAGATAATACTTTAGAGATAATAAAAAGCTATAATGATCCTCGTGTTAAATATATATCTGAACCAGATGATGGTTTATATAATGCCATGAATAAAGGGCTAAAATTAGCTAGTGGCGAAGTCGTTGCAATATTAAATTCTGATGATTTATATACTCATGAGCTTGTGCTCGATAGAGTTAAAAATGAATTTTTATTTAATTCATCTGACATTGTTAGTGGGCACATTTATTATTTTGATGAAGACAAGAATATTAAAGGAAGAGTATATAAGTGCTCTGACTATTTGTGTTCAAGTCAATGGTTAGATGGCTGGCAACCTCCTCATCCTAGTACATTTGTAAAAAAAGTCGTCTATGATAATGTTGGAGAATATAGTGAATGTTATAAGATATCATCCGATTATGATTTTTTATTTCGAGCCCTTTATTTAAATAAATTTAAACATAGTGTTATTGATGAATACTTAGTAGCGATGAGGACAGGAGGAGAAAGTACCAGAAGTTTTGGTGCTATAATAAAGGGGAATAAAGAAGTGCGGGAGATATTGAAAAGTCATGGTGTTCATATAAGTAAACTATTTACGGCTAAAAAAATAACGAAAAAGCTATTCAATAAATTTAGTAGAAAGTAAGTTTCTCTTTTATTTGTTATTTTTTCTATAAATTATCTAGAGAAATGTAAATGAACATAAAACCAATTCAAAAACTGTTATCAAACTCATACATTTGCCACTTGATTGGCATATTCTTTGTTGTTTCAATATTGAATGTTCTTTTTCCATTCAAACCAGAAACAGTTGTAAATTCTTTTTGGATCACATCTGGTTGTTACCTAATCAGTGCCATCGTCTTACCCAAAATATCAGCATACCTATTAGTTGAACGTAAATATTATATTTTACCTGTCGTTACTACAGTTTTTGTGGTGGCGATGAGTTTAATATTTTTGACTCGAGTCGATTATTCTCGTAGCGTTTTAATTTATGGCGGTATCATTTCTTTTTGCTGGTTTTATATAACTTCGCTTATTCGACAAGAATCTCATCGTTTAGTATTATTTGCGATTCCAAACTTCGATATTAAGTCTCTTAATCAAAAAGGACGTGTTCGTGTTATAGAACTTAAACAACCTTACAACATTAAGGATGTCAAAGGTGGTTTAGTTGTTGATTTACACAGAAATTTGACTCCAGAGTCAGAGAAGTTTATTGCTGATTGTAGTTTGGCAAATATTTCTGTGTTCCATGCTGAAAGTATTAAAGAGATGCTTGAAGGTAAAGTTCAGACAGAACATTTATCTGAGAATGCAATAGGTACTTTGCTACCAAATCCACTTTATATGACGTTTAAACGTTTTTGGGAATCGTTAATTATAATTGTATCTTTTCCTATCACTTTGCCTATTATGGCGATCACTGCATTCTTAATTAAATTAGAAAACCCAGGACCAGCTATGTTTATACAGGAACGAGTTGGTCAAGGTGGTAATGTTTTTCGTATTTACAAGTTTCGCAGTATGACTATTAAAGAGGCTGGTAGTGAAGATAAGTTTGCTAC
Source organism: Photobacterium sp. GB-50 (assembly GCF_003026755.1). Lineage (NCBI taxonomy): Bacteria > Pseudomonadati > Pseudomonadota > Gammaproteobacteria > Vibrionales > Vibrionaceae > Photobacterium > Photobacterium sp. GB-50. The sequence continues at coordinate 121,190 of NZ_PYNX01000002.1, forward strand.
ACAAGAACAAGCCCGTGTCACTAAAGTAGGTAAAGTTATTCGTAAAGTTCGTATTGATGAGCTACCTCAATTTTTTAATGTTTTGAAAGGCGATATGTCTCTTATTGGACCTAGACCAGAGCAAGATAGTTTTGTAAAACAATTTGAGCAAGAAATCCCGTTTTATGGTTATCGTCATATGGTTAAACCTGGTATCACTGGCTGGGCTCAGGTAGTTCAAGGTTATGCAGATGATACAGAGTCAACGACTGTGAAATTAGCTTACGATTTATACTATATTAAGAATTTATCTTTTTGGTTAGATGTTAATATAGTTTTTAAAACTATTCGAACAATGCTTACTGGTTTTGGCGCTAAATAGTTTTATTGTAACTATTTTTAGTCGAATAAAAACAGTCTGATATTAGTAATATCGGGCTGTTTTTTGCGCTAGTTTAACTACTCCAACAGAGCGCATTAAATCAGAAAAAGCACTGTCGGCATTGCGCATTGCATTAAACACATAGAGTATATTTTAATGGGCCGCTAAATACGGTACTGCTGCTACAGTAGTAGGTTTCATGAGGGGGACGTGTTTTTAATCCTGCACGTTTTAGTGTCGGGTACCACATTTGTTTGCTAATATAGCGATTATCCAATGGCTCGCCACTATCCTTGTTAAACAGAAAATCGTCAGATTCGGTTAACGTGGCGGTAATACGCTTAAGGGACGATAATAAAATATCATTGATGGGTAAATCGCAGCGAAATTTAGATTTTTTCACATCGGTAATTTTAGCAAACATTACATTTTGACGGACTTTAATTAAGCGATGATCAAAATCAGTATGCTTAAGTTTAAGACCGTGCACTTCACAACTTCTCATTCCGGCTATAAAATTCAGTAGAAAATAGCTATACTATGTAGGTTCGACATAGTCTAAAAAGGGTTTTTCATCCTGTAATGTCATCGGCGAACTAACGTCTTTTAGCTCTCGCAATAAAAAGAGATAAAGTGAAAAGGGATAATCAAATTTAAATTCTTCTGTAACAATAACCATGAGCACAATTAACGGCCCAAAAAATTATTAATGTACGCATTCTATAATGGTGTCTACCTTCTTTTTTCTTCGTAAGCGTCTAATTTAGCAGTGATGCCTTATTAGACCTCATCGATTGGGAAGTTCCAGAGCTTCATATCTTACGAGTTGTAAGCTGTTTCGGTTTCTTCATGTATCAATCGATGAGGCTTATGGCGATCTTTCACTACAAGCGAAGCCGCTTACTGAAACCTCATCTTATCAGCCATCAAGCCCTTATTCAGCCTCGAAAGCATCGAGCGATCATTTAGTCAGAGCGTGGCACCGCACTTATGGTTTGCCTGTCATTGTGACAAATTGTTCAAACAATTATGGCGCGTATCAATACCCTGAAAAGTTGCTCCCTGTGGTGATCTTAAATGCTTTAGCAGGAAAATCGCTCCCTATCTATGGTAACGGTCAGCAAGTGCGTGACTGGCTGTATGTTGATGACCATGCTAAAGCGTTAGTGGCGGTTCTGGAAAAGGGAAAAGTCGGCGAGACGTATAATATTGGTGGTAACAATGAACAAACCAATATTGCTGTTGTTCATGCTATCTGCGATGTATTGGAGATCTTAGTGCCTAATAAACCGCAAGGGGTTAAGGCATACCGTGATTTGATCACTTATGTGGATGATCGTCCTGGTCATGATAAACGCTATGCGATTAATGCATCCAAAATTTCTCAAGAGCTTGGCTGGACGCCGCAAGAGAGTTTTGAAACGGGTTTAAGAAAAACAGTCGAATGGTATTTAGCTAATCCATCATGGTAGCTAGCAATGTAATAGCAGTCAAAGAGTAAGTTTTAACCAGCAAATAGTTTGAGTAGTTAGATTAATACTCACTCTGTTGTGTATTGATGGCTGAATAAAAACTGAAAAAATTGGTGTTTAATCGGAGTAAAACCCATAATGAATATTCTTTGTGAGTATAATCACAATTAAGAGTAATATGAATTGATAGCATTCATCATATTATTATCTATTAGAACGTTTTCAGGATTTGCAATGACAAACACAAATCGCAACCTCCTGACATGGATTAGTTTTTTATCATATGCGCTAACAGGCTCATTGATTATCGTCACAGGTATCGTGATGGGGGATATTGCTAAGTACTTCAACTTACCAATATCAAGCATGAGTAACACCTTTACCTTTTTAAATACAGGTATCTTAATCTCCATCTTCCTTAATGTATGGTTGATGGAAATTGTGCCGTTAAAACGCCAGCTCATCTTTGGTTTTTGTCTTATGGTCTTGGCGATATTCGGGCTGATGTTTGGGCATAGTATCGCGATTTTCTCTGGCTGCATGTTTGTATTAGGTGTCGTGAGTGGTATCACCATGTCAATTGGTACCTATTTGATCACCCATATCTATGAAGGTAAGCAACGCGGCTCGCGTCTACTGTTTACAGACTCATTTTTTAGTATGGCAGGGATGATTTTCCCAATAATTTCTGCAGCGGTTCTGGCTCATCATCTTCAGTGGTACTGGGTGTATGTGGCTATCGGTATTATTTATCTAGCGATTTTTGTGCTGACGTTATTTGCTGAATTCCCTGTACTGGGTAAAAAAGACGAAGAAGAATTTGAAGTCATCCCTGAAAAAGAGAAATGGGGCTTAGGCGTTGTGTTCTTAGCGATTGCGGCCTTATGCTACATTCTTGGTCAGCTAGGTTTTGTTTCTTGGATCCCTGAATATGCCACTAAAGATTTGGGCATGTCGATCACCGATGCGGGTCATTTAGTCAGTTACTTCTGGGGCGCATACATGGTTGGTATGTGGATCTTCAGTGCTATTTTGAAAAAGTTCGACTTACAGCGTCTTGTCATGGTGTTATCGGCATTAGCGACAGTATTAATGTATTGGTTTAATAAAGATACTGATGCCAAAACATTACTGTATGTGATCTCTATTCTTGGCTTCTTTAGTAGTGCGATTTACACATCTATTATTACGCTAGGCTCACAGCAGACTAAAGCATCATCACCGAAGTTGGTGAACTTCATTTTACTTTGTGGCACCATCGGTACTATGTTGACCTTTGTGGTAACCAGCCCAATCGTGGAGAACTTTGGCACACATGCGGCATTAGTTACCGCGAACGGTTTGTATGCGGTTGTCTTCTTGATGTGTTTCTTAGTCGGCTTTGTCACTAAACACCGTATCCATGGTCACGCTGACGCTGAATAAAAACGTACAGTAAAAAGAATATTGAAAGCCATCGTATGTAAGTGCGATGGCTTTTTTATTTTAAGCTAAACCAAATTATATAGAATCGCTGAGATAGCAATTAAGCCGATAACAGTCACGAAAATATTACTTATCTTTCCGCGATATTTCTTCATTGATTCAACATTTCTAATCGCATACATCGGCAGAATAAATAAAATCAGGGCGATCACAGGGCCTGAAAATGTTTCCATAATACCCAGTACACTTGGATTCTTTACTGCGGCATACCATACCGAGAAAAATAAAATACCAATGGTAAGTTTATTAACAACGTTAGGTTTTAGGTTGGTATGTTTGGCAATGATCCCGCTTAAACTTTCTCGTCCACCAAGGAAGTGACCAAAGAACGATGAGATGATAGCAATACAAGCAATGAAGGGACCAAATGACCCAATCAAGCCACTTCCAGTCACATTTGCAAGGTAAGACAAAATAGAAATGTTTTGTGCCTTAGCTTCGGCTAATTGAGCGGGGGTTAAGCTGAGCGCACAAGAGAAAACGAAGAATAATACAAAGGTGATTAACATCATCGATGTGTGTTTTAAGATAAAGTCGACACGTTTACCTGCCTGCTCTCCGTAATGTCTTTTTTGGGCAACAGAAAAACTAGAAATAGCAGCGGTGTGGCTGAATGCAAAAATAGTGGTAGGAATAGCGAGCCATAGGGTTTGAGTAAATGTTTTTGCATCTGGCATATCGGCAAAGTTTGGCATTTGCCAATTAGGGATCATATAAACTGAGATCCCAAATAAGATGAAGACTAATGGATAAACAATCACTTCAAAGGCACGTAATACAGTTTTTTCACCGGCTGTCATCACTCCAATTAGGAGGGCGACAAGAACACCAGATAGCAACACCCGCGATGGCGTAGCCATACCCATCTGATTCACCATAAAGCTTTCAACGGTATTGGTTAATCCCACCCCATAAATCATTAAAATCGGAAAAATAGATAAGAAGTAGAGTAGTGAGATCAGAAAACCGAAGCGGTGACCAAAATGTTCTTCGGCAACATCAGTAAACTCAGCTTTCGAGTTATTTGACGATAAAATAAATCGTGCCAAGCCACGGTGGGCCAAAAATGTCATTGGTCCTGCCAGCAAGGCTATAGTGATCAAAGGCCAGAAACCATTTACACCAATATTGATTGGTAAGAATAATATCCCTGCGCCAACGGCTGTGCCAAATAAGCTTATGATCCAAGTTTTATCGTGTTTATTGAGGGTGAGTTTTTGTTCTGCGTGGGTGGATATTTCAATGTTATTGGAAGTCGACATGTGATTGACCTTATTGGTTAATGTATTTGTTATAGGTTTTTTCATATCGAATACAATGTTAACAAATTGGTAATCTTTGCAGTATTCTAAATAGGAATGCTTGTTACTTTGATCGCATTAATATTTTGGTTTGTTTAGATTTTTATTTGATTTTATTTTGCTGCGTGTGATTTTAATGGTTTAATATTTTGTGTTAATGGGGTTTTGAGGACGTAAAAACTCCTGCTGGAGGAGTGAATGAAATAACCAGCAGGAGGAGGGGGGGAATGCTATGAATCACGCGATAGCAGAGTCTGCATCAACGTAAGGTAAATCCAATGATGTTGCTACGCTCTCACAAGTGATTTGTCCACGGTAAACATTTAGGCCATTTAATAGGTGCTTATCGTCTTGTAGCGCTTTTTTGTAGCCTTTATTTGCAAGGTTAACAATGTAAGGCAGTGTTACATTGTTTAGTGCCACAGCTGATGTACGAGCAACCGCACCTGGCATGTTTGCAACACAGTAGTGAACCACCTCATCAACAATGTAGGTAGGCTCGCTGTGAGTCGTTGCATGGGATGTTTCTACACAGCCACCTTGGTCGATAGCAACATCGACAATTGCAGCGCCTGGCTTCATCTTCTTGATCATTTCAGCAGTAACCAGTTTCGGAGCCGCAGCACCAACGACTAGCACACCACCGATAACAAGATCTGCTTCAAGCACATGTTTTTCAATTGAGTCATTGGTTGAGTAAACTGTTTTTAGTTTACCGTTGAACTGTACATCTAGTTGGCGAAGTACATCGATATTACGGTCAATAACTGTGACATCAGCTTGTAGACCTAATGCCATTTGTGCTGCATTTGCACCTACAACACCACCACCAATAATCACAACTTTTGCTGGTTCAACACCTGGTACGCCACCAAGTAGTATGCCACTTCCACCACGTGACTTCTCTAATGCGAATGCGCCAGCTTGAATAGACATGCGACCAGCCACTTCTGACATTGGTGCAAGTAGTGGTAGACGACCGTTTTTATCTGTCACGGTTTCGTAAGCAATACACACGGCTTTGCTATTAATGAGATCATGCGTTTGCTCTGGATCCGGGGCTAGGTGTAGGTAAGTAAATAGAATTTGCCCTTCGCGAAGCATCGCACGCTCAACAGCTTGAGGCTCTTTTACTTTTACAATCATTTCTGCTTTTGCAAAAACATCAGATGCTGTTGCTAGGATTTGTGCACCCGCATCAATGTAGTCTTGATCGCTAAAGCCAATACCTGTGCCTGCGTTGGTTTCGACAAAAACATGATGACCATGAGAGACCACTTCTTTAACTGACGCTGGGATCATACCTACGCGATATTCATGTGTTTTGATTTCTTTAGGGATACCAATGATCATAATTTAAGCCTTAATATCTGTTGTTTTGTTTATTACTTGTTATTGGAATGATTAATAGGTTAAACAAAATAACCTGAAATGTGTCACTGTTTTTTAACTAATAACCAACAAAAGAAACCAGTTTTTCGTTTGTTTTTGGTGTTAAAAACCAAATTAGATATTCGTCACAGTTGATAGTTTGTTCTGATGGTTGTTTTTTGGTTCTAATAACTGGTTTTTATTTGTTATTGTAGTATTTGAGTCTTTTTATTATTTAAATTTTGGTTTTTATGACTTTTTATTTTTATGTTTCTTGTGTTTTTGATGTCATTTTTTACTTCTAAAGGAGGTTTTGATTTTTAATATCAAAAATCAACGTTAATTAGTTTTATATTCTGCTTGGCTAGATGAGATTTAATTTTTTGTTGATATAGCAGAGGATTGTACTTTTAGTGATGAGCTTTTTCGCAGGGATTTTGTGAGGGATAGGGCTAATTAAATAAGGAAAGTGTAGCTTGAAAGAAATAAAGAGAAGACATGAAGAACCTCGCTGCTTGTACAGCGAGGTTGCTCATTTGTTAAAACATATAAGTAAGTGCTTCTTGAGCAAAGATGCCCAATGCGATAGTGGCAAACGCACCGACACTGATCACCACTGTTGAACCAAACTCTACACTTTCAACATTTGCAGATTGGTTGTGGTGGTGATATTCCTCTTTAGCGAAGAAGGCCAGTAGGATACGAAGGTAGTAAAATACGGAGACTGCAGAAGCTAATGCAGCGAGTACAACCATGCCTAAATATCCGTTGCCAAGTACACTTGCGAACAGGAAGAACTTGGCAAAAAAGCCAGCAGTAGGGGGGACGCCCGCCAATGAAAGCACAGCAATCGCCATTGCAACACCAGCGAGTGGGTAACGTCGACCTAAACCGCGATAACCTTTTAATTCACCCGTTGGGTTATGTTTGTTTAACATTGCAATCACAGCAAACGCGACCAGATTCATCACGGCATAGCTCAGTCCGTAATAAGCGGTAGCATGAACCGCTTCTGATAAAGAGGCGCTACTGTTCGGGATCACACTGGTTAGTGCCATGAGTGCGTAGCCGAAGTGGGCAACGGATGAATAAGCCAGAATACGTTTGATATTGGTTTGGCGGAAAGCCAATAGGTTACCAAACACAATGCTAAATAACACAAAGCCCCAAAGTACAAACGAGATTTGATCCCAAATAGGTTCAATTTGAATCACGAAGTGAATAACAAATGTCAGCATTGCAATTTTGGCGATACTACCAATAAATGCCATCACAGGCGCAGGTGAAGCTTGCAGTGTATCAGCCAGCCAGCTATGAAATGGTGCTAAAGCCAGTTCAAAGCATATGCCTACAAATAGCAACATAAAGCCGATCAATGCGACCATCGGCATCGCGTTAGCACTGGTGAGCGCTTTTGGTATTTCACTAATAACGATAGTGCCCGCACCAAAATAGATCAGTGCAATACCAAACATAAAGAATGCTGCAGCAACAGTGGCTGTGACAGCATACTTAAGCCCTCCTTCGATGGCTCCTTTACGTTGAGGGTTCCATGCGATGAGTGCAAACATTGGAATGGCAATGGTTTCCATTCCTAGGAATGCTGCTAACAAGTTACTTGCTGAGGCCAAGATAAATGTACCGAGTACAGCTATCAGTATCAGGGCGTAAAACTCTTCTGCAACATGCTTGTTGAGGGCTGGGTAGTTTTTAGCCAGTAATATGGTTGCCAGTCCTCCTGCTGCGAATAATTCAAAAGCAACGAGTGTGAAATGATCAATAACCACAAAGTTTTCAATATTCGCACTGTGTCCGAATAAAGAAGCCACTGACAACATGGTCGCTAATAGCACCACAATCGATCCCATATAAGGGAGTTGTTGGTTGTTCTTACCCGGCAGAACACCTAACAGGAGGACACCTAAAGCACCTAGTCCAAGGATGGCAAAGGGTATTGCACTAATTAACTCATGAGATGACATTGATAACCCCTTCAATCAATGAATATGAACCCGAATGAATGGATGCCAGTGTTTTGGTTGATGACATCATAAGTTGCAGTAAATAGTTCGGATCTAAGCCAACCCAGAATAACCCAATGACAATGATGGATGCTGTTAGCTTTTCTCGTGCTGTCAGATCGATTAATTTACGTTGTTCATTGTCGTCAGAGATTGGCCCTAAGAATGCCAGTCCATAGGCTCTTAAGAAGTAAACCACACCTAACACTATCGAGAATGCAGCCAAGCTTGTCCAAAGAGGTGAGACAGAGAAACTACCTGCGAGGAGTAAGATTTCACCTGCAAAGTTACCTAATCCTGGAATACCAACACTTGCAGCAACAATAAATAGTAGGAAGACGCCAATACCCGGGAGGACTTTATATAAGCCGCTCATTTCATCAAACTTACCGCTAAACCCGCGCGCTTGAAGCATACGTACAACGGCAAACAGACCTGCCACTGAAAGACCGTGAGCAATTAATTGGATCACTGCACCATTCAATGCTTGAAGTTGCCATGCAAAAATCGCTAAGACCACTAAGTTCATGTGACTGATACTTGAGTAAGCAATCACATTACGGAGATCTTTTTGACGGAAAGCGAGTAGGGCGGCGTATAAGCTACCGATTGCACCCAGTGCCATACCGATATACATCATTTGATGCATTGCTTCAGGGAAGATAGCTAAACAGAAACGCAAGATACCGTATGCGCCGACGTTAGCCATAACACCAGATAGCAGTAGTGATACCGCAGGTGCCCCTTCGCGGTAGGTGTCAGGCGCCCAAAAGTGAAATGGGAAACCTGGGATTTTAATTAAGAAGGCAATTAAGAATCCGCATACAACTGGAATAGCCAATTCACCCGTAATTGGATGGGAAGCTAAGTAGAAGTAATCAAATGTCCATACACCTGTGTTGTTACCATTAATGATGTAAAGAGCAACAAGCGATACAAGCATTAATAAAGAGCCTGTGATGGTCACAAGAACAAATTTTAATGCTGCTTGCTTGGTATCTTTACCGCCCCAGAAACTCAACATGAAGTAAATGGGAATTAACATAAGTTCCCAAAATACGTAGAAGAGCATGAGATCAAGAGCAAGAAATGCCCCCATAATGCCACTGAGTGTTAATAGCATTAGTGGGCCAAAAGCCTGCCAACGATTCACTTGGTGCCAAGCAACAAGCATTGCAACGATGAACAAGGTACAGGTTAAACCAATCAGGCTTAAGCTGATCCCATCCATGCTGACTAAATATTTAATGCCGAAGTCAGGGATCCAGTTGAGGCTTTCTGTCATGGAAAAACCATGAACTTGATGGGTGATAAATATCCAAGCTACTAACATTGACTCAATAATGAGTGTGGTTAATGTCATGGAGCGTGCAATAAATGGCAGCTTACGGCAACTTGAGCCGATAAGTAGTGCAGCTACCATGGGTAAGAAAATCAATAAACTAAGCATATATCAAACCTAAATAGCTCAAACCAAGTAAAAAAGCAGAAGAACAGAACCTGCAATCATCATAATGACATAACGAGAAAGCTGGCTGCCTTGTACATCACTAACGGCTTCGCCTGAGAGAGATAACATTGCCGCGATCCCTTTCACAATGGCCTGATTCAGCACCCATCGTTCAATAACCGTTTCTAGCAGCTTGGAAAGACCTTTGAAGCCACGAATAACCGTTAGTTTTGACAGGTCGTCGATATACCATGCTGAGTTCAGGAATTGACAATTACCGATGCCATGCCCCTGTTTAAGCTCTTGTTTTACTAAGATGTATGCAATCCATACCCCAGCAATAGCGACTAATGAGCCAACAACTTGCAGCATAAGACCTGCAGAGGTTGCAATCTCTGGCGCTGTACCTAGTTGACTGTCAATCCACGGGAGGAATAGGTGAGGGCCAAAAGACCATTCGTTAGGAAACTGCATCCAACCAATAGCGATCGAACCAACGGCTAAAATACCCGTTGAAACTTTCATCTGCCAAGGAAGACCATTATTTTTCAGGTAGCGAGGTTCACTAAATGCTGTACGGTTTTCACCATTGAAGACCATAAAGTACATACGGAAGCTGTAAATACTGGTAAATAATGCGCCCGCTAAACCAAGTGCACCCAGTAACCAACCTAAATAGCCTGTTTCCGTTGCTGCTATGATGGCATCTTTTGAGAAGAAGCTTGCAGTGATGACAGGCAGTGCGGCTAAACTTGCAGAGCCTGCTAGGTAAGTCCATTTAAGCCAAGGCAGTCGTTTGCCGAGACCGCCCATTTTGCGAATGTCATGATCGTGATTAAACATATCGATAATGACACCAGAGCTGATAAATAGCAGTGCTTTAAAACACGCATGAACAATGACGTGGAAAATAGCTAAATCATAAGCACCCACACCTAGCGCAGCAAACATATAGCCAATTTGGCTGATGGTTGAGTAGGCGAGAATACGTTTGATGTCGTTCTGCGCCAGCGCACATGTCGCGGCATAAAACGCCGTAAATGCACCCACAAGTGATACCCACCATGTGACATCAGGGACTAAATTAAAGAGCACATGATTACGTGCAATCAAGTACACCCCAGCCGTTACCATGGTTGCTGCGTGGATCAATGCCGATACCGTAGAAGGACCTGCCATTGATTCAGGCAGCCAAACATGGAACGGGAACTGGGCTGATTTGGCCATACCGCCGAACAAGAATAGAAGACAAATCGCGCCAATTAACCATAAGTTCATCGATTGCTGGCTAGCAATAGAATAGATCTCGTTAAGGTTAACGGTTTTGAACACGGTGAATGTCAGTAAGATACCAATCGCAAGTAAGGTATCGCCAATGCGTGTTACGATGAATGCTTTACGTCCTGAGTACACATTCTTTTCTTTGTTGTAGTAATGAGAAATCAGTCCGTATGAACATAGCCCCATGATTTCCCAACCTGTGTATAGCAGGATTAAATTATCCGCCATCACAAAGAACAACATGCCAGCAACGAATAGATTTAAATAGCAAAAGTAGCGTCTTTCACCAAAATCACGGCGCATGAAGGGAACGGAGAACAAGTGGATAAGAAATCCCACCCAGCTTGTCACTGTCATCATTACTAGCGAGAGGCGATCAACCGATAACCCAATGTTGACGTTCCAATCACCAACAGCCATCCACGTCCATAATTGCTGGTGGAAAGCGGGGTTAAAATCACTGGATAGCCATAGCATGCCAGTGAGTACAGCCGACACTAAGACCGAGAGTGAAGCGAGTATACCGCTGGCACGAGTCGGAAAGTGCTTGCCAAATAAGACAATTAAGGCGGCGCTGAAAAGCGGAGCGGCAGGAATTAACCATAACCATGTATTCATTACAGTTCTCCCTTACTAATTAATGTATTGCTAAGCTGGTTAAGTTTGTCGATACGGGTTGTTTTTAGGTGTTTGTACGACAACATGGCGAGCATCAAAACAACAGAAAGCTCACAGCCTGCTGCAATCATCAAAAAGATAGTAATGATTTGTCCTGTTGGATTTCCCCAATGTTGACCTGCTTCAACCGCGGCTAACGCAACGCCATTAAGCATGACTTCGATACCCATAAGTACGAACAACAGCTGTCGGCGAACAACAACAATGAGGAGGCCAATAATGAACATGGCAAAGGATAAAATTAAGATAGTCAGTGGACTCATGCGTGCTCCTCCACTTTATCATCAGTCTCTGAGTGGCGAACTTTCATTTGTGCCGCGAGATAAATCACAGCAACTAACGCACCAAGTAAGAGCGTTGATAGCGCTTCTATCGCGAGTTTGTAATGAGTAAATAAATCCGCACCAACAGCTTTAGGACTGATGGTTTTGATCGTTTCGATTGTATAGAACTGATTACCGTGATGTAGAACGATGAAAGCCTCAACTAACATAACGGTGAGTAAGATCACCGGTAAAATGACAGTGCGATTGGCCGTGAGTGGGAAGGTGCGGCTTGTCGGACTCAACATAATGAAGAAGACAAACAACACCATGATTGCCCCGACGTACAAAATAATTTGTAACGCGGCAATAAACGGCGCACCCAATAAATAGAAAATAACAGCCAGTGCGAGTAGCGATGTGGTTAAATACACCGCACCATGCATCGGCTCTTTGACAAACAGTAAACTGATTGCTGCCAATAGCATGATGGCACTACTGGCATAGAAAATAATATTCCAAGTTAACATGAATGATGATGTCCTTATGGCAGCAGAGAGTACACATCGATCGGTGGTTTTTCATTTTCACCATCGCCGATAGCTTTACCTGTAATTGCTACACCTGCTTGCTTGTAGTAATTAAAGTCTGGGTGTTTACCTGTGCCATCAATGAGTAAGTCTTCTTTTTCATAAAGCAGCTTGTCACGAGAATATTTACCCATTTCAAAATCAGTGGTGCATTGAATCGATAGGGTTGGACATGCTTCTTCACACATGCCACAGAAAATGCAGCGACTAAAGTCCAGTTCAAATGTTTTGGCATATCGACGCTCATCTTCTCGCTCAGCCCCTTGAATGGTGATTGCATTAGCAGGGCATACTGAAGAGCATAAATAACAAGCAACACAACGTTCATCACCGTCAGGATCGCGCGTTAATACAATGCGACCGCGCCAGCGTTCAGGTAAGTCTGGTTTTACCTCTGGATAACAAACCGTATCGCGTGGTGCCCAAACGTGCTTAATGGTTGCCGCAAAAGCCCCTGTGACCTCTTGTAAAACCTGTATAACTTTCATGATTGTCTCTCTCTAATGTTGGGGGCTACATCCAGAATGTACCGACAAGGGCGGTCACAATGATGTTGACGATGCCGATTGGAAGTAAGAATTTCCAACCGAATGCCATGAGCTGGTCGTAACGCGTTCGCGGTAAGCTGGCACGCATCCATACAAAGAAGAAAACTAACAGGAAGGTTTTCAATACAAACCATAAGACGCCAACAAGCGGATAGGCTTCAGCCCATGGTCCGTGCCATCCGCCGAGGTACAAGGTTGTTGCCATTGCACCGACGAGGATCACACCTAGGTATTCACCAAGGAAAAACATCGCAAAAGGCATACCGCCATATTCGGTATTAAAACCTGCATTAAGCTCGTTTTCGGCTTCAGGCATATCGAATGGCAAGCGGTGAGTTTCTGCAATACCTGCGATTAGGAATACAAGGAAGCCAACCGGTTGAAGGAGGATATACGGTGTCGTTTGTGCATCAACAATTTGCGTTAAGCTAAAGCTGCCAGCAAGCATAACCACTCCCAATACCGCCATACCCATTGCTAATTCATAACTGATTAACTGAGCAATAGTACGAATTGCGCCAAGCATGGTGTATTTCGAGCTTGATGCCCATCCGCCTAAAAAGACTCCATAAGCGTGAATGGAGCTTAATCCCATCAAAAAGAGCAGACCGATGTTTAAGTCTGCTGCCCATGAGATATTTTTACCTATAGGCAGTAAGGCAAAGCTAACAAGAATCGATACCACGACAAGGATTGGTGCTAAAGCGTAGAGCTTTTTGTCGACAAACCCGGGCATGAAATATTCTTTTGTTAGCAGTTTTGCTGCATCACATAGTGCTTGGAATAACCCTAATGGACCTGCTCGGTTAGGGCCGTAACGGTCTTGCAATAAGGCAAGACAGCGACGTTCAAATAGAACGGTATAGCCTGCAACTAAAATCAAACCAAAGATAGTGATAACCATACCGACCAGAATAAAAATCCAGTACTGCAATGAATCCATTAGGCTTCTCCCATCATGATGACCGATGCACTACCAATAATGTTTTTGATTTCCTCCTTTTTATCTGCATCAATAAAAAGCTCAGAGGTGCGCTCAAGACACAATGGTGAAGCAATATCAGCCTGAAGTAGGCGCATATCTGCTTGATTTAAAGCAACCGTGAGGTCAGCAACTTGAGAGGAAATCACCGCAGGGCGTACCAACTTCTGATCACCGCAAATAATCATTAATTGATCACCATTGCTAAGGTTTAGCGAGGCAGCCAGTGTGGGATTTATTGAAGCGGAAGATCCTGGCTTGAGAGAGCGGATTTCAGGCGCATGATCGGCAACATATCCTTCACCAAACCATTTACTCAGTGCAACTTGCGGCTGAGTACTTTGAATTGCTGGTGGATTTGTTTTCTGTTCAAGTGGTAATTGTGTGCACTTAAGCTTGTCTTTTTCGATGATGATCCCGTCATCACCAGCTTGAGGTAGCGTCGGTGCGAGCTCAGTTAACCATTGCTCGATTGTCTCAGGTGATTTCATTAAGGTTTCAATCATGTCATGAGCGTCAATCGTGGCTGTTTTTCTCGCGAAAGCCTTGCTAAAACGCTGTAGTCTACCTTCATAGTTAATCGTCATACCGTCCCTTTCTGGCCATGCTGCGAGTGGCAATAAGGTGTCGCTTAAGTGTGCTGTTTTGGTTAAGACTTTATCGATCACAATCAATTGGTCTAGCTTGTCATGCAATGCATGCCAGTGTGGATGATTGGTATTCAGCGGATCGCTGCCGACAACAACCAATGTCTTTATTTTGTCACTCTCTATTTGCGTCATCAGCTCAGCACATGAGTTTTCTTGTGCTGTTAATGCTGCATTAACAGAGCCGGCACTCGGTAAAGCAATCGCCATTTTGGCTGTAGGTGCAAGTGACTCTGTAATAGTATTAAGTAGAGAGATATCTGTAGTATTAAGCAGTTCAGCCACACCAATAATGACGGGTTTTTCCGCCTGTTTTAGTGTATTGGCAACATCTTTAATCCAGAGATCTTCCACAGCACCATCATGAACAGCTGTGTTAATTTGTGTTAAACAGTCTTGCCATTGGCTTGGTGCTAACGCTTTAACATGGCCTCGCTGAAGTTTATTCAAGGCTGTAACGAGGTGAGAAGGTGTTGCATGTAATACATACACATCTTTTTTAGCCTTGATAACTTGGCGTACCGCAAGATCAAGCATAGGCGCATGTTCAGTGAGCTCTCCTACCACGAAAACCGCATCTGATTGCTCTATATCTGATATAGAAGGCGCATTGTGATTCGCTGCTACAGCGGTTTTCGTCAAGGCTTCTTGTTGCGGTGAAATAAATGGTGAGAACGGCGCATTCATCTCTTTTGCAATAGCTTTCAGTGCCAAGTTAGTCGTGAGATCTTCTTCTACGGAACCTAAAATACCCACATGACCTTCAGCTCTAACAAGGGCTATTTTCAGTGCATCTAGAGGTGACGTTTTTACGACTTTGCCTTGCTCTGATACGTATTTAGGTCTTGAGTACGACTCGGTGCCATGAGACCCATAACGACCACGATCACAGATAAAATAAGGATTTACTTTTGATGCTTCGTTGTTAGGTTGAACGCGTCGTAGGGTTCCTTCACGTCCACCGACTTCGATATTACACCCCACACTACAACCTGAGCAGATTGAAGGCGCTTTTTCTAACATCCATATACGGCTGTATTTACGGCGGTAAACCTTATCGGTAAAAACGCCGGTTGGACATACGCTGACTAAATTGCCTGAGAATGGACTATCGAATGCGCCATCTTCTGTTCGGCGGAAAAGTACGTGATTGCTTGACCCCATTGCACCAAAATCATCACCAAGCGCATAGTCTTGATAAAAGCGTACGCAGCGATAACAGGTCACACAGCGGTTCATGGTTTGGTATACCAACGGACCGAGGAATTGATCCGGCATGGTACGTTTTTGTCCATCATAACGGCGGTAAGCATGGCCGACACTGATGGTTGTGTCTTGAAGGTGACAGTCACCGCCTTCATCACAAACAGGGCAATCATTGGGGTGGTTGGTCATATAAAATTCAACCACGGCTTTTTGGATTTGTTTTGCTTTTGGCGATTTAAAACGAAATTGCTGGCCATCTTGTGCTGGAATGCTACAAGTCATCACGGTACGCGGTTTTTCACCTTCTTTTTGTGGCACGGTTTCCATGGCACAAATACGACAAGAGCCTGCGGCACCTAATGCTGGGTGGTAGCAAAAATAAGGTGTATCGATCCCCGCTTTACGCGCAGCGTCTAACACATTTTGCCCAGGCTCAAACTTGACAGCTTTGTCATCTATATAGATAGTTCCCATGATCAACATGCCTCCGCAGTTAGCTGGTGGTTGTGAGTACAGCGTTGCTCTTCAATATGGGATTCAAAAACATGTTTGAAGTGTTTTAATCCAGTCATGATTGGCATCAGCGCCCCCGGTGCAAGCGCACAGAAGGTGTTGGGATAGATGGTTTCACAGAGCTCATGAAGCAGATCCAGATCTTTGGAGGTCGCTTCTCCTGTTTCAAATTTTTTCAATACATGCACGACATACGGCAAGCCATCACGGCAAGGTGTGCAGTAGCCACATGATTCTCTTGCGAAAAATTCTGTCAGGTTGATCATGAAGTCTATTGGACAAATCGTATCGTCCATCACAATGATCCCGCCAGTACCTAAACGTGAACCAACAGTCGCTGGGCCGTCCCAATCGAGGGGAACGTCGAGATGTTCAGGGAGCATGAATTGCGTTGAGGCACCACCAGGTAGAAAACCGACAAGCTCACGATCGTCAAGTAATCCACCTGCGTGTTCGAAAATAAGCTCTCTAGCTGTAGTCCCTAATGGCAATTCAAAGAAGCCAGGCTTTTTGACCGGACCAGACACTTGGTAAATATGGCTTCCTGCGGCATCACCTTTACCTTGAGATTTGAACCACTCGGCGCCTTTATGAACGATCCAAGGAATATGACAGATGGATTCCACATTGTTGACTATGGTTGGCTGTCCCCACAGACCTTTTACGATAGGGAAGGGCGGTTTAGAACGCGGGTTACCACGGTAGCCTTCAAGGGCATTGAGTAGGGCGGTTTCTTCACCACAGATATAGCGCCCAGCACTTAAGTGAACGTCAACATCAAGATCCCAGCCAGAGCCCATGACATTTTCACCCACAAGCCCAGCCGCTCGTGCTTCTTGTACCGCTTTCTCAAGACCTTTTGCCCCTTCGCGATATTCTCCACGAATGAAAACAAATGCTTTGTCTGCACCAAGTATGTAACTACTTGCGATAACGCCTTCTAAAATAGTGTGCGGATCGCGATAAAGCACTTGTCTATCTTTAAACGAGCCCGGTTCTGATTCATCTAAATTCACCACCAAGTAAACGGGGTGACTGGCATCTTTTGCAAGGAAGCCCCATTTCACGCCAGTTGGGAAACCACCACCACCACAGCCACGTAGACCAGATGCTTTTAGTTCTGCCAGTAAAGGCTCTTTTGGTTGACCAATAATAGAATTAAGGCTTTGGTAACCACCATTTTCACAGTACTCAGCAAAATTTAATGGTTTTGGGTGATGAAAGTTGCGTGAAAGTACTAAGTCCATTACATCACCTCCTCATTTGGTTTTGCTGGCGCATCTTGAGGAGTCAGCATCGAAATAATATTTTGGTAATCAGGCTTCTCTGATAGCTTGATCTCTTCTTCTGCTAATTCAGTTAAGATCATTCTTATGCGTTCAGGTGTTAGTTCACCTTCAACACGATCATCATTGATTAGAGCGGCTGGAGCGCGATCGCATAGTCCAAGACAAATACTGGGTAGAACGGTAATGCTGCCATCATTAGCGATCTCTCCTAATGCTTTACCTGTTGCATTTTCTGCCGCTTCTAGCACTTTTTTCGCACCTCGGGTATGGCAAGAAATGCTGTCACAGACACGCATGACATTGCGACCAACAGGACGTCGGCGCAAAAGCGTATAAAACGTGATAAGTTCATCTAGCTGCGTTGTTGATAGGTCTGTAAGTTCACTAACAAGGTTGAGACTTGGTTTCGTGATATAGCCATATTTATCTTGCATAAAATAAAGACAATAGATGGCACCGGCTCTTTTTTCTGGGTAATGAGCAATATGCTCTTCCAGATGAGCTCTTTCTTGATCTGTTAACATGATTTCCTCACATTGCGGACTTTATTTATGACGAGCGACATTCGTCTTATTCGTCTCAACATCTACATGGGATGTTGTTTTTATTGTTTAGCGATCAATATCAGCGAGTACGTAATCGATAGAGCCGATTAAACAGATGATATTGCTCAATAAGTCGCCTTTAGAAACGGCTTTAACGGATTGGAAATGTGTAAATGAAGGTGTTCGAATTCGGACACGGTAAGGACATCCTGTTCCATTACTGATGGTGTGGTAGCTTGTGACCCCTTTAGCGGTTTCTGTTGCAAAAAAGGTTTCAGCAACTGGGAAGTTAAAGCCTCTGCCTGTATCAACAAAGCTGTGGATCAGGGTTTCGATATCGCGTAATGCATTTTGTTTTCGAGGAAAACCAAAGTTAGGCGCATTGTCAGCAAGGATAGGGCCTTCAGGCATACGTGCCGCCGCTTGTCGAATGATCTTCAAACTCTCAACCACTTCTTGCACACGGAGAACGGTACGGGTGTAGGCATCACCATCTTGACCAACAGGAACGTCAAAGTCGTAATCTTCGTAACCCATGTAAGGGAAATCTTTACGCATATCGAAGTTAATACCTGTCGCACGCAAGTTTGGTCCTGTTAAGCCCCAATCAAGCGCCATTGACTGACTGTAAACCGCAATGTTTTGGGTCCGTACTTTGAAGATCATTGAGTTGGTCATTAACTTTTCAAGATCGGGGACAAGCTGTTCGATACCTTGGCAGGCATGTTCAACTTTTTCTTCCCAGCCATCAGGTAAATCTTGAGACACACCACCAATTCTGAAGAACGCAGGGTGCATACGACCGCCACAGATCAACTCGATAACATCGAAGATTTTCTCACGCTCGGTGAAAGCATAAAAAGCGGGAGCCATACCCCCTAGGTTATGCGTGATACTGCCAAACCATACGAGATGGCTCGAAATTCGGAATAATTCGCATAACATAATCCGCATGGTCTTGGCACGTTCGGGGACTTCAATCCCTGTCATTGCTTCAAGCCCTAATAAGTAGGGCAGTTCACCTGCTACACCACCTAAGTAATCGATACGATCGGTATAAGGGATGTAATTATGAAAAGTATGACGCTCGGCAATTTTCTCTGCTCCGCGATGGTGGAAGCCAATTTCTTGATCCAAGTCTTCAATGAACTCGCCTTTCATTTTAACTTTTAGGCGGATCACGCCATCGGTACCAGGGTGGTTAGGGCCGATGTTTAGTACCATGCTGCCATCGTCTTGCTTACCTTGAATATCATAGGACTTCATAACATCATCAAAGTCTGATCCTTCAAGATCGAAAGGTTCATCCATTAAGGTCGCACGACAAGGATAAGATTTACGTAGTGGATGACCTTTCCAAAAATCAAAAGTTAAGATACGGCGTAGATCGGGGTGATCAGTGAATTTAATCCCGAACATGTCATAGACTTCACGCTCATACCAATTCGCGTTAGGCCAAAGCCCAACTACGCTAGGTACTTCAATGGTGTCATTAGCAATGTGTGTGCGAATGGAAATAAATGCCTTATTTTTCACACTCAGCAGATAATAAAACACACTGAGTCCGCCACCACGTTCACATTCATCAATTGCTGAAAGGTCGAACAGCATTTCAAATTGTGAAGAAGCCTCATTTTTTAGGAAATGTAAGGTATCGATAAGGTGTTCTTTTTTTACTTCGAAACTTTCACAACCAATGATTTCGTGGTTTGGCGCTTTAGCACCGAAACGCTCAATGAGTATTTGACGATCGTTATTATTCATTATTCGACCCTCAAACCGAGTGGTTTACGGTTTTTACTTAGCACAGATACTGGGTTAGCTTGAACGTGCTCTTGAAGCATGATCAAACCCTCGAGTAGGGCGTCTGGACGAGGCGGGCAACCAGGGACATAGACGTCAACAGGAAGAATTTTATCGACGCCTTGTACAACACTGTAAATGTCATACATACCGCCAGAGTTTGAACAAGACCCCATTGAAATCACCCATTTAGGCTCAAGCATTTGATCATAAATATGCTTCATTAACGGCGCCATTTTCACAAAGCAGGTACCAGCGGTGATAAGCACGTCACTTTGGCGTGGCGAGCCACGAAGTACTTCAGAACCAAACCTTGCCATGTCATAGCGAGGCGTCGCTGCCGTCATCATTTCAACGAAACAGCATGATGTCCCAAAGTTGTAAGGCCAGAGCGAATGCTTCCGACTATAGGAAATAAGATCATCAACCTTACCAACAATATTGGTAATGATGTTGTTGCCTTTTTCATTCGAGGAATTACCGACGTTAACGGTTTGAATTATATCGCTCATGACTCATACACTCCGATTTGAAAGACACCTTTACGTATCATGTAAATGAACCCTAAAAGTAAAATCACCAAAAAGGTGACGCCAGCAATGACACCCGGTATACCGAGTTGCCAATAGTCGACTCCCCATGCAAAAAGGATTGCGGCTTCTAATTCAAAAATGAGAAACGCAACAGCGATGAGGTAATAACTAATAGAGAAGTTATGCTTTGTTGTTCCAGAGGGTAAAAGACCACATTCGAAAGGCTGTTCTTTATCAAAACGACGACCAAATCCACCTATAGACTTACTAATAAATAAAATGGAAGCGATCACCGCAAAGACGAGAAGGCTGAAGACACCGATCATGATTCCTGGGTTGAAATCACTCATTTGCACTCCTTGTCGAATTTGATGCATTAGCCATCAAACACACTTGATAAACCAAGGTGCTAACAGCGTGAGCTTACATCTCATTCGTATTTCAACATTACTTTCAAAAGAGCTTAATTTAATTGGTCGTTAAACTAGCCCTATCGTTATTTTTATACGTTGCATACTTAGTCACTATTTCTTATTTGAGCATTGTTAAAAATAGACAAATAAATGCAACCAATTGAACCTAGCAGTTACTTTCTGAACAACCACTTAACAAAAAAATGCAAAACCTTTTCATATTTGAAATAAAAAAAATCGGTTTTAATTAATGAATTTTTTATAAAAACATTAAAATTAATATATTCATTGATTTATGTTTGATTAAGTAAGATATAAAGATTTTAGGGGGCGTCTATTTTACTTAATATAAAACATTGTTTGTTTTAAAATTAAAGATATATATTGAATGAATGATTTGTTTTTATATTGAATAAAAGTAAGGGTGATAAATATACCTATCGTTAATTGATATAAAAAATATTTAGGAATATTCCACTTTTAAAAATGAAACACATCAGTATATTTACGTAAATATGTGGTGTAGATCTTAATAAAGCGTTGTGCAATTAATTTTTTTAACGTGAATGATGAGATTTTGCTTCTATCTTTATGTTTTTAATATGGATATTTTTTAATGTTTCTTGATGAGAATTTGGGGGGGGAACTTTTTCTCATTTTTATAATATTAATAATATGTAGCCTAATAAACATTGAAATAGGGTGTAAAATAAAGTGAAAAAATAAATGTGAAATTTATTTTCCTCGCCAGTAGATTCAATGCTCAGAGAATAAAATAGAAATTTTTAGTTAGTAATGTCGTGTTAGTAAAAGATTGTCGTTATTGACCTACGACTTTATGCAATGCTAAAAAATATAGGAATCGATAAAATATATAAGTAAAAACTTCTGCTTAGTTACCTCTGCTACAGCATTATTAATATGACCACTATAAAACCACTTTTTTATTAATGTTAAATTTGAGAATTTTCACGTTGTATAGCACTGGCTGCTTTAAGTTCTAATAAGAGCAGTTTGTAAAGTCGGTATTAATAACAGGAAGGATAACTATAAATGAATAATAATTTAGAGCTAAAGCCTAAAAGGAAGATGGGCTTAGTATCATTAACCATGACAGGTATTGGCTCGATAATTGGTTCGGGTTGGCTTTTTGGTGCCTATCACGCGGCAAAAATTGCAGGACCTGCTTCACTCGTTTCATGGGTGATAGGCGGTATAGCTGTGTTGGTTGTTGCGTTGACTTATACCGAGGTCGCAACCTTATTCCCTAAATCTGGCGGTCCTGTTCGATTTTTAGAGCTGACTCATGGCTCCATTGTCGGCTACATGGCGGCTTGGGCTACTTGGCTTTCAATTGTGACCGTTATTCCTATTGAAGCTGAAGCTTCGGTACAGTACATGCACTCTTGGCAGTGGGAATGGGCTA
This sequence comes from Photobacterium sp. GB-50, assembly GCF_003026755.1. Taxonomy (NCBI): domain Bacteria; kingdom Pseudomonadati; phylum Pseudomonadota; class Gammaproteobacteria; order Vibrionales; family Vibrionaceae; genus Photobacterium; species Photobacterium sp. GB-50. The sequence goes on from NZ_PYNX01000002.1 coordinate 143,368, forward strand.
AACCTATTACATCAACAATATTTAATGCTCAAACACAAAGTTTGTCGTTCGTTGGGTTACTTATTGCGGCGGGACTCATGCTGATTTACTTTCTGCTTAATTACTGGAGTGTCAGTTTGTTTAGTAAATCTCAGACCAGTATTACGATCTTTAAAATAGCGATCCCAATTTTCAGTGTCGCTTCGATTGTCGCGGCAGGCTTTCATCCGCAAAACTTTACTGCTGTTAATCATTCCTTTGCGCCCTATGGATGGGCTGGATCATTAACGGCCGTAGCAACAGCAGGTATCGTCTTTGCTTATAATGGCTTCCAAAGCCCGATGCACTTTGCTGGAGAATCTAAAAATCCTGGTAAAGATTTACCAAGAGCAATCATTCTGACGCTTATCATCGCTGTATTTTTGTATTTAGGATTACAAGCCGCTTTCATTGGTGGTGTTGAACCATCGGAGCTTGCTGTAAAAGGTTGGAGTTTGGATTTCTCATCACCATTTGCTCAATTAGCGATAGCACTAAACCTTAACCTTGTTGTGATGTTGCTTTATGTTGATGCTTTTGTTTCTCCGTCTGGAACTGGTATTACCTATATGGGGACAACAACGCGGATGCTATTTGCGATGAGTGAGTATGGCCACCTACCAAAATCGTGGTCAAAATTACACCCGAAATATCATATTCCCCGTGCAGCATTGTGGGTGAATTTATTTGTTGGCTTTATTTTCTTATACCTATTCCGAGGCTGGGGACAATTAGCTGGGATTATTTCTGCGGCAACGGTTGTCACCTACATTGTAGGTCCGATGGCGGCGATGTCACTGAGAAAGCTTGCTCCAGATGCTGAACGTCCTGTTCGTTTAAAAGCTTTACAAATCATTGCACCATTAGGTTTTGCTATCTCATCTGAAGTGCTTTATTGGTCTCGTTGGCCGTTGACGGGCAAAGTGATCTTTATCCTACTGCTAGGGTTTGTGATTTATGCTTACTTTCAAAATAAACGCGGTTGGAAAGATATTAAACAACACGTGAAGTCGAGTGCTTGGTTACTCGGTTACTTTGTCACTATGGTTATTCTTTCGTTTATTGGCAGTGATCAATTTGGTGGGATCAATATTATTCCATTTGGTTATGATATGGCAGTTGTTGCTGTAGTCAGTTTATTTTTCTTTTACTGGGGAGTTAATTCAGCTTGGTTAACACCAAAATTAGAGCATGAGTTAGCGCAATTGGAAGTGAAATCTGAGCCAGCAAAAGAGCTATTGGTTAAGCACTTTATCTGATATTGCTGCGATAGCCCTCTATATTTAGACAGGTTATGAATATACTAAAAATAAAGGGTTAGAACCTTAATCTCTTGTAGTGTCCATGATACATTTAAAAAATAACTATTTTCATTTGAGGTTGTCATGGACGCGTTATCACTGTTACTCAATCGTCGCTCTATTCCTAAACTTGTTGAACCTGCACCTGAAGGGGAAGCATTGGATAATATCTTTCGTGCGGGTCTGCGTGCCCCCGATCACGGTGGTTTAATGCCATGGCGTTTTATTGTTTCTCAAGGTGATGGATTACAACGTCTTGCTGATATTTTAGTTGCAGCGGCTAAAGCTGATGATCTCGAAGAATTTGTAATTGAAAAAGCATCTAAGGCTCCATTTCGTGCGCCAATGGTCATTACGGTTGTCAGTAAGGTAACAGAAGGGCATAAAGTCCCTGTGATTGAGCAACATTTATCAGCAGGTTGTGCGGTACAAGCGATGCAGATGGCGGCGGTAGCACAAGGTTTTTCTGGATTTTGGCGCACGGGTTCTTGGGCTTATCATCCCGTTGTACGTGAAGCATTAGGCGTACAAGGTGAAGATATGATCGTGGGCTTTTTATATTTAGGTTCGGCGAATTGTCGTGAAGCTAAACTGCATGAGCGTGACTTAAACCAGTTCGTTGAATATCTTTAACGCTAAAGCATTTCAAAACTATATTTTAAAGAGGTGATACCTATTCGGTGAACAATACCGTGAGGGGGGTCACCTTTTTTAGCTCAGATTGATTATTTTTAACGCTATTTTTGATTTATATCAATGGAAAAATAGCATGATATTCGCTCTAAAGATGACAGGTGTTAGGGGCAGGAGTAGAATCCCTGACTCTTTCCCTTTTTTGGAGCGTGTCATGGAAAATGTTCGCCTAACTCAATACAGTCACGGTGCCGGATGTGGTTGTAAAATTTCTCCCCAAGTTCTCGACACCATTTTACGCACCCAGTTAGCCCCATTCTCAGATCCTAACCTTTTGGTGGGTAATGAAAGTAAAGATGATGCTGCCGTTTATGATTTAGGTAATGGTACAGCAGTGATAAGTACTACCGACTTCTTCATGCCAATCGTTGACGACCCATTTGATTTCGGTCGTATTGCCGCAACGAATGCGATCAGTGATGTGTACGCGATGGGTGGTAAACCTATTATGGCGATTGCTATTTTAGGTTGGCCTGTCAATATCTTAGCCCCTGAAATTGCGCAACAAGTCATTGAAGGCGGTCGCTCTGTATGTCGTGAAGCAGGGATCTCACTTGCTGGCGGCCACTCTATTGATGCCCCTGAGCCAATTTTTGGTCTTGCTGTTACAGGTATTGTTGATACTGCTCGTGTGAAGCGTAATGACAGTGCTGAAGCAGGCTGTAAGCTGTATATCACTAAGCCATTGGGTATTGGTGTATTAACAACAGCAGAAAAGAAATCTAAGTTGGCTGATGAGCACCAAGGATTAGCACGCGATTGGATGTGCAAATTAAATAAACCGGGCGCAGATTTTGCTGACGTTGCGGGTGTTAAAGCCCTAACGGATGTCACAGGTTTTGGCTTAATGGGTCACTTAACAGAGATCTGTGAAGGGAGCAATTTAAAAGCAAAGCTGTGGTTTGATAAAGTGCCCACATTGCCTGGTGTGTATGAGTACATTGAGCAAGGTTGTGTACCTGGTGGTACTGAGCGTAACTTTATGAGTTATGGCGATAAACTTGGTGAAATGACCGATCAGCAAAAAGCAGTATTATGCGATCCACAAACATCAGGTGGCTTATTATTAGCAGCAACACCTGATTGTGAAGCTGAATTAATTGAAATTGCGAAAAAGTACGACATTTTGCTGGAAGCGATTGGTGAGTTAGAGCCGATGGATGGCGATACCTTAATCGAGGTTTGCTAATGCAACGTCCCAATTGCGAAGATTTTCGCAGTCTGTTTGTTAATGATACACCGTTAATGGATATGCGTGCGCCGGTTGAGTTTACTCAAGGCGCATTTCCTACTTCTGTTAGTCGTCCTTTGATGACGGATGATGAACGTGCAGCAGTAGGTACATGTTATAAAAATCAAGGCCAACAAGCAGCGATTAAACTGGGTCATGAATTAGTCCATGGCGAAGTAAAAGCAGCACGTGTTGCCCAGTGGAAAGCGTTTTGTGAAGCGAATCCTAGCGGGTATTTATATTGTTTTCGTGGTGGATTACGTTCACAAATCACCCAACAGTGGCTTAAAGAAGCGGGGATTGATTTTCCTTTTATTACTGGTGGTTATAAAGCGCTTCGCCGTTTTTTAATCGATACCATTGATGATATCGCACAAAAGCCTACTGTGATTGTGGCGGGTAATACGGGGAATGGTAAAACCATTATGGTCAATGAGCTTACGAATGGTATTGATCTTGAAGGTGCAGCCCATCACCGTGGTTCATCATTTGGTCGGTTTGTTACCCCACAGCGTACGCAAATCGCTTTTGAAAACGATTTAGCGGTACAAATGCTAAAAAAACACGATCGTGGTGTGACACAGTTTATCTATGAAGATGAAAGTAAGAGTATTGGCTGCGTGATGGTGCCATTATCGCTTCAAGCTGCGATGAAACAAGCATCCATCGCCGTTATTGAAGATCCAATAGATGTGCGTTTAGGCCGTTTATTGGATGACTATGTGATCACGATGCAACGTGATTATGTAGCCCATTACGGTGAAGAGCAAGGCTGGAGCTTGTTTGAAGAATACCTTGAAAAAGGCATGTTTAATATTCGTAAGCGTTTAGGTCTAGAGCGTTATCAAGAAATACTCGATGCGCAGAAACATGCGATTAACGTGATGCAATCAACGGGATCTGTGTCAGATCATGATGGCTGGTTAGTGCCTTTACTTGAACAATATTATGATCCAATGTACACCTATCAGTTAAGTAAAAAGGCAGAACGTATTGTTTTTCGTGGTGATTATCAAACAGTAAAAGCGTGGTTTGAAGCGCAATCATAATGTGATTGAGAACATGAAATAGAAGCTGATCAGTTAATGCCATCATTAACGATCAGCTTTTTTAATATCTATGAAGAAGACGTGGTTGGAATAAGATCTTTATTTGAGTTTATTAGGTCTAATAAGCGTTGGATGTATTGATGCCCAATTTGCGAATATTCGAGTAAGCCATGAACTAATGCTTGTGCGGTGATCGGTTTATTATCCTGTTGCAGTTTTGCACGAATATTACGCAGTTCACTATAAGCATCATTAGTATTGATGTTATTAAAATAAGATTCTACTGCTGCATGGATAGAAGGAAAACTTTTCACTTCATGATAATGTTCAAGATCAATATCTAATGGCGGAATACCGCACCCTTCGGTAAAGCACCATTCGCCAAAATAACTATTTCCTTTTTCAGCAAAGCGTGATGTTCCCCATGATGATTCTAATGCGGCCTGTGCGAGGACTAATTGTGTAGGTATAACATTAACGCGCTTTAATAATTCTGTTAGCCATTGCTGGGTAATTGTTTTTTTTGGTAATGGCAGATCATATTGCTGACTAAGTGTTGTAATTAAGTCGTTATCTAAATCTATCTTGGCTGGATCTTTACTCAGGAGTTCTAGTTGTTGACGATCTTCTAAGATCTGGTGATTAGTTTCTTCAACAAACGGATATAGATAGTCAAAGAAGGCTTTCTTTTTTTCGTCAATGTTGAGGAAGGCACCAAAGTTTGGTTTATCGGGATGGCTGAAATCATTATGTTCAATAAAATCATGCAATGAGTCTCTTCCAACCCAGAGCAAGCCAAGTAGCAATACAACAGCGAATACGGGGGTCAATGTTTTTAAATTAAGCATTTATCTCTCTTATGAATCGACTGTTCAGTATTGATTAAGACGCATTTTATCACATCTAAGAAACAAAATTAGGCGTTGCCAACTGGTTTTATATCCAGTATTTCTTGCTGCACTGCGCTGTTTTAGGTACAGTTTCAGCATTATTCACTGTCATATAAAGATTTTGATGAGCCGTTTATATATTGCAGAAAAACCAAGTTTAGGTCGGGCGATTGCCGCAGTGCTTCCTCGACCTCATAAAAATAATAATGGTTATATCGAAGTCGGTAATGGCGATATTGTTACGTGGTGTATTGGACATCTACTTGAACAAGTCGAGCCTGATGCTTATAACGAGCGCTATAAAAAGTGGAATTTAAATGATTTACCCATCATTCCTGAAAAATGGCAGCTTATTCCACGTAAAGCGGCGAAACAGCAATTAGCGGTAATTAAAAAGTTAGCTAAATCGGCTTCAGAAATTGTCCATGCTGGCGATCCTGATCGTGAAGGGCAATTGCTGGTGGATGAGGTGATAGATTACGCTAAATTACCAGCAACAAAGAAAAAGACCGCATTACGGTTACTTATTTCTGATCTTAACCCAGCCGCAGTTAAAAAAGCGTTATCTTCTATGCGCAGTAATCATGATTTTGTACCATTGTCGGTATCAGCCTTAGCTCGCTCTAGGGCTGATTGGCTTTATGGTATGAACATGACTCGAGCTTATACTTTACTTGGGCAAAAAGGGGGGTATCGGGGGGTATTGTCTGTTGGGCGAGTACAAACACCGATTTTAGGTTTAGTGGTGCGTCGTGATGATGAGATCGCTAATTTTATTCCTAAGCCTTTTTATGATGTGTTTGCACTTATTCCTTATGCAGAGCAAGAGATTCAGGCGCGATGGCTACCAAGTAAAGCTTGCGAGCCTTATCAAGATGAAGAGGGAAGAATACTCAGTCGGCAGCTTTGTGAAAATGTGGTGAGTCGTATAAAAGGACAAGCCGCGGAAGTCACAGAATCTGAGCGTAAAGAAACCAAGCAAGCGGCGCCTTTACCTTACTCTTTATCAGCATTACAAATTGATGCTGCTAAACGCTATGGTATGAGTGCGGCAGATGTTTTAAGTATCTGTCAGTCGTTATATGAAAAGCATAAAGTGATCACTTACCCACGTTCTGATAGTCGCTATTTACCTAACGATCATTTCAAGCAAGCTGGTGAGGTTTGCGGTGCTATTGCCAATACAGACAATAGCCTATCGAATGCGGTTTCTGGCGCAAATACAGCATTAAAGTCCAAAGCATGGAATGATAAAAAAGTGGATGCTCACCATGCGATTATCCCTACGCCAAAAGCGGTGAACCCACAAAGCTTAAGCTCAAGTGAAGCGAAGATCTATCAGCTAGTAGCAAGACAATATTTGATGCAATTTTACCCAGCAGCGATTTATGCGGAAGCGAAGTTAGTCTTTACTATCGCTAACGGGCATTTTGTAGCAAAAGGACGTCAACTAATGGATGCGGGCTGGCGGGTATTATTAGGGCGAGATGATAAAGGTGATGATAACGATCTGGCTGATAAAGTGCCGCCGTTGACAAAAGGTACGGTATTAACTTGTCGAGATGGTGTAATAAAAGACAAAATGACTGAGCCACCCAAAGCGTTTACGGAAGCGACCTTATTGCAAGCAATGACGGGGATTGCTCGCTTTGTTTCTGATCCATCGTTAAAGAAAATTTTACGTGATACCGATGGTTTAGGTACTGAAGCGACACGTGCTGGGATTTTAGAAATTTTATTTAAGCGTCAGCTATTACATCGACAAGGTAAAACCATTCATGCAACCGAGGCTGGGAGAGGCTTGATTTATGCCTTGCCGAATGAAGCAACCTATCCTGATATGACAGCGCATTGGGAACATCAACTACAGGATATGGCAGATAAAAAATATGCTTATCAACCATTTATGGGCGCACTAGAGGTACAGATAACAGCCCTGATGGAAAAAGTAAAAGTCTCCGATATTCCACAAAGCTTACGCGATCTAAAGTCACCCGAATGGAGTAAGGGGGGAGCGAAGCGTCGATACTCAAAGAAAACGACAAGTGCAAAATCTTCATCTAATACTGCAGGTAAAACAACGCGAAAACGAAAACCAAAAGAAAAATAGAAGATACAGAGTACACAAAGTGGTTACGTTATTAAGTCGCCACTTTGTATTGAAACTAGAGTAAGAGTCTGTAACAGTTTCGCCCTTCATCTTTTGCGCGGTACAAGGCCTTATCAGCAGTATTAAATAGCATTTTATAACTACTGCCTTGAGTCGGTACCATAGAGCTCACACCAATACTGAGGGTGACTATCGGATTTTTTTTCGTTTCTGACTCTTCGTTCTGCGGGAAAGGCAATGCCATTTCATTCATTGTGGTTAAGATCTTTTTCGCAGAAAAAACAGCGGCTTTACTGTCTTGACCTGGAAGTAATAAAACAAACTCTTCACCACCGAAACGAGCAAATAACGCCCCTGCACGTCTTTCAATATCAGCTAGCCCGTGAGCTATTTTCTTTAAGCAGAGGTCACCCGCGTCATGGCCTAAATGATCGTTATATTGCTTGAAGTGGTCAATATCCATGATTAATAAAGAAATAGGCAACTGATGTCTTTCAGCTCGACGCCATTCATCTGCAATCGACTTATCAAATACGCGACGATTAGCGATATTGGTTAATGGATCAAGACGAGAAATTTTTTCCAGCATCTTATTAACGTTATTAAGCTCTTCAGTACGGGTAAGTACGCGCTTTTCGAGATCTCTATTGAGCCGTTTGAGACGATCTTCAGCCTGATGACGAACGAGATGCTGCGAAATGATAAATCCGTATTGTTTTAATAACTGGTGGTGATAAGTACGGAAAGGGCGACCTGTTAACAGATTATCGCAAGCAATCCAACCTATTGGGGTATCTTCATCCCATAAGGCAATATAGGCACTCCAGCCAAAGCCAACCTGCTTTAAATCGTGATAAAGCGGGGTGTTTTCTTGAACCGCGAGGTATTCTTTTTCTTCAAGTGTTCGTGCGGCGTACCATTGTTCTGGGATCACTGACTCAAAATAATATTCATCAATAGTATTGCCAGCAATATCAGTACCATAGGTACCATGCATGCGGTATTCTTTATCAAATAGAAAGACTGCCATACGATCGATTTCGAGTTGTTTTTTTCCTTCATCAACGGCAATAAAGAGCATTTCTTTGATTGATTTTGTTCGCCATAGCATGAAAGAAATACTATGCATAGCTTGGAGTTGCTCAAGTAGTAGATCTTGTTCGTATTGGCTGTTTCTTAATTCTTGATCTACATGTCGGCGAGAGCTATTTTCTGTTTTAATTGTTGGCGATAAAAGGTTGGCATCAATTTCAGTGGCAAGGAGTGTACACAATTGACTAAATGCCCCAATATCTACTTTCACGGTATGAGGAAAATCTATAATTAGCCAGCCGATACGTTGTTCACGACGTTGTAGTGGCAGCCACACTCGATGAAAACCAGAATTAGAAGTAGTGAAAGGTTGTGTGCTGTTTTGCCCTAAAAGTGATTGGTAAATATCGGCATGTGTTTCTTCTGAAATGACAACAGGTGGAAAACTATACTGGATACCGGCTTCATTCTGCTGCACGAGAGACTGCCAATGTCCTTTATAAGCCACAACAAGCTGGCAATGATGGACGTTAAAAAACTCCATAAGATTACGGCAAGTTAGTTCACATATGGTACGTAAGCTATGCGCATTCCCCCATTGCTTTGTAATGTTTTGATAAAAAAGATCAACGTGCTTCTTCATTAAAGGATATATTCCAATTGAGCCTAATTCATTTTTAATATTTATAACAGTTTATATTTTAACGATTCATTGATAAATAGGCGCGATATAACCCACAAAATTGTACTGTTATTGAAATTAAGCGTTAAAAATGCGATCAGATCGAGGCTTAAACTGTCTTTTTATTTAGACATGAAAAAGTGATTTTCACCACTATACTTATGTGAAATGCAATTATATTTATAGTGAATAATTGTGAAGTGTAAACAATATTAGGTGAGTGTTAATAATGAAGTCTTACCCACTTTTCTTTTATGTTTGTTTATATTTTATATTAACGGGATGCACGACAAGTCGTCATCAACAGCTTTCTGAGTTAGGTTTTACACGCCCTTATCTTGATGGTTATCAAGATGGGTGTCACAGCAGAAAGCTTGATGAAATGATGCATAGAGAGGGGTTTAGACGTGATCCTGAACGAATGGCAAAGCAAGGTAAGTATTTTAATGGTTGGCAAGATGGATTTAACCATTGTTATAGTGATGCAAGGGATGATTACCACTGATAAATAAAAAGCAGCGATTAATTAACGCTGCTTCTTATTTTTAGTTTACGATAAATAATTACTTGTCATTATCTTGATTACGGTTCGGTTCATAGAAACGTTTTAATTCATTCATGACCTGCATTAGTGTTGAAAGCTTTGGTTTGCCTTCGTCTTCTAATTGGTAATTTTTATCGTAGACATTGTAATTACCATATTTATCAACCACGGTTGTTTGTTTATTTTGAACAACGACAATATCAGAATCATCTCCAGCTAATAACCAACGACGAGTATTATTGTTATCAAATAAACTCACACCTGAACTGTAATTTGAGCTCGCTGAAGCGACATTAAGTAATGATTCCATCAGTGTCGGTACCAGATCTAAATTACTGGTTAAGCGTGTCACTTCTTGCGCAGAATGATCTGGCCAGTGAATGATCAGCGGTACTTTTATTTGGTATTGGCTGTAGTTACTGCCAGAGCCCCAAGTGTTGTTACCTGTCTCATTAAATTCAGTGCCGTGGTTAGAGGCAATCACCACGATGGTATTTGCCATATCACCTTTTGCTTCTAACTGAGCAAACACACGTCCAAGCATTTCATCAATATGATACGCCGCATTACGGTAACTATTTTTGAGCAGCAATGTGGAATCGACCCCTTTTTCATTAATGGCATTGCTGCCTAATGACGGAGTGAAGCGAGGTTTATAATGTTCACCTTCTTTAAACTGTTGAACAGAGGTCAATTCAAGGAAGCTAAACCATGGTTGATTTTGTTTTTGTTTATTTAACCAATGATCCCAATCTTTTATTGCATGAGAATCACTTTCAATGTCATGAGAGTGTCGTGAATCTGTTACTGCCAGTTTAGTATTGGCAAAAATAGCTTCACGATAAATCGGTAAATCAAAATTCTCGCCACTGAATAAACCAAAATGATAACCGCGTTCTTGAAGAGTATTGAGTAATACCGGTGATTTTTTCTCAGCGCGAATACTATTGATATAGCCACTTGGTAAGCCATATAGCAGGCCAAATACGCCAGTCGAATTGCTATTACTTGAACTGTAGTTATTGGTGAAATTCAGATTGTTTTGAGCAAATGCCGTTAAGTTAGGCATAACCGTTGATGTCAACATATCACTGCGTAGACTATCAACCATAATGATCAGCAGATTTTGGTCTGTGCCTTGATCATTAAAACTTAACTTACTGATCGGATAGCGAACAAATTCACTGTTTTGCACGCCTTGCTCTGCACGACGTTTAGCATATTCTTGTCGATCTAATAAACCATGCTTTTCCATGAAGGTTTTTGCCGTCATCGGATAAGAAAATGGGAAATTAGAACGTTGCATCGTAACGGGACGGTATAAGTTTGCATCCGCCCAGATGTAAATGAGATGGCTACCTAGAAAGCAAACCCCAAAAACAAGTGCGATAGGGCCGCCAACATGTTTACGGGTTAGCTTTCTAAGTTTGCGCCATACCCACTCTGAGCACATTAGCTCAAAGAGGAATATGACTGGAACAACGACAAATAGATATTGCCAGCTGGCATTTAATTCTGTCTTATCGCCACTTAACAATAAATCCCATACTAAAGGGCTTAAATGTAAATCTACGGTTTGATAAGCATAGGTATCAAGCAATAGGGCGGTTAAACCAACGGTGCTGATTAATACCCCAAATAAACGCATTAAACGTTGCGAGGGGATCAAAAAGCTAGCTGGAAATATAATGAGAATATAAATGCCAAAAACAAGAAAACCGAAATGACCAACCCAACTTAATAAAAGGTAAAGTTGCCCGATCAGCGTTGCTGGCCAGTCTGAATGTGTAATATATCGCGTGCCCAATAGCATGGCTGCGATGATATTAAAGAAACTGAACCAATGTCCCCAGCTAATCAGCTGTGAGACTTTCTCTTTGTAGGTATTTCCGCTGGCGACCATAAATGTCAATTCTTCTCAGTCTTCAATGCAAGTTTAATATGACTATTAAACTTAGTCTTTTTTAATTGAGGTCTGCAGAGCTTTAGCAAATTTTTCTGCAATCACTGCGCGTTGAGCAGCCGGCACATTCGCGTTAATAATATTGGTTGCAATATCACCAACAACCATCAGTGCTAATTCTGGTGATGTTTTATGTTTTTCAAGTACATCGAACATGTCATCAATGATTTGTTCAACTTGTTTAGTGCTGTATTTTGAAGTAATTGGCATAAGAAATCTTGTTTAATGTTTACATAAGCGACTTATGATAACCTAGAGTTCACTTTTCTTGAAAACCTTTTCATTATGAGCCTAACACTTTCTAATGTCATTCTTCATCAATTGACAAAAAACGACCAAGATGAACTAGAAATACATCTAAGAAATCAGACTCTTGAGAACGACGCATCGACTGAAGATCTCGTGGCTGAACTCCATCGAATTTACAGCAGTAAGGGGGCGAAAGGTTTTGCACTTTTTGCTCAAGACAGTGAGTTTTCTCATTGGCTGAAGCAATTCCGTCAAGGCGAATTAGATTTCTTAACGTTTTCAGATATGGCGGTTAAGCGTTTACAAACAGAATTGGCTAAATATCCTTTTGCTGAAGCAGGTACGGTTGTGATGGCGGAATACCAGTCATTAGCAACAGATTACCTGTTTATTGGTATGTTACCGACCTGTCACAGTATGAAAGTAACTGAGCAATTAAGTATTAGTGCGACTGACTACCTTGATATTGCCAAAATGGATATTGTTGCGCGTATTGATCTGTCTTCATGGGAAACCGACCCTGAATCTAAGCGTTACTTAACGTTCGCGAAAGGGCGTGTGGGGCGAAAAATTGCAGACTTTTTCTTAGACTTTATGCAAGCAGATGTTGGTTTAGATGTGAAAGAGCAAAACCAAGTGCTGATGCAAGCTGTGGAAGATTTCTGTGCTGATTCACGTTTAGATAAAGAAGAAAAACAGCAATACCGTAAGCAGGTTTATGATTACTGTAATAGCCAACTGCAAGCGGGTGATGAAGTCGCGGTAAAAGAACTTGCAGGTGAATTACCGACCTCAGACGACGGTACAAACTTTTATGAATTCACGTCAAAGCAAGGTTATGAGTTAGAAGAAAGCTTTCCTGCCGATCGCACAGCAATGCGTAAACTTACGAAATTTGTTGGCTCTGGCGGTGGTATGACGCTTAATTTCGACAGTATGTTGTTGGGTGAGCGTATTTTCTATGATCCAGAAACAGATACGTTAACCATTAAAGGCACACCGCCGAATTTAAAAGATCAGCTATTACGTCGTTTAAACTCGGATAATTAATCTTTATAAGCGATATCGGCCATACCATTCTCTTTTTCGTTGAAAGTATGGCCGATGTTGAACATGTTACTCTGTTCTCTATTTACTTATCGTAATACTCAAAAACACGTCTTAATCTCTTCTCACGTTTGATTATTTTCTTTAGCCTCAGCATGGTATTGAAGCGTCAAAATTATGGCGTTTTGTTTTTATATAACTCGTTCTATAAAAAAGCAATTTGCAGTAGATCTCTAAATTCGGATAAATGTTAATTATTTTTATTGTTTCATTTAACAATTTGTAAAATTTAGCTATATTTTATTAATATTTTTATCAGGAGTTTATGGATGAAACTTACGATATCAAGGAAGTTACAACTGAGCTTTGCCTTATTGGCATTGCTTTTTATTGTTTCTTCGGTATTTACCTATCGCAATATATCGACGGTTGAACAATATGCATCTTCTTTGCTGACTTCTGATATACCGACCGTCGATACGAGCCGAGGTATACAGCAATCGGTACAAGCATCGCTATCTTCTATCCGTGCTTATATGTTATTGGGAGGTGATGATCAGCATAGCCAACAATTGAATAAGGATGTTCACAAGACGATTGCTTCTATTGATGAGTCTTTGCCAACGCTTCAAACGTTGATTTCAGCACAAAAGTTCAACACCATTCAAGAACAATGGCAATCTGTTAAAAAATCATTGAATCAATTGCTTGTTTTAAGCCATAGCCGTGAAAATTTACCCGCCCATAACCTTTTCATTAATGAAGCGGCACCTATTGCTGAGGTCGCATTAGATCAGATCCAAAGTTTGATTAATGAAGAGTCCAGTAACCCGTTTGGCGGTGAGAGAAAAAGACTCTTTAAGGTTTATGCTGACAGTTATGTATCACTAGCAAATGCATTGGCTTCACTTCGCGATTTTTTGTTATACGGACAACAAGAGTACTTAGATAAGTATCGAGATCTCATTGAGTCACATAAAAAATCAGTGGCTGAAATTGATAAAAAGTTAGATCGATTAACGGAAGAGCATGCATCCTTATGGGCGCTTTTTAAAGAGATGCAGCAACTTTACTTTCCTTTAGCGGAGAATGTAATAGCCCTTCGCCTTTCACCAGAATGGAATAAATCAAATCAACTCATGGCAAATGAGCTGTTACCTTCAGCCGTAGCCCTTGAGCAGAGTTTAGAAACGGTAGTGCAAGCACAGCAACAACGTGCAGATCAAAGCGGGCAAGGAATTAATCAATCAATTCAAAATGTACTAACGACTATGTGTATTGCCATTGTATTAATTGTTAGTTCGGCAATTGCTATCTCAAAGTATATGGGAAATACCATTGGTCGCCGTATTTCATTACTGTCTGAGAGAGCAAAGACGATTGCTTTTGGTGATGTATCTCAACCTCCTCTTAAAGTCGTTGGGAATGATGAGTTGGCCGTTTTAACTGAGTCAATAAATAGAATGAATGCTTCACTGTCAGAAATTGTTTCTGGTGTTACTGATAAAGCTCAACAAGTTGATGTAAGCATGGAAGAGTTGCTGACTTCTGCACATGTCACATCATCGAATGTGGTGCACCAACAAGCGAGCATTGAGCAGATGGGAAACCAACTAGAAGAAATCGCTTCTGCCACAGACAATACGTTAGAACAGGTTACGTTATCGGTACAAAAGTTGTCAGATTCCAAAGGAGAAATTGAGTTAGGGCGTGATGCACTTGAGCAAAATAAAATTACAATGGAAACCTTGCACAACAATATTGCTACGGCGAGCACTCAGGTAACGCGATTAAGTAAAGAAAGTGAAGCGATTGGCCGGGTGACGGAAGTGATTGAAGGCTTAGCTGAGCAGACGAATTTACTCGCACTTAATGCCGCTATTGAAGCTGCAAGAGCTGGAGATCAAGGCAGAGGTTTTGCTGTGGTAGCAGACGAAGTTCGAATGTTAGCAACCAGAACAACCCAATCGACGACAGAGATTAACGATATCATTAATGCGATTCGACACTCTACACACGCTGTGGTTGAAGAAATTGATAGTAGCCAATCTCTTGCCGATCAAGGCGCGGAACATATTGAAAAAGCAGTGTCACGTTTACTCTCTACGACAACAAAAATTAGCCAATTAAATGGTCAAATGGAAGAGCTTGCCGCAGCCGCAGAGCAGCAATCACATGCAACAAATTCAATTACCGTACTCATGGCAGATATTACTGATTCTGTAAATCAGGTATCCAATCATAGTCAAAGTGCAGCAGAAACGTCTTCTAAGGTAAAAGAACAAGTTACTGAACTTAATCATCAAATGGCAACATTTGTCACCCACTAAGTCGCTGATGATGATAACTGATTTAACAAGACTATCTTTATGATGGTCTTGTTAGTTCTTCTTTACTGATTGAAATTGAACAAGTAAATCGCTTAGCTCATTTAAAGCTAATGACGCTGCATCACTAAACGCTAACGCCTTACCATGATGGACCAAGCAAGACGGCATCCTAGCGTTATAAGCTGCTTGCAAGTCATAAAAATAATCACCAACGTAAAGTATTTCATTACTCATCAGTCCCCAATCCTTTGCTAATGATTCTAAAGAGGCTGGATTGGGTTTCGGTGGAAAACATTCGCGGGTAATTACACGTTCAACACTGATTTGATTCTGAATGAGTTTTCTGTGGGTTGCAGCCAAGCAGTTTCTGGTAATGATTGCTGTTTTAATCTTATTTGTTTGTAAATATATCAGTAGTTCATGGCAGCCAATCATGGGAAAAGAGCTTTCTGCATCAGAAAGCTCATGTTCAAAAACAATATTATTGGCATGCATCTTTTGATCAGCGTTAAGCGTTTCAATATAACTTAATAAATCGATATCTTGAGGACAGCCTAGTTGTTTGCGTAACTGAGAAAAGTTTATGTTTGAAGTAACCAAGGTGTTATCTAAATCAAAAATAACAGCTTTGATTGTTTTTAAATCGAGAGAAAATGGAATCATAGAATCCTCAACAATATTGATTAGCAACAAAGGTGATAAATGATTAAGAGGTATTACTTTAAGCGATGTACTTTTCCGTCAACAGACATAAAGATTGGAGTATAACTCCAGTTTAAGTATTTATGAAAATGCGTAGAAGGTCATTTTCACATTCAGTTCTTTTTTTGAACAATGTATTAAAGTATGTCTTTTAATCAATTTTTTGTCTCGTATTTCGATATTTGCTTATAAATTTACGATTTCTTGAAAAAATTGATCTTTATCATTGGATCTTTATGGCCCCAGTGGATAATAACGCCACTATGATAGTTCAAAACAATCATTCAGTTCGATCGCAACGTGAACTGAACGCAGTGAAAGCGATGATTCGCCTATATTGTAAAACGTTGCACCGTGGGGCAATTATTTGTCCTGAATGTGAAAGTCTTATCGAGTATGTTGAGGAGCGCGTAACAGGTTGTCGACTAGGTGATGATAAGCCAAGTTGTTCGCATTGTATTGGGCATTGCTACCAATCTGCCAAACGATTACAAATGATCCATGTGTTACGTTGGACATTTCCACGTTACTTATGGCGTCATCCAATTAGGGCTATACAATTTAAATTAGACAATTTACATAGTGCCCAGATATCAGCAGGAAAGGCCGAGATATTCACAAAAACGGGCTAAATCAGGAGTGGTTTAGCAAAGAAAACTTGAACGGGTTGTGTTGTTCTCTACGGGTGGAGTTAGCTACATCCAAAGAGAACAAAAGGCTGCATTGATGCAGCCTTTTGTTGTTTTTACGCTGCTAACTTTTCTAAAATACGTTGTAATAAACGGATACGCGGCTCAATCGAAGTGAGATCTAGCCATTCATCAGCACTGTGGAAACCTGCACCAATAGGACCTAGACCATCTAATGTTGGAACACCTAACACTGCAGTTAGGTTTGCATCAGATCCACCACCGACGGCTTGCCACGTAATATCAATACCCAAGTCTTTACCGATCGCTTCAACTTGTGCCATTAATCGCTCTGTTTGTGGGCTTGGCACCATCGATGGTTTATGCGCTTCACGCTCAGCAATAACTGTGATGTTCGGAGTAAAAGGAGTATCACACAGTGCACGAATTTTCTGATCTGCGGCTGCATACTCATCGTTGTCCCAGAAACGTACATCAACAATCGCTTCAGCAAAATCAGCCACAATATTGGCACCAGCTCCCCCTTTAACTACACCCACATTAAAAGTAGTACCAGAAACGAAATTGGTTAGCTCATTGATCGCAATGATCCAGTGTGCCATCTCACTGATTGCACTACGGCCATTTTCAGGTTCATTTCCTGCATGTGCTGCTTTACCATGGAAGCTTAAGCGATAGCGTGCCATACCTTTACGGGCTTTAACTAAAGAGCCGTCAGCGCGAGCCGCTTCAGCGACGAAAACATGCTTTGCATTAACGGCGACACTTTTAAGCCATGCTTCAGAATGTAATGAGCCAATTTCTTCATCTGGGTTCATGCATACACAGATAGAAAGTTTATCTAAGATCTGCTGATCTAAACCACGTAGTGCGTAAACAATATTTAATAACCCTGATTTCATATCAGAAACCCCGGGGCCATAAGCTTTTGTTTCATCGGTTGTCATTGGGCGAGCAGCTGCTGTACCAACAGGAAATACGGTATCCATGTGGCCGATCAGCATGGCATCAATATGGTCGGCTTCAGGTTTGTTACGAATTTCTAGGCCAGTTCCTGCAATACCACAATCGACACGTTTAATGTGCCATCCCAGATCTTGGTATTTTTTTGCCATGGTCTCAGCAATAGCATTAATACCGTCAACGGTTAGCGTACCGCAGTCAATATTGATTAAAGGACGAAGTTCTTCTAAGTAAGCATCAAGAGAAAAAGACATATAAAGCTCCAAATAAGGGCTGTGTAATGATCAAAAGGTGAAGAATAAAAGCAAATATGCAGCGCTATTATGAAAAGTTCATGCTATGAAAAGGCTTGCCGTGAAAGGGCCCACGGCAAGTTAAATATTCACACTAAGATATTCATCACAAACATAGCAGCGAAGGCATTTAGCACCGAAATTGCAATCATAACTGGGATATAACGACCTTCAGTACCAATAGGCCCCATGATACGTCCCATGTATTGAACTTGTGAACCCATGAGGTAGATAGCAGGCGCCATAATGACAAGATCTAAATCCGTTACGTCACGATGCGCTATTAAGGAAAAGGTATGAGTATGTACCTGTTTATGCACGGTTTTAGTGAATAAAGACAATGACTACACGCAGCGAGGGGAACTCGAGGTTATTATTGATTTTTTTGTAACGGAAGGAAGGGTTGAACGACGAAATGAGTAATAGGTATAGAAACAAATAAGCCCCATTATATTGGCTAATATAATGGGGCTTATTCTTTATGCTTAATAAATATTATGAAGTTAACTGTTTAACAGCAAGTGCTTCTTCTTCATCATCTTGTGCTAATTGGGCTTCTGATGCTGGTGGACAGCGATCCACAAACCACCCCATGAATGAACAGACAATGGTTACGATAATACAAACGAAGCTTAACCACATAAATGGTGCGTATGAGAACGTAGCAACACCTAAAATGCTTGCCATATAAATACCGTTATCACTCCACGGCACCATACCTGAGGTCAACGTACCACCAAACTCAGCGTTACGAGAAAGGTTCTTACGTTGGTAGCCTAGACGGTCGTAATTTTTTGCACAAATTTTAGGTGTAAGGATCAGCGAAACATACATCGCAGAACCAAATACGTTACCTAGAAAAGCAGTAGCAATAGTGGAAACGGATAGGCTACCTGCGGAATTTACGCGTTTTTCAAAAAGACGGGCAATAGTTTGCAGTACACCGACCTTATCTAATAGACCACCAAAACCAAGACCGAAGATGATCACGGCGACTGAGCCAAGCATTGACGACATACCACCACGGTTTAGGATCGCATCAATAAACTCAACACCAGAGCTAATAGAAAATGGTGCCCATGCAGTATTAAAGGCAACTAAAGGATCCATACCTTGGATCATCACTGCCCAAATAATACCCAATAGAGAACCTAGTGTAATAACAGGGAATGATGGTAAGCGTAAAGCCAGTAACACCAAGACAATAGCCACAGGAATAAAAGACAATGGTGAGATAACAAATTGCTTATCCATTGCTTGAATCACTGAATCAACTTGCGTCATATCTACATTGCCTGAGTAGTGGTAACCCACAACAGTAAATAGAATGGCCGTGATCACGTAACTGATCAGTGAGATAGGCAGCATACCTTTGATATGTTCCATGATTTCAACGTTAGACATAGAAGATGCCAAGATCACAGAATCTGATAGTGGTGACATTTTATCGCCGAAGTAACAGCCAGAAAGAACAGCACCAGCAGTCATAGGAGCGGGAATACCTAAACCTTGGCCAATCCCCATCATAGCGATACCTGCCGTACCTGCTGCACCCCAAGAAGTACCGGTTGCTAACGCTGTTAATGAACAAATGATCATTGTTGCTAACAAGAAAATGGATGGGTGGATGGCTTTTAGACCGTAGTAAATAATGGTTGGAACAATACCACCTGCAATCCAAGTACCCACAAGCGCACCAACCGCAAGCAGAATTAATACGGCACCGAGACCATTAGCAATACCTTTTGTGGCGGCTTTTTCTAATGATTTGTAATCATGGCCTAGTTTTATACCTAACCCAATGATAATGAACCAGCCGATGTAGAGTGCTAGTTGAATAGGTAAATTTAACTTAGCGGTAAATGAGAATGCTAGTGCAAGGAAAATACCGAGAGCAACAAGAACTTGCATCAACGAGGGTAGTTTCACGACAGTCTGTTTTTCCATACTTCTAACCTTGTTTATCGTACCTGTAAATGAGCTGCTAGCCCAAAGTCAGTAATGAATATTTCTATACTGGTTAATAAATCACATGCATCACAGCTTGTAACAAACTTCGGCTACTGTAGCAGCTAGCCTTAAAACCGCGATAAATAATGTTTCTATATGTGACCTGAGTCTTTTGCTTTAAAAGATGAGCAAAAGTGCTGCTTTTTTTGTGTTTGTTTTGTTAAATAATGGTTTTTATTTTGTGTTTGTATATTGGTTTTATTATTCTGGTTATTTATTTCAAAACATAAAGATAATGTTTAAATTAGTTTAAAAAACCAAAATACACTCAGTTTATAAATAATATATCCAATAAAGTTAGGTTAGAGAGATTATCAGGATAGTCGGGGGTTTTCAAAGATATGTATTTAATTGAATTATATGGTCTTGAATGTTTAATTTCATATTTAGAGTTAAAAACATACATTAAGTACTAGTTTTTAAGCCTTTTTGCTGTTTTATTCTTCTTTGCTGTTGCATTTTTGAACTTATAAAAATAACTAATACCAGTAATAAGAAATTCAAATATCGATAAATTAACAAAGATTGTTACTCTTTTTTGCGATAGTATTTTGAAGTGGATATTAAAATTATGCTTGTTTTTAAGCCTTTAAATCTCTATAGATGGAAACAGCAGCCGTTAAATTACGACAGGGAGTGTAGTAGCAAATGATGAAAGTAGGTTTAGTTGGTTGGCGTGGTATGGTCGGTTCTGTACTGATGCAACGTATGGTCGAAGAGGGTGATTTTAAACTAATTGACCCTGTATTCTATTCAACCTCTCAGATTGGTATTCCAGCGCCTAATTTAGGTAAAGATGCAGGCATGCTGCAAGATGCCTTTGATTTAGAAAGCTTAAAAAAACTTGATGCCATTATTACCTGTCAAGGTGGTGGCTACACTGAAAAAGTGTACCCAGCGTTACGTCAAGCAGGCTGGAAAGGTTACTGGATTGATGCGGCATCAACATTACGTATGAAGCCAGAATCAATTATTACACTTGATCCTGTTAACTTTGATCAAATTCAGCAAGGTATTCACAATGGTACCAATACGTATGTTGGTGGTAACTGTACAGTTAGCTTAATGCTGATGGCTGTCGGTGGCCTATATAAGGCAGGACTTGTTGAGTGGATGACGTCACAAACATATCAAGCAGCTTCTGGTGCGGGTGCTAAGAACATGCGTGAGTTGATCAGCCAAATGGGTGTGATTAACGATTCAGTGACAAGCGAGCTCGCGAATCCATCAACATCGATTCTTGATATTGACCGTAAAGTGGCAGATACCTTACGTTCAAGCGATTTCCCATCACAAGAGTTTGGTGCGCCATTAGCCGGTTCTTTGATCCCTTGGATCGATGTGAAGCGTGAAAATGGTCAAAGCAAAGAAGAATGGAAAGCGTCTGTTGAAACGAACAAAATTCTTGGTTTAGAGGATTCTCCAATCCCAATTGATGGTACTTGTGTACGTATTGGTGCGATGCGCTGTCACAGCCAAGCACTAACATTAAAGCTGAAGAAAAATGTACCGCTAGATGAAATCGAAGAAATGATTGCATCACATAATGATTGGGTAAAAGTTATCCCGAATGATCGTGATGTAACAGTGCAAGAGTTAAGCCCTGCTAAAGTAACGGGTACACTATCGGTACCGGTTGGTCGTCTTCGTAAACTTGCGATGGGTGATGATTACCTGAACGCCTTTACTGTTGGTGATCAGCTACTATGGGGTGCTGCTGAGCCACTTCGTCGTACACTGCGTATTATCCTTTCTGAAAAAGCATAATATTCGTTAGTTGAAAATAAAAAAACGCCTGCAGTGATGCAGGCGTTTTTACTTATAGCAACGTTGATTTAGTGTTATTTTCGTTGACGGAAACCACGGCCACTTAAGATGGTTTTTAGTACGTCTTTTTCTCTTAATCTACTCATCCCGACATAAGCAACTGGAACAAGAAATAGTGAGAAAAATGTGCCGGCGGTTAATCCTCCCACTAAGACCAAACCAATATTTACGCGACCTAATGAGCCAGGACCTGATGCAAATGCCAGGGGTAGAGCACCTAAAATCATGGTTAATGATGTCATTAAAATTGGACGTAAACGTGAGCGAGCACTATGGATTGCCGCCTCAATGGCAGTTTTACCATGCTTACGTTGCTCATTGGCAAATTCAACCAGCAAGATCCCATGTTTAGTGACCAATCCGACTAAGGTTAATAAGCCTATTTGTGAGTAAATATTGAGGCTTTGACCAAAGACCCAGAGGGTCAAAACAGCGCCTACAATACACAAAGGAACGGTAAGAAGGATGATCAGTGGATCAACGAAACTTTCAAATTGCGCAGCTAAGATCAGATAGATGAAAATGAGCGCCATTAAGAATAACGTTTGTGTACCATCTTGTGAGTCCATTAATTCTTTAACCACACCGTCGTAGGCATAGCTCTGTGAGTCATCAAGTAGCTCAGGTACATTTTCATCAATGTAATTACGGACATCACTCGCAGTATAACCTGGCATTAATGTCGCTGTGATCTCAGCACTATTTTGTCCCATATAAGTTTTAAAACTGGACTCAGATGTTACTGCTTTAATTGAAACGAATTCAGACAAAGGAATATTTTGTCCCGATTCTGACGCTACATAAAGCTTATCGATAATATCAAAATTACCCAGATCTTTACGGTTTACTTGAACGCGAATAGGGTAGGTATAGCCGTCATCAGCCTGTAAGTTTGCCGCTTTCAATGAGCCAAGGAAGGTCGATAGTGCATTGGTTACGTCAGTATAAGCCACGCCTGACAAGATGATTGCGTTACGGTCAATGCGTAAGTCATATCGCAGTTGATCTCGAAGTAATGAGCTTTTAACACGCGTTAAACCTTTATACTCACTTAACTTTTTAACGATACGGTTAGCGGTGTCATTAAGCTTTGTATTATCTCGATTAACGGTTTTAAGCTGCAGTTTCAAATTGGTTGCTGCATTTAGACCATCAGCAGAGCGCACACTAAATGACATACTGTATGCAGACAGAGTACTTGCTGCTTTTTCAGTTAACTCAGCTACGATCTCATCTGCCGGTTTAGTACGTTTGCCCCAAGGTTCGAGTAAAATATGATTGGATGGTGTTGCTTCGATATAAGATAAATTCGCAGCAATATCTTTGTTATCTTCCATAACCGTATTTAGCTCAGAGTTATGCTTAATATGATAACGACGACCGACACCGGTCGGTGCTTCTGAACTACCATCAATAAAGCCAGTATCTTCTATTGGCAACAATACTTGTGGCATCGACCATACCGCAACACCCGAAAGTGCGATAAGTGCCAGTGCAATACCCCCCATCAATGCTTTACGATCAAACCATTTAGATAATTGTTTCGTGTAACCTAGTGATAGTTTGTGAATCTGCTTATCAATTGCAGCAAACCATTTAGGTTGTTGTGCTACCGGTTTAATTAAATACGCACACATCATCGGTGACAGTGTTAATGCAACCATACCTGAGATGATCACTGATGCTGCAAGAGTAAAAGCAAATTGGCGGAACAGATCAGCTGTCATACCTGACATTAAACCAATAGGCAGGTAAACCGCTGCAAGGGTCATTGTCATTGCTATTACTGGGAAGATAATTTCATTACTGCCCTTAATGGCGGCATTAAGCGGTGTTTCACCTTCTTCTATATAGCGATAACAATTTTCAACCACCACGATAGCATCATCAACCACAAGGCCGATCGCAAGAATAATGGCTAAAATAGTCAGCACGTTAATGCTGAAACCAAGAAATGACATTACTGCAAAAACACCAATAATACATACAGGGATAGTGATAATTGGGATTGATGCAATACGCAGTGAACCAAGGAAAAGTACCACAATTACGGATACTAAAACGATAGCTTCAAAGAGGGTATGGAAGCCTTGGTCGATAGATTCTTGAATGAAATCGGCTTGGTTATAGACCATCTTCATTTCTAAGCCATCTGGCAAGTGTTGCTGCATCTTGGTGATTTCAGCTTTTACACGAGCAGCTACATCAACCGGGTTCTCACTTTTCAGTGGTAGCACCTGCAGTGACATTGCAGTTTCACCATTCACTTTAAGTTTGCTTGGTGTCAGGCTATTTTCACCCATTTTGACATCAGCCACATCTTTGATGCGAATGATGTTGCCATCATCGACGCGGATAACGAGATCTTGTACATCTTTAACACTGGTTACTTGAGTCACTGGGTTAATTTGGAAATTACGCGCTTCACCAACGATCTGACCAACTGTGAATGATGAACTGTATGCACTGAGTGTTGTTACAATATCAGCGGGCTTAACATTGAGTGCCATCATACGGTTTGGGTTCAGCCAAACACGGACAGCTTTTGCTGCACCACCATACGGTCCATATACCCCACCAACACCTTGAATATGTCTAAACTGTGGTTTGATTTGCTGGCCAATGAAGTCGTACATCTCTTGCGAACTCATCTTCCCTTTATTGATAAAGGTAATAATGTTACTAGCTGAGCCCTTATCACCGGAATCATCGGTAACCGTCGGTTTATCAACCATACTTGGTGGAAAATCAACGATAGCTTCAATGCTACTACGTAACTTATTCATTAAGTTCGCATATTCAACATCAGTAATACCATCGCTAAATTTTACATTTAATGTACATTTACCTTGGGTACAGTCTGTCGTCATAATATCGACGCTTTCTAACCCTGTTGCGGCATTAATTAAATGTGTTGCGACATTTCGTGACATGAAGTCTGCGCTAGCGCCATCAATACTGGCGGTAACCGTTGCTTTAGGCGTGTTGTGATCAGGGAAATATTGAATTGCAAGTTTTTGGAAAGAAAACAAACCAATAAGAATAATTGCAATACTTAACACTGAAGCAAAAACAGGATGTTTAATACAGACTTCAGGTAGTCTCATTGCTCTGCTCCTTCACTGATTTAGTTTTTTCCTGTCCTGCTTTTGCTGGATCGGTTGTTTTCTTTTTTTGCTCTTGTGCAGGTGCATCAGCTGTTGATGCTTGAGTCTTGATGATATTTACTAAAGTTTCATCATCAATTTTTTGATGACCAGTGACAACAACAATGTCACCTACCTTTAAGCCTTTTTCAACAATTACATAGCCATTATTAAGGTTGTTACCTAAAGTTAGGTAACGCTTAGTAGCAACATTATTTTTATCAACGACCCATACGTAACGATCTTCATTATGAGCAAGAATCGCGTTTTGTGGCGCGACAATTCGATTAGTTCGACCATTAACCATTTGGCTCACTTGAGCAAACATACCGGGTGCTAGAATATGATCTGGGTTTTCGATACGAGCATGAATAGCCACACGCCCCGTGTTTTTATTAACGGCTGGTGCGACGTAATCAACAATACCGTTAAATATCATATCCTTGTATGCTTCAACAGTCACAGTGATGGGCTGGCCTTTTACTGCTTTACCAAGATCGTTTTGGCTAATGGTGTAGGAGACTTCAACAGGGTTGAGGTTATAAATACTTACCAGAGGTGTTGTTGCATCAATCATACTTCCTGCTGATTTAGTGAAGTTGGTCAGTTCACCATCAAAAGGAGCGGTAATGGCATAATCTTTCAAAATGGCTTGTTGCTGGCGGTAATCGGCCGCTGCAAGGTTCGCGGCATCTTGAAGCTCTTCAAAATCTTGCTTAGATAATGCGCCAGGTTGTTTTCTATTTAACTCAGCAACACGTTTTACTTTGTTTCTTGCTGTAGTTAAAGAACTTGCCGCTTTATCTAAATCAGCTTTTGCTTTACTACTATCTAGTTTTGCGATTAGTTGACCTTTTTTAACCACATCACCATCTTTAAAGTTTATGGCAACAAGTTTACCGGGAGTACTGAATGTGAGTTCAGCAAAATCAATCGCATTGATTTTACCTACTTCATTTAATGTAGCGACAAACTCTTTGGTAGAGATTGGCTCGACAGTAACAGGAACTGCTTGTTGTTTCTCGTCATCTTTTGCGTGAGCAAAGTTCGATATTGTTAAAGCCATAAGGGTAAATAGGAGTGGGGATAACTTTTTGTAGTGCACGTCGTATAACTCTCTTATTTCAGGATAAGGGTGTCAATCTTAGTTAATTTATATTAAATAGCCATATGAATTGTCAGTTAATGGTTAGCTTATTATTGCATCTTGGTGCATATCTGTTTGGATGTCGGTTATATTTCTAATTTAGCTGATAGGAATTCAGATACAAAAAAACCGTAAATAGATGCTTCTATTTACGGCTTTAATTTTGGGTTTGCGCTTATTTTATGAGCAATTATGCTGCTAGGTTTTTAGCAACGAAATCCCAGTTTACTAGTGACCAGAAACCATCCATGTAGCTTGGACGTAGGTTGCGGTAGTCGATGTAGTAAGCGTGTTCCCATAGATCAACAGTTAGTAGCGGTGTTACGCCTTCTTCTGTGATTGGGCAACCAGCGTTAGAAGTGTTAACGATAGCTAGAGAGCCGTCAGCGTTCTTCACTAACCAAGTCCAAGAAGAACCGAAGTTGTTGATTGCTGAATCTGTGAATTTAGCTTTGAACTCAGCGAAAGAACCGAATGCTTTTTCGATTGCTGCTGCTACTTCACCTGTCGGTTCGCCGCCAGCGTTAGGCGCTAAACAGTTCCAGTAGAACGTGTGGTTCCAAACTTGAGCCGCATTGTTAAATACACCGCCAGTTGAAGTTTTAATGATGTCTTCAAGTGACTTTTCAGCAAGCTCTGTACCTTCAACAAGGCCGTTAAGCTTAACAACGTAAGTGTTGTGGTGCTTACCGTAGTGGTACTCTAGAGTTTCTTGAGAAATGTGTGGCTCAAGAGCGTTCATTGCGAAAGGTAGAGCTGGTAATTCAAATGCCATTGCTCAATTCTCCATATTGGTTTGGTGGCGTTTGCCACGACATTATTGCTTCCAGTAAGCATCGAGGCTTACTTAATTTATTTTTTGAATCTGACCGTTTTATTTTAGCAAGTTTTTTCTTTATTAAAAGACTTGGCTATAAAAAAATACCCTATACCTCGTTAGAGGAATCGTCAATAACCTTTTAATTATAAAGGTTAAATGATGCTCTGATTAAAGATTGAATTAAAAGCAGTCGGTTAGGTGCGGGAAAGTATTTTTATTGGTGACGATAACCAAGTAGAATGGTAGGGTTTAAGTAATTACTATTAAAGTTGTACGAGGAAGCTATGGAAACTATCGACAAGATCAAGCAGCAGATCGCTGAAAACCCAATTCTACTTTACATGAAAGGTTCACCTAAGCTACCAAGCTGTGGTTTCTCATCTCAAGCGTCTCAAGCGCTAATGGGCTGTGGCGAAAAGTTTGCATACGTTGATATTCTGCAAAATCCAGATATCCGTGCTGAACTTCCAATTTACGCACAGTGGCCAACATTCCCACAATTATGGATTGAAGGTGAGTTGATCGGTGGTTGTGACATCATTCTTGAGATGTTCCAAAAAGGTGAGCTTCAGCCACTAATTAAAGAAGCAGCAGCACGTCGCGACGCAGCTTCAGCAGAGTAATTCTTCTGTAACGCCAATTGTTTTAAGGTGATATGATTTTGAAGTCTATCACTTTTAGGCAATAAAAAAACCGCCAAATTCGGCGGTTTTTTTGTCGCTAAGGAAAGGCTTATAGCACCATAGATGCTAACCAACCAAATCCAATTAATGGCAAGTTATAGTGGATGAATGTTGGTACAACCGAATCCCAAATATGATCGTGCTGACCATCCGCATTCAAACCTGATGTTGGACCTAAGGTTGAATCTGATGCTGGAGAGCCCGCATCACCTAATGCCGCTGCAGTACCTACTATCGCAATGGTTGCCATTGGTGAGAAACCAAAAGATAGACAAAGCGGTACGTAAATTGTGGCTAGAATTGGAATGGTGGAGAACGAAGAACCGATCCCCATGGTGACTAATAAGCCCACAACCAGCATTAGCAGTGAAGCAAGAGGTTTGTTATTACCAATCACAGCTTCAAGAGAATTCACTAAGGTTTCAACCCCGCCAGTTGCTTTCATGACGGCTGCAAACCCTGCTGCTGCAATCATAATAAAGCCGATCATCGCCATCATATGAACACCTTTGGTAAACACATCATGGGTTTCTTTCCACTTAATGACGCCCGTGAAAGTAAACACCATAAAGCCAACAAGGCCACCGATGATCATCGAGCCACTGTATAATTGTGCGCCTAGTGCAGCAAAAATAGCGGCAACTGCGACATAGACATGACGCATGTCGATTTCTTTTTTCTCGGGCTCACTGGCAAGAATTTTCTCAACAGAATATTCGCGAGGTTTACGGTAGCTGACAAAGGTTGCAAGAAGTAAACCAAATAGCATGCCACATGCAGGTAGGATCATTGCGACAGGTACTTGACTTGCTACGACATCTAAACCGTTATCGTGTAGGTTTTTTAATAAGATGTTATTTAAGAAAATACCACCGAAGCCAATAGGTAGCACCATGTATGGCGTAACTAGACCAAATGTCAGTACACAAGCAATTAGACGACGATCTAACTTCAGTTTAGCAAAGACATGTAGTAGTGGCGGAATAACAATTGGGATGAAAGCAATATGTACCGGAATAACGTTCTGAGAAGAAATGGCAAGTAAGACTAGAATGATAAGAACGCTGTATTTGACGCCCGTTGCAGCCGCGGCGTTATCATGCCCACTGATTTTCTTGATCACTTTTTGTGCTAAGATATCAGTAATACCAGAGCGTGAGATTGCAACGGCAAACGTACCGAGCATGGCATAACTTAGCGCTGTGGTTGCACCGCCACCAAGACCACCTTCAAAGGCTGATACCGCATCAGTGAGAGACATTCCACCAATAAGGCCGCCAACAATGGCACTAAAGGTTAGCGCGACCACCACATTCACTCGCATTAATGCGAGTATCAGCATGATACATACCGCTATAACTACAGGGTTCATAAAGCTTCGATCCATCCGTTTTATTGGGTAATTGTGAACTACACGAATTTGACTGTTTCAAAGTGAGTACATAATCACAGAAATAGAGGGGTGAAATAACACCGTTTTTATCAGTTTGCTTAATTTTTTGCACATGTCGAGGACAAAATGTGTTTTGCCGCACATTTTATTGAGGTTGTATGATTTTAAATCACTTAAAAGGAGGTTACAGAATGGATTATCAGGCAATAAAAAGGCTAGCAGAATGCTAGCCTTTGGTTATAGAGTTACTGCAATTAGCTAGTCAAGCTGGTAAATAAAGCTTGGCTCAGCAATAGGTAATGACCCATTAGATAAAAACGATATTGAATTAGCCTGCATGTCTGCAATTGATGCTGCAAAAGATTCTAAATTTCCTTGTGGGGGGGTTAGTAGTGCTCCATGAAAACTATTGGCTTGTTTATAAAGCACAGCCCGCTTACCAGTAGTTTCTGTTGATTCTCCAGATAGAATATTAAAACCACCATATTGAATCATAGGTATGGTACCTGCGACTTGGGATGCTAATACTTTATCACTGCCAAATGGCCCATTAGGAATAACAGTATCTCCTTGTGCCATGGATAAATAAACTGGAGTAGTTGAAATATCGTTGATTAAGTTAGCGGGATCTGTTGTATCAAGGACGCTTTGAGCAGCATACGCAAAAGTATTGAAAAATATCTTATCGCATGTGTTCTCATCTAAATTTTCACAGCTACTTTCTTTAAAGGCTGTATAGCCCTCGCTAGATTTTAGACTTGATTGAATCGTACCGCCAAACTCATCTGAGTTGAATAAAAAGTAAGCTATTCCACCACCTGGAACATCAACATGACTTCGAGTTACACCAAATAACATCGCTTCTTTTTCAGGATTATCAGGTAATACTGGTTTTTCCATTGTTGCGGTATAAGCAATACCAACGATACCGCCAAGTGAAACACCAAGATACCCAACACCAGACTTTGAGTCATTAACTAAAGATAATTTTCCTAACTCACCATAAAGACCATCAATATCAGGTTGAGAAAGCTTTGCTTTAGTACCGAATAGCAGGCCAAGCGCGGCACGTAAACTCATTAAATCAGAAACTGATTGACGAATATTATCTCTTGCTACAGGAAGACGTTGAAGGTTCATATAAGCAAGACTTTGAACACTGTCATCGCCAAACGCAGGATTCCATCTATCACCATGAAGTGGCAGGTCTATGCTAATTATGGCTTGGCAATTTGAAGCTAATGTAACTGCTGAGTAATAATCAACACTATCATTGTTGCTGGTAAAGCCATGACCAAAAATGCTCACTGGAATATTTGATGGATCACTACAGTTAGCAGTTGTTGCTGGCATGTATAAGTTGTAGGGAACATCTGCCACTGACCTTAGTTGTGGGGCTGGACTGAACTTAGTAATTAGACGCTCAGCGTCAAGTTGCTGAGTTTTATCTTGATCCAAATAGAGCTTTGTATTGAGTAGTTTTTGAATTATGGATAATTGCGCAGCGTTATCTTGTGGGTTTTCTGCTAAATATGCTAACTCCTCAGCAGTAATATTAAGTTCAGCAAGTTGGGCTAACAAAATAGCACTGGTTGTGTCTTGTCGACTAACCACATTTAATATTTTAGCGAGACTAGGCGTTGCACTTTTCCATGTTTGTGTGAGGAACTCATCAGGGGTGGTATTAGCACCAAGAAAATAAGGCAGTTTTACAGTACCTGTATATTTTTTTACACCTGAATTAAATAGTGTATCAAATGATGTATCGAGGGTAGGCATCGTAAAGCTAAATAGTGAAGTTGTATTGATATCACTTCCCCAAAGTGAAGATGCATTTCCTGGACCAGTAGCACTTGTAGTTGAAGCAACAGCTTCTGCTGATAAAGCGATAGCGGCTTTAGCTGCATATAACCCGTCGCCAACTGATTCTGTTGTAAACCATGTAGAGAAAATTATCTTATCTTTATTTACTCCTGTTGTGGATGTAATTGTATTTTCTGTAGCGTGAGTGATTGTTTGTGCTGGTATTAGCGCTGGAGAGGGAGGTGTCCCACTAGCTTTCAATACCGCATAACTTCCAGATGTTCCAACAGCCATTCCTTTTTCATCTTTAAGAGAGTTTGTTACAGCAAACATATAATTAGATGATGATTTTAGAGGCTTTAAGAGTGAAATAACTAAGGATGAACCCTGAGTTGAAACCACATAGTCAATACCATATTCTAAGGTCGAAGGTGCAGTTGAGTCTGTTGTTGATGTTGGATCAAAAGATTCAATCATCACAAAACTATCTGGAGATGGCTCTGTTGTAAGGTTATTACCAGTGAAGTTAATAGTAATCGGTTCTAATGTCCCCCAACCGTCAATTTTACCTAATGCTACGGATGGGTTACTAATGTCCGTGAGGTATTCACTATTTTGTTCATTATCACTTGTCAGGTTACTACCATCTGTCGCAATAGTGCCATCATAGCTATCCATCGCTAAATAGGTCGGCGTGACAATAACTGGCGAGCTTGGATTTGAGATAATATCAAAGTTGACTTTTGTTTCTGCATTTAGGCTGTCAGCAGTATCGGGATCAATCGTAGGGGCGCCCGTTGTTTTGCTGTCGCCACCACATCCTGTTAGTCCCAAGCTAGCA
Organism: Photobacterium sp. GB-50; assembly: GCF_003026755.1. Taxonomy (NCBI): domain Bacteria; kingdom Pseudomonadati; phylum Pseudomonadota; class Gammaproteobacteria; order Vibrionales; family Vibrionaceae; genus Photobacterium; species Photobacterium sp. GB-50. The sequence goes on from NZ_PYNX01000002.1 coordinate 174,785, forward strand.
GCTATAATGATCGATAAAAAATGCTTGTTCATAGTATTCCTTACTTTCAATTCTTAGTTCAGTCTTGGGTTAAAAAGTGTAATTAGCTTGCGCGGCACCGATGAAAGCATCGCTGGTTGCGGTGAAGCTATCACCTGCTTCAGTAAATGTGCCGTCTTTGCCGTAGACATAACTAACGCCTAGATCAAAACTCAATTGGTCGCTGTATTTATAGCTTGCTCCTGCTGAGTACCAGAAGCGGTCAGTATCTGGAATACTCAATGTTGCTTTACCGCCTTGCTCATCGTAAGCAAAGCCGGCACGTAACGTGATTTGTGGATTAAGATTGTATGTACTACCAATAGCCCAGCGGAATGCATCGTCATATTTTTCTTCTTTCAATAAGCAGACACCGGGTAGTTGTCCCCCAAAGTTACATTCACTGCTGGTTGCTTTTAGCTCAGTGAATTTACTCCATTGGGTCCAAAATATACTGTAGTGCAAAGCGAATTGGTTATTGAGTTGGTGAAAGCCTGAAAACTCAGCGGTAGCAGGGAGGGGGGCTGCAAGTTTTGCGTCGATGGTTGAACCACGGCGATTGGCACCGAGAACTTGTCCTGAGTAATCAGTAAAGTCACCGTCAAAATCAAGGTCAACTTGTGAACGGTAAGCTAAGCCAAAACGGTTATTCTCATCAATTTCAAATAGCGTGCCTATATTCCAGCCAAATGCCCATGTCTCTCCTTCCATATTAATGGTTTTGTCGCTGGGTTTTATTGCAGGATAAAACGGTAGTGCATTCTTACCGTAATGGCGGTAAAGCTCAGCATGTGCATAAACAGCACTAACACCAACACCGATACTCCATTGGTCATTGAGTTTATAGGCAACACTTGGGTTTAAGTTTATGGTGAGCAGTGAGGTTTTACCTGCGGATGTGCCGTCATAAAAATCATCAGGGTAATCGGTTGTAACCCCGTAATTAGAGAATAAAGACATCCCCCAAGACAAACGATCATTCAGTGGTTGAACAAAGTAAGTTGAAGGTACAAATGCCAGAGGTGCGACATCTTCGGCTGTTTGTTCACCTGCTGGGGCATCATGTGCAGTGACATCAATATTAGGTAAAACAAGACTTCCTTGTGCAGAAATAGCCATTTTATCGAACTTTGTCATGCTTGCAGGGTTACGTGCAAGAACACCAGGGTTATCAGCAATAGCAGCTTCACCTGCAAATGCACGCCCTAAACCCGTTGCAGATTGTTCTGAAACTTGGAAACCAGCCGAGTAAGCCTGCGTTGAAAATAATGCAGTGGTTACGGCAATGGTGAGATAACGTTTTTTTACGGACATTATACTGCCTCTCTATATGTTGTTATTTAGCTTCTTATTCGTCCCTGAAAGGAAAAACAAAGATTAAGTACAAGAGTGAGTATAAGACCGGATTTCATTTATGTTAACTAAATGTTACGTGAAAATTAATGCTAATTTCATGCATTTAACATATTTTTAAATTGAGCGTTTAAAACGTTTAATTTAAAAATCTATAAATAAAAAAAGCATAAAAAAAAAGCTCATAAAAATATGAGCTTAGAGGAGAATGTTGCGGTTTAGATGGGCGATAGATTTAGTTGCTATCCATGTCTTCTGTTTGAGGTGCCATTAAAGGCCAGCCACCTAACTTTTTCCATTTGTTAACTATTTCACAAAATAGCTCAGCGGTACGTTCTGTATCATACAGCGCAGAATGTGCTTCACGATTGTCAAATGGGATATTTGCTGTTTGACATGCTTTCGCTAATACCGTTTGACCAAATGCAAGCCCACTTAATGCGGCGGTATCAAACGTTGCAAACGGGTGGAAAGGATTACGCTTTAATTTTGCACGCTCAGATGCCGCCATAACAAAGCTGTGATCAAACGTTGCATTGTGCGCAACCATAATGGCGCGAGAACAATCAGAGGCTTTTTGTTCTTTACGGATCTGCTTATAGATTTCTTTTAAAGCGTGCTCTTCAGATACTGCACCACGTAATGGACTAAAAGGATCACGGATCCCATTAAAATCCAACGCTTCTTTATGTAAAATCGCGCCTTCAAAAGGAGATACATGGAAGTGGATGGTTGTTGCTGGCTTTAGCCACCCATCTTCATCCATTTGTAATGTAACGGCGCAGATTTCAAGTAATGCATCTGTTTTAGCGTTAAATCCCGCGGTTTCTACATCAATGACGACGGGAAAGTAGCCGCGAAAGCGACTTTTTAATGTATTGAATTCGTTATCTTGGCTCATAACACTGCTGTCAAAATAAAGGAATGGGCTATTATGTCAGATCCATCCCTTGATACCAATTTGATCTGATGTATAAACAAAAATGGTCTGTCTCTTTTTTCTTAATGTGAAACGGGTTCTGAATTGTTAAAGCAATGGATGTTATGGTCGATATAAAGAAAGGTTTAATTAGTATCAATTAAAAGTCAGCCTTTATATTTCGAGACGTTAGATTAAGACATTTGGATAATGACATTTCTTATTTTTAAAATATGGCCTAGGTCATTGTATATATTGATTTTATTGTTTTCATTGCCAAGTTTGGCGGGGAAGCAATATATCGCATCGCCTAATCAGTCACAGTGGAATGTTATTGTTGATACGCCGCTAGAGTGTCGCTTGTCACATCATATACCGGGTTACGGTGACGGTGAGTTCGTAGCACGTTCCAGCAAAAAACAATCTGTTGCCTTTGAATTAAAAATGTATCGTCCGATGGGAGAAACACGAAACGTCCGTCTAACTTCTATGCCTGCTCGTTGGATGCCTGGTGATTCAGCCAATACCATGACACGACTTAAATTTTTTAAGCAGTTTGATGGCTATATTCAAGGGAAAACGGTGTGGAATATGCTTGCTGAATTAGAAGATGGGCGAAATCCTACATTTATGTATCAAGATTGGCAGCGACAAAATCGCCCATTAGAGGTTGGATTATCTGCCGTTTCGTTTCAAAAAGGTTATCAATCATTTAGCCAATGTCTGAGTAAGCTATTACCTTATGGATTTGAAGATATCGCATTTTCTGTCCTCCACTATAGTGAAAATAGCGACACATTAAATAAAATATCACAACAACGTCTGGCTCAAATTGCCGACTTTGTTCGCTATTCTGACGATATTGATTTGGTTTTAGTTGCCGCGTTTAATGATTCGATTGCCGGTACTACGGAAAGCCAAGAGATGTCAGAGCGACGAGCTGACAAACTGCGTCAGTATTTTCAATCGTTAGGGTTACCTGCCGAGCGTGTTCAAGTAGAAGCGTACGGAAAGCGGCGTCCTATTGCTGATAACTCAACCCCTATCGGACGAAACTTAAATCGTCGAGTTGTGATTTCATTAGGACAAAGTCCGATTTATTAATCAGTAATGGAAAACTGGATGGGATGGGGCTCGTTATTATCGAATGATGTAACGAGCCTTATTTTTTATTAATGCAGTTTAAAGGAAGCGATGAGCTCACAACTTGAATAGTTGTTAATGGCTTTAACTTGATTCGCAATAGCAGGGTTAGGATGTCGTTTTAAAAAGCTAATCAATGCAGATTGGCAACACCCCAAAGAATTTATATAGCTGTGGCATTGCGTTTGTTTACACTGTGGGATCAATGCAATAACTTGTTCAGAGGCAAGTTGTAAATACTTTAACTCGTAGTCTGGATCGCCATGTTGTCGCCAAAAATTAGCCATGTTATGGCAAGAAACGACTTTCATCGTTAAGAGATCCGTTAGTTGCTCGGTGTCAGTTGAATCTGCCGTGATTTCCTGAGCAATAGATAGCGCGAGTTGATAATGAACAATAGACATCAAAGGGTTATTGTTAGTCTTAGCATCATCAGCCATTAAGGTGTGTCTTTCCCACTCTGAAATATCCATGTCATTATCCTTTGTAAGTGGTAGTGTTTTGCGGTTAGAAAGCCTGTAACGCGCTAAGGTAGTTCATCTCAACTTGTTCCCAATCGACTAAGTGCCACCATGCGTCAATGTAATCAGGACGGACGTTTTGGTAACTCAAGTAGTAAGCATGTTCCCATACATCAAGCGCAAGAATTGGAGTCCCTTGTACTGTTACTGTATCCATTAACGGGTTGTCTTGGTTCGGCGTTGCTGAGATCTCGAGTCGTCCATCCACGACAGAGAGCCAAATAAATCCGGCACCAAAATGATTGGCAGCTAATGTTGAAAATGTCTCTTTAAACTTAGCAAAACTTTCAAAATGGGCATTAATTGCTTCTGCAAGCAAACCTGATGGATGGCGAACGCCTTCGGGTGACATACATTGCCAATAGAGGTTGTGATTATAGAAACCACCGCCATTATTACGCACTGCTGCAGGGTATTGAGATATATTGCTTAAAATGGTCTCAATGGGCTGGTCAGTAAGATCTGTATTTTCAATTGCAGCGATAAACTTATCAAAATAACCTCTATGGTGTTTGCTATAGTGGATCTCAACAGTTTTTGCATCAAGATAAGGTTCTAGTGCATTAAAGCCATAGGGTAGTTTTGGGAATAGATGTTTCATAATTTATACCTAGTAAAAAACGTCAACTAGATACTAATGATAACTATTATCATTATCAACCGCTGTTTTGTATGGATATTAATGAATTTTTAGCTGTGAAATTATGAATTTGATGATTAGTTAACAAAGAATTTATGGTTTTTGGTTATGATTTACATTGTTTAGATAAGGATTTTCGTTATGAATAAAGTTGTTTTAATAGCTGTTGTTGTATTAGTTGCAGTAGGTGTGGGGATTTTCAGTGTGGGTAAATTGACTGAAAAAGCAGCGAATGAGACGACAAAAAAAGTATTAAAAGAAGTAGTGAGTGCTGATTTAGCACCTGTCGCAAAAGCGATTGGTAAGCTAGAAGCCTGTGAATCTGGTGCAACTGCAGAGTTAGAAGCCTTAGGCCATACCGCAACACCATTAGGTCGGAGTTTGGCTTATATTGCTTTAGCACAAAATAGTTATTTGATGGATGATAAAGATAAAGCGCGCGTGGAACTGCAACAAGCGATTGATGCGAGTACTGATAAACCCTCAGCCGAAGAGCGTAATGAGATGTTTACCAAGTTGGGTGAAGGCGCAAAACAAATGGCAGAAAAGCGTAAAGCATTCGGTTTTAAAGTAAACTGTGAACCACTTTAATTGCTGATGATAGCAGTGAAAAGGAGCGATTAAGCTCCTTTTTTATTGAATTAAATTTGTTATTAATCAGATGTCTACCTTATCTTTATACTCACAGAGGTCCTCGATTAGGCAGCTGCCACAGCGCGGTTTTCTTGCAATGCAGGTATAGCGTCCGTGTAAAATTAACCAATGGTGAACATCAACTTTAAATTCTTTTGGCACAACCTTTAAGAGTTTCTCTTCAACTTGGTCGACGTTTTTCCCCATGGCAAATTTAGTTCGATTACAAACTCGGAAGATGTGAGTATCTACTGCAATTGTCGGCCATCCAAATGCCGTATTTAAAACAACATTTGCGGTCTTTCGACCAACTCCAGGTAGTGCTTCTAATGCTTCTCGGTTTTCTGGGATCTCGCCATTATGTTTATCTAAGAGAATACGGCAGGTTTTAATGACATTTTCTGCTTTAGAATTAAATAACCCAATGGTTTTTATATATTCTTTAACGCCGTCAACGCCTAAGTCGTAAATAGCTTGAGGGGTATTAGCAACAGGATAAAGCTTGTCGGTTGCTTTATTTACGCTGACATCGGTAGCTTGAGCTGAGAGTAATACCGCAATCAATAACTCGAAAGGCGTGCTCCAATGAAGCTCTGTTTCCGGGTGTGGGTTTTCAGCGCGTAAACGTTCAAGAATTTGGACGCGTTTTTGATTATTCATTTTCTATTCCAAATAAGGCTTATTGCAATATAAGTAGGGAGTGACAGAGTGAGCATCTGTCATTGCAATTAAGCATTTTACTATTCCATTATTTTGTCGCGATATGTAATAAAAAGAAACCCAATAAGTATGATACTTATTGGGTTTGATCTTTAGTCTATGCTAGTGACGCGAGCACGTTCAACCGTTGGCTTTGATGCTTCTTTAGGCTGTTTTTGTTGACGGCGTTTATCAATTACATTTTTGGCCGCAATCATCAAACCGACACCAAGAAAGGCACCCGGTGGTAACATTGCAAGCAAGAACCCTGAATCAAAATGGAATACTTGGATTCGTAAAACTGATGCCCAGCTACCTAGTAGGCGATCAGCACCATCAAATAAGGTTCCTTTGCTCAATAGTTCTCGCATTGCGCCCAGAATGAATAGCGCAGATGTCATGCCTAACCCCATCCATAAACCATCGAGTACTGCTGGTAATGGTGCATTTTTAGAGGCAAAGGCTTCAGCGCGACCAATGATAATACAGTTGGTTACAATCAAGGCGATGAAGATCCCTAATGATTTGTATAAACCAAAAGTAAAGGCATTCATCAATAACTGTACGCAGGTTACGAGTGAGGCAATGATCATTACAAACACTGGAATACGGATCTCAGAGGGTACCCAGTGACGAATTAAAGACACAATTAAGTTTGAGCCTATCAGTACTAAAGTCGTCGCAAGCCCCAAACCTAAAGCATTTGTCACCGTTGATGAAACGGCAAGTAAAGGGCATAGGCCGAGAAGCTGAACAATGGTCGGGTTATTTAGCCATAAGCCATTTGCCATTAACTCTTTATTAGTTGTCATATCACTCACCTGCACAATCAAGTGGTTGGTTGATGATTTTATCCTGGTTTTGATCCCAGTATAACGAAATATTTTTTACTGCTTTGACGACGGCTCGCGGTGTTATGGTCGCACCTGTGAATTGATCAAATTCACCACCATCTTTACGTACTTTAAATGATGGGTCGTTATCACCATTTACCCGCTTACCATTAAAGCTGTAAATCCAGTTACTAACAGTGGTTTCAATTTTATCACCCAATCCTGGAGTTTCGTTTTGTTGTAATACACGAACGCCAGTGATCACGCCATTCATGTCTAAACCAACAATAATTTTAATTGCGCCGCTATAACCGTCAGGGGCAATCCCTTCAATTGCCACACCAACAGGCTTATTATCTTTTTTAGCGATATAAGCAGGCATCTGAGCCAATGTACCTAAACGCTTATGATCTCTTACTAAAGTACAACTTTTGTAGAGTAAGTTATCGTGGCTTGCTACGGGAATCACTTGGTTTAGAGTATCCAGTAACTGTACCCGCTGCTGCTCTGCTATACGATCTTCTGTTAGGTAGTTCGTCAGGGCTACTAGCGCTGTCGCTAAACACGCAAAAGTGGCAAGAATAGCACCGTTTTTTTTCATTGCATTAAACATGGCTGCTCTCTTAATTAGTGCCCGTAAGTACGAGGACGAGTGTAGTAATCAATAAGTGGTACACATAAGTTACCCAGTAAAACGGCAAAGGCAACGCCATCTGGGAAGCCACCCCATGTGCGGATCAGATAAATCATGACACCGATAAAGCCACCAAAAATTAAACGGCCTTTTACCGTCGTTGATGCTGTTACTGGATCGGTGGCAATAAAGAAAGCACCTAACATGGTTGCACCTGAGAATAGGTGCAACAACGGAGAGCCAGTCGTATCAGGATGAACAATGTAAACAAGGCTACTGATCACAAATAGTGACGTTAGCATAGCAACAGGGATATGCCATTGAATAACACGAAGCTTTAATAAGATTAAACCACCAACAAGGAAGCCCATGTTAATCCACTCCCAGCCAATACCTGCAATCGCGCCGTAAACAGGCTTTGTCATTGTTTCAGCCGTTGTAAACCCTGTGTGTAACGCTGTTTTTAGTGTATCTAGCGGTGTTGCCATCGTGTAACCATCAACTGACATTTTCAGTTGTGGAACACTAAATCCATCTTGAGTAAAGCCAGTAAAGATTGCATAAATACTATCCATAAAGTTAGCTGGTTGTGCACTCAATGATGCTGGTGGTAACCAGGTTGTCATCTGTACTGGGAATGAAATGAGCAGTACGACATAAGCAATCATCGCGGGGTTAAAGAGGTTTTGTCCCATACCGCCATAAAGGTGTTTTGCAATGACTATCGCAAAGAAAACACCAATAACAGTTAACCACCAAGGTGCTAATGGTGGGATTGATAAACCAATTAATACGCCAGTAAGCAGAGCTGTATTATCTCTTAAATAAGGTACAACAGGACGTTTACGCAGTTTTACAATAATCGCTTCAAATATGATTGCAGAAATAGATGCTAATACAATTTGGATCAGAGTACCGAAACCAAAGAAGTAGCATTGAGCAATAACGCCAAATACCGAGCATAATATAACTGTACGCATAATAGCGCTGGTGCTTCGGCGGTTATGGTCATGGGGTGAACTGGCAATATTAAACGCCACGGTTAATCTTCCTCAATGTTTTGTTGTTCTTTGGCGGCTTGTTGTGCCGCTTTTCTTGCTTTAGCGCGAGCGACAGCAGCAGCAACAGCAGCTTTTTTAGGATCAACGTTTTCAGCTTCAACTTCAGGTGTTGATTCAGCTTGTGCCTCTGCTTGTTGTGCGGCTTTTCTTGCTTTAGCGCGAGCGACGGCAGCAGCAACAGCGGCTTTTTTCGGATCAACGTTTTCAGCTTCAACTTCAGGTTCAGGTGCTGATTCAGCTTGTGCCTCTGCTTGTTGTGCGGCTTTTCTTGCTTTAGTGCGAGCGACGGCAGCAGCAACAGCGGCTTTTTTCGGATCAACGTTTTCAGCTTCAACTACAGGTTCAGGTGCTGATTCTGCTTGTGCTTCTGTTTGTTGTGCGGCTTTTCTTGCTTTAGCGCGAGCCACGGCAGCAGCAACAGCGGCTTTTTTCGGATCAACGTTTTCAGCTTCAACTACAGGTTCAGGTGCTGATTCTGCTTGTGCCTCTGCTTGTTGTGCGGCTTTTCTTGCTTTAGCACGAGCCACGGCAGCAGCAACAGCGGCTTTTTTCGGATCAACGTTTTCAGCTTCAACTATAGATTCAGGTGCTGATTCTGCTTGTGCTTCTGTTTGTTGTGCGGCTTTTCTTGCTTTAGCACGAGCGACGGCAGCAGCAACAGCGGCTTTTTTCGGATCAACGTTTTCAGCTTCAACTTCAGATTCTGGTGTTGATTCCGCTTGTGCCTCTGCTTGTTGTGCGGCTTTTCTTGCTTTAGCGCGGGCGACGGCAGCTGCGACAGCATCTTTTTTACTGTCATTTTCAGCAGCGGTTTGGTTATTTGCTGTAGCTTCTTTTTCAGCCTTACGTTCACGAGCTTGACGCTTACGCTCTTCACGTAATTTCGCCATTTCACTGTTATCTGGCAGGCTTTCTGAAGTTGCACCTTGTGCTGAAGCTGCTTGTTTTGCTTTTGCTTTTGCAATCGCAGCTGCAACAGCCGGTTTCACTTCTGCTGTATCTGCTTTAGCGGCTGCTGCTTGTTTGGCTTTTACGCGGGCAATAGCGGCAGCGACTGCATCATCACCCCCAGTTTTCGCCATTTCATCACGACGAGAATCAGCCGCTTTTTTAAAGCGGTTTTCACGTTCAGCCTTATCACGTTCCATGCGTGCTTGTTTGGCTTCAAAGCGTTGGCGAGCTCGTTCTGCATTCATTTCATCTTGGCTACGTGCCCAGATCTCAGCTTTTGCTTGGCGATAGTACTGAACAAGAGGGATCTCACTTGGACAGACATATGCACAAGCACCGCACTCAATACAATCTTGCAGATTATATTCTTCACACTTGTCGTAATTTTGATCCTTGGCGTACCACTGTAATTGCTGTGGGAGCAATGATGATGGGCATACATCCGCACAAGCAGAACAACGGATACATGCCATTTCATAGGTATGTAATGGGAGTTCTTTGCGTTTTGGTGCCAAAATACAGTTTGTTATTTTGGTGATCGGCACATTGGAATGTGGGAGTGTAAATCCCATTAACGATCCACCAATGATCACACGAGGATGTTTTTTATCGGCTTTATAGCCAAACTTATCTAACAAGTAGGCAATCGGCGTACCTAACATAGCAAAAACATTACCACGTTTCTTAAAGGCTTCACCGGTTAGCGTAACAACACGCTCAATCAGTGGTTCACCGTCGATAATGGCGCGTTTAATTGCAAAAGCAGTACCTATGTTTTGCATGATAACGCCAACAGAAGTTGAACGTGACTGACTTGGTACTTCTCTGCCTGTTAAAATTTTAACTAACTGCTTTGAGCTACCTGATGGATATTTTGTTGGTACAACACGGATCAGAATGTTGTCTGCTTCGGTGACATGCTGCTCAAGGGCTTTAATCGCTTCAGGTTTGTTATCTTCAATACCGATGATTGTTAGCTTTGGGCTAATAATATGGCGAAGAATACGAACCCCTTCGATCACTTCTTCAGCATAATCGCGCATGAGTCGGTCATCGGCAGTAATATATGGCTCACACTCAGCCGCGTTGATAATTAAAATATCAACATTACCTAAACCGCCTTGAAGTTTTCTTGCGGTAGGGAAACCAGCACCACCTAATCCAGCGATACCACTCAAACGGATTGTTTCGATCAGTTCTGCGGGATCACGATCTTGATAATCGGCATAGGTTTTTTTCTCTCCCCAAGTATCGGTGTGATCTGGGTGAAGAACGATACATAAATCGCTTAAACCTGAAGGGTGAGCAGTCGTACGTTGTTCAATGGCTATTACTGTACCAGATGTAGGCGCATGAACAGGGACACACATTGCAATGTCACCTTGTGTTAGAGCTTGACCTTTTTGTACTTTGTCACCAACAGCAACAATAATGTCACCTTTAGAACCAATATGCTGCTTAAGTGGTAAAACGAGTTCTTGTGGAATGCCAGCACTAACGATAGGTGCTTGATTTGAGATTTTTTTATTTTCAGCGGGATGAATACCGCCGTGGAAATCCCACAACTTACCTTGTTTAATTTGCTCAATGATAGATAGCATAACTACGACTCTACCTTTTCTGTACTCGGTGCATCACTGATATTTACGATTGGAATTTGGTTTAGTTGCCATTTCCAATTATCAGGCGTTTCTTTAACTGGGATCATTTCGATACAGTCAGTAGGGCAGGGAGCAACACAGAGATCGCAACCTGTACATTCGTCTTTGATAACCGTATGCATAGATTTAGTGCCGCCAACAATGGCATCGACAGGGCACGCTTGAATACATTTAGTACAGCCAATGCACATATCTTCATGAATAAATGCGACTTTTTTAATGTTTTCTTCTGTACCTTGGGTTGAATCAGGAACATCAACACCCATCAAGTCAGCTAATTTTTCAATAGTAACTTGACCGCCTGGAGGACACTTATTGATCACATCGCCATTGGCAATCGCTTCTGCGTAAGGGCGACAGCCAGGATAGCCACATTGACCACATTGGGTTTGCGGAAGAATACTGTCGATTTGTTCAACAATAGGATCGGCTTCAACTTTAAATTTAACCGAAGCAAAACCAAGAATTAGTCCGAAAATGGCAGCCAGAATAACGATGGCAATGACTGCGATAAGGATCCCACTCATTACAATTTCACCAATCCAGTAAAGCCCATAAATGCAAGAGACATCAGCCCTGCGGTGATCATCGCAATGGATGCGCCTTTGAATGGCTCAGGTACATCAGCGGCAGCAATACGCTCACGCATAGAAGCAAATAAAACAAGCACAAGTGAGAAACCCACTGCAGCACCAAAACCATAAATAACGGATTCAATAAAGTTATGACGCTCATTTACGTTTAATAAGGCGACACCTAACACCGCACAGTTAGTGGTGATAAGTGGTAAGAAAATACCTAATAAACGATAAAGCGTTGGGCTTGTTTTATGTACGACCATTTCTGTGAATTGCACAACAACGGCAATGACTAGAATAAAGCTTAGTGTGCGTAGGTACTGAATCCCTAATGGATCCAAAATGTAAGTTTCAACAAGATAAGCACAAACAGAAGCAAGCGTCAGCACAAAAGTGGTTGCTAAGCCCATTCCAATAGCTGTTTCTAATTTTTTAGATACGCCCATAAATGGACATAAGCCTAAAAATTTAACGAGTACAAAGTTGTTAACCAACACAGTACCAATAAGTAATAGGAGGTATTCAGTCATACCGGCTTCATTATTATTAAAAGAGATCTAAACATTATCTGATTTTGTTGCCGTTATAACAACTCCTGTGGTGTAGGGTTTTAGTGATTATTGTGTTTTTCATAAAGATAGATCATGAAATATAAGTTTTTAATTTAGTTACTACGGCTTTGTTTAGCTGTGCGATCAAAAAACACCCACTGCATATGACGTAGAAGTTATCAGTTTTTGGTTTTGTGTTTATTAATTGTTATTTGACTGTATGCCTTAGCCAGAAAGCTTGTGATGATGAGTTAAGTTTTCGCAAAATATGTTTGGATAGCTTGTAAAGCCGTTTTAAACCTCGTTTTATGTAAGGGCACTTGTGATCATCGTGTGAGATGATGGCATCATTGAATGAGCATAGGATAGATGTGATGGATATTTTATTATTGAGTAACGGTAAAATTGCAGGTAATACCCATGTAATGGAATTTGCGGGTGATGCAATTGTTGAGCAAGTTAAGCGAACTGGCGCTAAACATTTTCTTGTTATTCCTTATGCTGTGATTCGATCGAGTCATGATGATCGTGTGGCGATGGTACAAGCGACATTTGATCGTTTAGGTATTGATTGTGTTGCAACAGGTATTCATCAAGCAGCCGATCCAGTTAAAGCCATTGAGGAAGCTGAAGGAATTATTGTAAGTGGTGGTAATACATGGGTTTTAAATAAAAAACTTCATGACTTAGGTTTAGTTGGACCGTTACGTAAGGCGGTATTAGCGAAAGGTATTCCCTATATTGGTTGGAGTGCAGGTACCAATATTGGTTGCCCAACTATTCGTACCACTAACGATATGCCGATTGTCACCAGTGCAGTGCTAAGCTCACTTAACTTTGTTCCTTTCCAAATAAACCCGCATTATCTAGAAGCGTCGGTTGAAGGTCATATGGGAGAAACCCGTGATGAGCGTATTCAAGAGTTTTTAGAAGTGAATAAGCATGAGCCGGTTGTGGGGATTCCAGAAGGAACATGGCTGCAGTTATTAGATGGAAAGTTAAGCTACCACACAGCAAATGGTAAGCCATTAAAGCTATTCCAGTATGGCGTTGAGCCTGTTTATTTTGAGGAAGGGCAAGATATTCAATTTATGATGGAATATAGCTGTTAATACATCAGACAATATTCTACTAAAGAAAAGCCAGCGTTATGCTGGTTTTTTTATAGTGGTTATGTGGAAGGCTTTCATTTTACAAAATTGCTCCCAGATGCTTATAAAATAATGCTTGATTTTTAGAATAGTAGATTTGACCAGTGTTTAACTTAGTTATCCACAAAAACTGTGGATAAGTGTGTTGATTTCATCTTGTAAACGTATTGGAGAGTGGTAGTTTGCATTCATCACTTTGTTATGTTTGAGAGGGATGATGATAAAAAGGTACTAATTTCAAATACTATTATTGACTAGATGCATATCTATAAGAGCCATTGTTAAGCAGACAGATATTACTGATGGTTGCTTTTCATTGAGCTAAAAAATTGAACAGAATAGGTATAAGCTGTGGATGTAAACGTTAATGATTAATTGTTTTTTAAAGGTTAACGGTATAAAGCTTAGATGTTTCTTTGAAGGGGAGAGCATAATACGTGTTACAACATGGTCGGTCAATTGATCTGGATTCATTTTTCTGCTTTATATTAATATTTAGGTAATAATTTCATAAAAAGAGATAAAAAAAATCATATATTTTTTAATTTTTTTGCTCATTGTGAAATTCACCATTTAATAATATTAAATACAATATTGTTATTAATTAATGAGTTATGGTTTTATTTCTGCGGTGGTAAACATCAATATTCTGAAATTCAGAACGACATATAATCCTGGCTTATTTATCCTTCATTTATATTCACGTGGTAACTTTTACCTTGCCCGCCCTTCGCTTTATGATTCATTCCACATTAAGTTCCTGGATTCGAGTCAGGCATTTAAACTTATGATTTAAGATAAGGGTACTTAATGCCTACACGTCAAATTTAGCTTAACGTTTTGCTTATAAGTTGAGTTAGCTTTTTACAATATAATGTTGTTTGCTTCAATATTAGTTAGTTAAGATCCAAAGGGGGCTATTTACAGACTGTTGTAAATAGTTGTGGTCTTTTATTCTGTGAGTCATGTTTGGTGTTCAAACTCTTAGTATTCACTTAACTAATATTGAAGCTATTTTTTTATCTGCAATTTAGTTTCTTCATCGCAAGTATTTCCAGTAGTTGACATTACTAATGGTCTATCCACAATGTAAACAGTAATTTATTGCTGGATATGTAATTTATGAGCGACTTATTTTCTCTTGCTTCTGAATATTCACCATCAGGCGATCAACCTACCGCTATTGCTCAATTGGTTGATGGTTTAGATTCAGGACTAGCGCACCAAACGTTACTTGGCGTAACAGGTTCAGGTAAAACTTTTACCGTGGCTAATGTTATTGCCCAAGCTAATCGACCGACTTTGATCCTTGCACCAAATAAAACGTTGGCAGCACAGTTATATGGTGAGATGAAAGAGTTCTTTCCAAATAGTGCTGTAGAATACTTTGTATCCTACTATGACTATTACCAGCCCGAAGCGTATGTGCCTACAACGGACACATTCATTGAAAAGGATGCGTCGGTTAATGCGCATATTGAGCAGATGCGACTATCAGCAACCAAAGCATTAATGGAACGACGCGATGTTATTATTATCGCTTCTGTGTCTGCGATCTATGGTTTGGGTGATCCTGATTCTTACCTAAAAATGATGCTACATGTTCGGCGTGGTGATTTTCTTGATCAGCGTGACATTCTTCGTCGTCTGGCTGAGTTGCAATATACCCGTAATGATATGGCCTTTGAGCGCGGTACTTTTCGAGTTCGTGGGGAAGTGATTGATATTTTCCCTGCAGAGTCAGAAAAAGAAGCGATTCGTCTTGAGTTATTTGATGATGAAGTGGAATGTATTTCATCCTTTGATCCCCTGACTGGCAGTATCACGCATCGTGATATGCCGCGTACTACTATTTACCCTAAAACACACTATGTGACGCCACGAGAGAAAATCTTAGACGCGATTGAAGGGATAAAAAAAGAACTGGTTTTGCGCAAAGAGCAGTTTTTAGGAAACAATAAACTCGTCGAAGAGCAGAGAATTAGTCAGCGCACACAATTCGATATTGAAATGATGAATGAGCTAGGTTTTTGCTCTGGTATTGAAAACTACTCACGTTATCTTAGTGGGCGTGCTGAGGGTGAGCCACCACCAACATTGTTTGATTACTTACCTGCTGATGGCTTACTGATCATTGATGAATCACACGTAACTGTGTCGCAAATTGGCGCGATGTACCGTGGTGATCGCTCTCGTAAGGAAAACTTAGTTGAATATGGATTCCGTCTTCCTTCTGCGCTTGATAACCGACCGATGAAGTTTGAAGAGTTTGAATCGTTAGCGCCTCAAACGATTTATGTGTCAGCCACACCGGGTAATTATGAGATTGAAAAGTCGGGTAATGATATAGCAGAGCAGGTGGTACGCCCAACGGGATTACTTGATCCTGAAATTGAAGTACGCCCTGTTGGTACACAAGTGGATGATTTGCTTTCTGAAATACATATTAGAGAGAAAAAAGGTGAGCGAGTATTAGTTACAACCCTTACTAAGCGTATGGCAGAAGATCTCACTGAGTACCTTACAGAGCATGGTGTGAAGGTGCGTTACTTACACTCTGATATTGATACCGTAGAGCGGGTGGAAATTATTCGCGATTTACGATTAGGTGAGTTTGATGTGCTAGTGGGCATTAACTTATTGCGCGAAGGGTTAGACATGCCCGAAGTGTCATTAGTTGCGATTCTAGACGCTGATAAAGAAGGTTTTTTACGATCTGAACGTTCATTAATACAGACGATTGGTCGAGCTGCTCGTAATATAGAGGGTAGAGCGATTCTGTATGGTGACCGTATTACGGGTTCAATGGCGCGTGCAATTAACGAAACCCAGCGACGTCGTGAAAAGCAAATTGAATATAACCTTGAGCACGGTATTACACCTCAAAAGTTGAATAAGAAAATTGGTGACATTCTTGAATTAGGCGCTCCAAGTTCACGAGGAAAGTCGCGAAATAAAGCGGCAGATCTTCACAAAGTGGCAGAAAGCAAAGGAACGTATTCAGCGCTTTCGCCACAAGAGCTCGAATCACAAATTCAAGTACTGGAAAAACAAATGTACGACTTTGCACAAAATCTTGAATTTGAACAAGCGGCAGAAACACGCGATAAGATCCATAAACTAAGGCAGCAATTTATCGCCAATAGTTAATTGGTTATTGGCTATTTTTCTTGTGGATCTTGAATTTTAGGTAAAAAAAAGCCAACCGATAAAAAAGGTTCGGTTGGCGTCATTGTTTTAGTGAAAAAAATCCACAAACAACGTCAGTTGGCTAGGTTGACTCTTAAATTAAGAGTCACGTTATATAAAGCATGTAGTGTGCCAACTTTTAAAAGTCGTATTTTTTTATACAATCCAGCGTGTTTTCTGTCTTTGGGTAGCACTTATTTGCTTGCGCCACAGCACAAATAAAAACAAATATTCGCAATTTGCGAATCAATTTGCGAGTCAATATGAGATAATTGAAAAAAAAGAAATCTATCCCCCATATTTTTTTCTATTGATTACAATTAGTTTAAGGGGCTTGTTTTAGGAGGAGCAATGGAGAGCAGAATGCAGCAACGCCAAGTATTAATGGTTGAAGATACAGCGTCAGTTGCGGCCTTGTACAAATCTTACTTAAACCCTCTTGGACTTAATGTAAGCATTGTTGGTACAGGGAAGGAAGCACTGAGCTTTATTCAAGATATAATTCCTGATCTAATTTTATTAGATCTCCGTTTACCTGATATGACGGGAATGGAAGTGCTTGAACGTGTGAGAAAAGAGCACGGTAATGTTCCTGTTGTAATAATGACTGCACATGGTTCGATTGATATAGCGGTTGAAGCTATTCGTTATGGCGCACAAGACTTTTTAATTAAACCTTGTGAGGCTGATCGATTACGAATTACGGTAAACAAAGCGCTTAAAGCCGAAAGTAAATCGAATACCAGTACTCAATCCAAGCAATCAGATGGAGCACAATACCAAGGATTTATTGGTAATAGTTTACCAATGCAGGCGGTATATCGCGTTATTGAATCTGCAGCTTCAAGTAAAGCGACGGTATTTATCACGGGTGAAAGTGGTACGGGTAAAGAAGTGTGTGCAGAAGCGATTCATGCAGCCAGCCCACGTCATGATAAACCGTTTATTGCTCTAAACTGTGCTGCTATACCTAAAGATCTCATTGAAAGTGAATTGTTTGGCCATGTAAAAGGTGCCTTTACAGGAGCTTCAACGGAGCGACAAGGTGCCGTTGAAATGGCACATCATGGTACGCTAATGCTTGATGAGCTATGCGAAATGGATCTTGATTTGCAAAGTAAATTGCTACGATTTATTCAAACTGGAACCTATCAAAAAGTCGGCTCATCAAAAATGAGTAGTGTTGATGTCCGTTTTGTTTGTGCAACTAACCGAAACCCTTGGGAGGAAGTGCAAGAAGGCAGATTTCGAGAAGATCTTTACTACCGTTTACATGTTATTCCTATCTCTTTACCGCCGTTACGGGAGCGTGGCGGAGATATTATAGAGATTGCTCATGCATTATTAGGTTTGATGTCGTTGGAAGAAGGTAAAAGCTTTAGTCGTTTTTCTGAGCCAGTTTTACGGTTATTTGAGTCCTACTCTTGGCCTGGTAATGTACGTGAATTACAAAATGTGATCCGTAATATTGTGGTTTTAAATACTGATGATGAAGTCAAACTTGAAATGGTTCCGCCGCCTATTAATTCAATTAACGGTGTAGAAATTGCATCTTATCCTAAGGCTCTACCTGAGAAAGTACAGAGAGAAAGCCTTGCTGATGAATCTATTTATTCACATGATCATCATAAAAATAAAATTGAGCCGCTCTGGGTTGTAGAAAAAAGAGCGATACAATGGGCGATTGATGCTTGCGATGGCAATATTCCAAGAGCCGCAGGCTTACTAGAAGTCAGTCCATCAACGATATATCGTAAATTGCAATCTTGGCAAGACACTAATACCAGTGCTAGGGAGATGGATTAAATGCCAACAACGATAAATTCTGAGACAATTAAACGCCTTGCTGATGAAGTTGGTGAGGACACCGTGTCATTGCTATTAAATGTTTTCAGTGATGAATTAGAACAGTATTCAAAGCAATTATCGGCACATCCTTCCGTTGATCAAATTGGCGAAATTAGCCATGCAATAAAAAGTAGCGCCGCAAGTTTTGGCGCGGACGATTTAGCATTAATGGCACAAGAATGTGAATATCGAGTAAAACAAGGACAAGATGATTGGATGATTGACCATTTGCCTGAATTTAGACAAATGGTCGAAGGTATGGTGGTTGAATATAAGCAACTAGCAGGAAACAATGAGCTTATCAACCGCATGCTTTAA
Source organism: Photobacterium sp. GB-50 (assembly GCF_003026755.1). Taxonomy (NCBI): domain Bacteria; kingdom Pseudomonadati; phylum Pseudomonadota; class Gammaproteobacteria; order Vibrionales; family Vibrionaceae; genus Photobacterium; species Photobacterium sp. GB-50. Next base: position 193,486 of record NZ_PYNX01000002.1, read on the forward strand.
CTTGTCTCGGTCATGTCTCCACTCATGATTACTGGATGCAAGATCTTCAATTTGCAGATTAAATTTATTGTTTAAATCTGTATGAAGTTTATCGGTCAAGATTGTATCTATCTTGCGTCCATTCATTGCTCTTTCACACCAATGTAACATGGTCTCTAGTGACATTTTCCCAGCAGGGCCATGTTCCTTATCTAGGTTAGTAATAAACACGATTTGTGCGTTACTGTTTTTTAACGCGATACCTAAATCACGTAACAGTAAGATAGGCATAACGCTTGTTAAGAAACTACCAGGGCCGAGTAATATCAAATCAGCTTGATTGATTGCGTTTAAAGCTTCTTTTGTTGCCGGCACTGCGGGCTCAAGATAAAGACGTTTAGGTACTTCTTGTAATTCATCAACACTGGTTTCACCATTTATAATCTCGCCACTGTAGGTAATGGCAGCGAGATCTGATGGGTGTTCTGACATTGGAATGATCTGAGTTTCAACATTTAGCATATCTCGGATCAGATTAATGGCATCAAGTGGGCGAATCGAGAGGTTATCTAATGCTGTAAGCATTAAGTTACCGAGGTTATGACCATTCAACTCACCATTACCTTTAAAACGGTATTCAAAAATCATCGAACCAATCGATGGCTCTGTAATTAATTGATTAATACAGTTACGCATATCGCCCCAAGCAATACCGCCTTGGCAAGCTCTAATACGACCCGTTGAACCACCATTATCGGTTGTTGCGACAATACCCGTTACTTTTGAACCGTAACAAGAAAGCGAGGATAAGATCCGTCCTAGGCCATGACCGCCACCGATGGCAACAATATTCTTTTTCAATTTATCTGCCTTAAGTATAGTGTTGGCTTTTTAATATTGCTTATAAGCGTTCAGGTTATCAAAAAATGTATTGTATTGCATTTTTTGCTGTGTAAATTACCTGTGGTATCTCACTTAAAATAGATTAGTGGCTTGTTTTAATCATACTCATTAAATAATCGTAAGTATTCAAACAGGTTGGCTTATTGAGTAAATGCTGCTTATCGATAGTAGGTAACGGTAATATTTCTAACCAACGTTGACATAACCAGCTGAGGTTATTGAAGTCTTTGGATTTGTATAGCTCATCAAGATCAGGGAATTTTTCAAACATTTTCTTCAGCCGAATCGCAAGTAATTGTTGCTCTTTATTGATTGCGATTTCTTCCCAGCAGGGTAAAGGCGTCGTTTCTCCCCAAAAAACACCATCGGTTGTTTGTTTTATCGACTGGATCTTAAAGTTATTATGACCTGAAACGGTGAGTTTTATAAACGGGGAGCCTTGCTCTTGGTTGAAATCATCAATCGTGACACGAGTACCGATATGAAATAAATGTTGAGCTTCCTTTCGATTGCTATACATACAAATACCTAACCCATCTTTTGAAGCGAGTGCCGCTTTCAAGGTAGGTGTTTGATCGACTGGCGAGATATAGATTTGCATCCGACCAGTAGGAAGAACATGGCGCTTTTGAAAAAGTAGCGGTAATACTTTAGCCATAAGGAACTCCATAGTAAGATTAGCAATGCCTAGCTATGTAGACAATGCAAAACTAATGCCGACTAAAAGTTAAGGCGTTCACGTGGCTTTGTCATTGAGTTCATGAGCTTTTAATCAAAGTGTGTCTGCTTTTGACTTAATTTTAAGTTAATCAAGCTTAATGTTGATTGCAGTTTGAAAATCAACATTTGCAAAATAACATTAGTTCAGTGTCATTTTTGACGCTCAATTATTGATAATGCCGTGTCGGTAGGAAGCAGTTCTAAATGCCCTAACTCATCAAAATACCAACCTTTTATGAGCCCTTTATCACGCATATCTATAAAACCATCAATGACTTGCTGAGCAGCATTTTGTGCTGACTCTGCATCAATACCGTCTTCTCGCTGTAAATAGAGAGCGATATCTTCGATTGAAGCCGATTCCATTATATTTGCCATAATACCCTCACTTTTATTGGTAAATTGTGGCTTAAATTATTAACTAGTATTGTCGTGATCTTACTCGAAAGGTAGAATACAGAGTGTTTTTTTCCAATATTTGTCAAATACGGAAAAACTCTGATACTTTTATATTAAGAAATGCTGTTGTGTAATATTATTTCAAGGAATGATTTGCTTTGCATAACTGCCATAACTCCGAGCATTTTTCACTAAGTTACTAAGTGATGTTGGACATTATATATACGTCCAAAAGTTGATAGGTGATTAATGCCAGTGACGATTTGTCACCAGGGTTTATTTAGAAATGAATTGACCTCCCGTATTTGGAAAGGTGTTCCGTGGCGAAACAATTAGAAGATAGTTTCCATCGTAAGTTTTACTACTTGCGACTCTCTGTTACAGATGTCTGTAACTTCAAATGTACCTATTGCTTGCCAGATGGCTATCATCCAACAGAAAAGAAAAAACCTTCTTTTCTAACATTGGATGAGATTCAGCGAGTTGCATCAGCGTTTGCTGAGTGTGGCACCAGTAAAATACGTATCACAGGTGGTGAGCCGAGTTTACGTCGTGATTTTACTGATATCATCAAAACGGTAGCTGAAATTCCTGGGATCAATAAAGTAGCGACAACCACTAATGGTTATCGTATGGCTAAGCACGTCCACGAATGGCGCGATGCTGGCTTAACGCATATCAATGTGAGTGTTGATAGTCTTGATCCTAAAATGTTTTATCAAATTACCGGTGAGAATATGTTCCATCAGGTAATGGATGGCATTGATGCGGCTTTTGATGCTGGCTTTGAGCAAGTTAAAATCAATACGGTACTTCTTAAAGACCTTAATTCACAAGAGTTACCTAAGTTTTTAGAGTGGATTAAAACTCGCCCAATTCAATTACGTTTTATTGAATTGATGCAAACTGGCGAAATGGACAGTCTTTTTCAAAATCATCACCTTTCAGGGGTGAGTATTCGTAATCATTTGATCGCTAATGGTTGGCTACTGAAAATAAAAGGTAGTAATGATGGCCCAGCACAAGTTTTTTGTCACCCCGATTATATGGGCGAAATTGGCTTGATCATGCCTTACGAAAAGAATTTCTGTCAAAGCTGCAACCGTTTACGAATTTCTGCGAAAGGTAAATTACATCTTTGTTTGTTTGGTGAACAAGGTGTTGAGTTGCGTGATTTACTGGCAAGTGATGATCAAAAAGAATTATTAATTGCACGTATTCAAGCAGGGCTAGGTGAAAAAGCGGTAAGCCATTTCTTGGATGAAGGCAAAACAGGTATGACGCCAAACCTAGCATCCATTGGCGGTTAATTCTGTCTACTTTTCCTAATTTTAGAGAACCTAGTTGAGATAAATATCTCTACTAGGCTTCGTATCGCTTCGTTGAGGAACGATTAAATAATGAATCAATTTACACACATTAATGCATCAGGTGAAGCCAACATGGTTGATGTTTCTGCTAAAGCGGAAACCGTTCGTGAAGCACGTGCAGAAGCTTTTGTTCATATGGCAGCAGAAACGTTAGAGCTGATTGTGTCAGGTCAGCATCATAAAGGTGATGTGTTCGCAACAGCGCGCATTGCTGGCATTCAAGCGGCCAAAAAAACATGGGATCTGATCCCACTTTGTCATCCGTTGCTACTTTCGAAAGTTGAAGTACAGTTAGAAGCGATTCCAGCTGAAAACAAAGTCCGTATTGAGTCTTGCTGTAAGCTAGCGGGTAAAACGGGTGTAGAGATGGAAGCATTAACTGCTGCTTCTGTTGCTGCATTAACGATTTATGATATGTGTAAAGCGGTACAAAAAGATATGGTGATTAGCCAAGTGCGTCTGCTAGAAAAAACAGGCGGTAAATCAGGTCACTTTAAGGTAGAAGCATGATTAAGGTTCTCTTTTTTGCTCAAGTAAAAGAGCTTGTAGGTACTGATAGCCTTGAAATTGATATGGTTTATTCTACAGCTGATGCGCTACGTGAAGCATTGGCAACACGTGGCGATAAATGGCAATTGGCATTAGAATCAGGCAAGTTACTTGTTGCTGTCAATCAAACTATTTGTTCACTAGATACGCCATTAACTGATGGTGATGAAGTCGCATTTTTTCCACCAGTAACAGGGGGATAAGTGATGATTTCTGTTCAGTTTGATGATTTCTCGGTTGCTGATGAATATGAAAAGTTAGCAGAAGGCACAGAAGCTGGTGCCGTTGTAACTTTTATCGGTAAAGTACGTGATTTTAATCAAGGTGATGCTGTGACGGGACTATCTTTAGAGCATTATCCTGGAATGACGGAAAAATCGCTTCAAGAGATCGTTGATCAAGCACACCAACGTTGGCCATTGCTTAAAACACGTGTCATTCACCGTGTAGGTGATTTGGCATTAGGTGATCAGATTGTGTTTGTGGGTGTAACAAGTGCCCACCGTGGCGCAGCTTTTGAAGCGTGTGAGTTCATCATGGATTTTTTAAAAACCCGTGCACCTTTTTGGAAAAAAGAACAAACACCAGAGCAAAGCCGTTGGGTGGATGCTCGAGAAACGGATACATCAGCCGCTGATCGCTGGAAATAGCAAATGAATATAAAGAAAGGAGCCGCAAGGCTCCTTTTTTTTACTTATAAAGCAGTAGATGGTTCTAGGTTATTGCGATTGATCATTCTTCTTGTTTTTATCACGTGTTATCACGCTAGATGGTACATAATTAGGGCGAAAACGTGATGGGCTTGGGCGTGACGCACAACCTACTGGTCTCATAGAATACTCTTTAAAATGGAATTAAGTGGGTTATTCTTTAATATTTTTTAAATAAAGCATAAATACTTTACATTAATAATATTACCCCTCTTTTTTATGTTTTGTATGTAAAATCATGGATAAACATGTCGATATAATAAAACTATCTATCAGTGAAATTGTTAATCATTTTTAGTTATTTAAAAATAAGAAATAAAGTTTTATGGCAGATTAGAGGCGAACTGTGTAGATGTGTGCCATATTTTAAATGCGGTTAGTTATTAAATAGAAATTAGTTGCTGGTGTTAGACCAAGCAAGATAAGTGGTAATTGAGGTCTACTGGCATAGCTTGACAGCGGAGGGTTCAATGAAGCACAGACGCGTATCTAATAAAAAAATGAAACAAATTATGCATGATATTGGTATGACAGATCAGCCAGAGGATAATGAGTCGCAATTGTTATTAGAGCAAAGAGAGCAATCAGTAAGTGACGATAAACAATTGATTCAGTTAGATAGCGAAAATAAGTAATTTCCCCATATTTCCTATAATAGTTGAATAAAAAAGCATCGATAGTATCGATGCTTTTTTGTGCGTGAAACAAAAATGTAAATATAATGTTGCTTTAGTGTTTAGTTTTTTAGGTTTCATAAGCTGCATTTTGGGTTTTTATTGAGTTTATTTACTGCTTATTTGGTTATATGTTGGTTTTATATAGTGTTATTTTCTATTTTTTGAGTGTTTATAGAAATGAAACGTTAATTACATTGTTATTAATAGTATTAAAAACTGATGAATAGTGATCTTATTAGCATAAAGAAGCTTTTAATTGTTAAAATATGGTAAATATATTTATATTCTGGTAACGTTTTGAATAATTCTTCGGTTTGATCGGCCTGTTTTAGGATAAAAACTAGCCAATAAAGCTATTTAGAGTAGCCAAATGAAGAACGTCACGGACGTAATAAACTGATGTATTGGAGTAATGCATGTACAAGAATAAAATCACTCAAGCACTCATGATGAGTGCAAGTTTTGCCGTAGCCGCCACTTCTTTTTCTTCTTTTGCGGCACAAGTACCCTCTGATGTAAAACTTGCTGATAAGCAAGAGCTTGTTCGCGGTAATGGAACCGAGCCAGAATCGCTAGATCCGCAAAAAGTATCAGGTGTACCTGAATCAAATGTTATTCGTGATTTACTTGAAGGGTTAGTAAACCAAGATAGTAAAGGTAACTTAGTACCAGGTGCCGCTAAGTCGTGGGATACAACAGATAATAAAACTTGGATCTTCCACCTTCGTGAAGATGCAAAATGGTCTAATGGTGATCCTGTTACGGCGGATGATTTTGTTTATACATGGCGCCGTTTAGCGGATCCAAAAACAGCATCTCCTTACGCGTCATATATTCAAATGACAACAATGGCAAACGCTGAAGATATCATTGCAGGGAAAAAACCAGCAGATACATTAGGCGTTGAAGCGGTTGATACACATACTTTAAAAGTAACATTGGATAAGCCAGTGTCTTACTTCGCATCCATGCTTGTTCATACTTCAATGAAACCTGTAAATCAAAAAGCAGTGGAAAAGTTTGGCGATGATTGGACGAAAGTAGGTAACTATGTATCTAACGGTGCATACAAGTTAGATAAGTGGGTGGTTAACGAGCGTATTGTACTGACTCGTAATGAGAATTACTGGGATAACAAAGATACCGTTATTAACAAAGTAACGTTCTTACCGATTGAAAACCAAGTTGCTGCAATGAACCGCTTCTTAGCGGGTGAGCTAGATATGACGTACGAAATGCCAAACGAGCACTTTAAACGTCTGCAAAAAGAATACCCACAAAATGTGAAAGTTACGCCATATCTATGTTCGTACTACTACGAATTTAATATGACACGTAAACCTTTTGATGATGCAAACGTACGTAAAGCACTGTCATATGCCATTGATCGTGATGTATTGGCGAAATTTATCGTAGGTAAAGGAGAAACGCCGGCTTACAACTTTACACCATTGGCAACCAATGGCTTAGACGTTGATATGCCTGAGTACTCGAAGCTTGATCCAAAGCAACGCTTAGCGAAAGCAAAAGAGTTATTGAAAGCGGCGGGTTACGACCAAAATAATCCTCTGAAATTTAGCCTGCTTTACAATACATCTGAAAACCACAAGAAAGTGGCTGTTGCGATAGCTTCAATGTGGAAAAAAGGCTTAGGCGTTAGTGCAACGCTAGAAAACCAAGAGTGGAAGAGCTACCTCGATGCTAAACGTCAGGGGAACTTTGATGTTTCACGTGCAGGCTGGTGTGGTGACTACAATGAAGCATCAACATTCCTAGCTATTATGCGAAGTGATCATTCACAAAACTACCCGAAATATTCAAGTGCTGATTACGATAAAGCGATTGATGATGCGGTACTAGCAACAACAGATGCACAGCGTTCTGCTGATTATAAACAAGCTGAAGCAAAACTTGCTGCAGATATGCCTATCATGCCTATCTACCATTATGTCAATGCGCGCTTGGTTAACCCTCAATTAGGCGGTTACCCAATGGAAAACCCAGAAGATAATATCTACTCAAAAGATATGTACTTCACAGCGAAATAATTCGCGCTAAATAAAAATAATAATATGCAGCCTTCGGGGAATGAAGGCTGCTTTTGCACTCACAGCAATTACACGGTAGCGTTTATGTTTAAATTCATAGCTAAACGGATTTTAGAAGCCATACCGACTTTATTGGTATTGATCACAATTTCTTTCTTCTTGATGCGCTTTGCACCAGGTAATCCTTTTTCAAGTGATCGTCCTCTTCCACCTGAGGTTATGGCAAATATCGAAGCGAAATACGGCTTAGATAAACCAGTTTTAGAGCAATACACCACCTATCTTGGCAATATTGTCCAAGGTGATTTTGGTCCGTCTTTTAAATACAAAGATTTCACTGTTAACGAGTTGGTGGCAAAAGCCTTACCTGTATCGGCAAAAATTGGCTTCTTCGCCTTTATTTTTGCGTTAGTGATGGGGGTAGCTGTTGGCACTATTGCGGCGTTGAAACAAAATACTTGGCTCGATTATACAATTATGTCGACAGCGATGGCGGGGGTGGTTATGCCGTCCTTCATTCTCGCACCGGTTCTTATCTACATATTCTCGATTAAGCTGCAGTGGCTACCTGCGGGTGGTTGGCAAGACGGCTCTACAAAATTTGTATTGCTACCGATGTTTGGTATGGCGCTTCTCTACGTCGCCACGTTTGCCCGTATTACTCGTGGTAGCATGATTGAAACGTTAAACAGTAACTTCATTCGTACTGCGCGTGCGAAAGGGTTAAGTTACCCTTACATCGTCATTAAACACGCTTTAAGGCCTGCACTTCTTCCTGTTGTTTCTTATATGGGGCCTGCTTTCGTTGGCATCATTACGGGTTCTGTCGTTATCGAAACCATTTTTGGTTTACCGGGTATTGGTAAGCTATTCGTAAATGCAGCGTTTAACCGTGATTATTCGTTAGTACTTGGTATTACTATTTTGATTGGTTCATTAACCATTATCTTTAACGCCATTGTGGATATTGTTCTCGCAACAATTGACCCTAAGATCCGTTACTAAGAGGCTAATAATTATGATGTTAATGAAAAAAGATAGTGTAGAAGCCTTAGAGAACTTTTCAGAAAACTTGGAAATTGAAGGCCGTAGTCTTTGGCAAGATGCGCGTGTGCGTTTCATGCGAAATAAAGCGGCAATGATTTCTTTAGCGATTTTATTGTTAATTACCTTTGCTGTTATTTTCGGTCCAATGTTTAGCCAGTATGCGTTTGATGATACTGACTGGTATGCGCTACATGCCGCGCCATCACTCGGTGCTGAAGGGCACTTTTTTGGTACTGATAGTTTAGGCCGTGACTTATATACTCGAACCCTGATTGGTGGGCGGATCTCACTGATGGTCGGTATTTTAGGTGCATTAGTCGCGGTGGTGATTGGTACGCTATATGGTGCCGCATCGGGATTCATAGGCGGTCGAACTGACCGTGTGATGATGCGTATTCTAGAGATTTTATATTCAATCCCATTTATGTTCTTCGTGATTGTTTTAGTGACGTTTTTTGGTCGTAACATCATGTTGATATTTATTGCGATTGGTGCCATTTCATGGCTCGACATGGCCCGTATTGTTCGCGGTCAAACCCTGTCTTTACGTGGTAAAGAGTTTATTGAAGCAGCCCATGTTTGTGGCGTGAGTCGCTGGCGTATTATCACTCGCCATATTGTGCCTAACGTCTTAGGTATTGTGGCGGTTTACTCAACGTTACTTGTTCCGTCAATGATTCTGACTGAATCTTTCCTTAGCTTCCTAGGCTTAGGGGTACAGGAACCAATGACAAGTTGGGGTGCTTTACTACAAGAAGGTTCACAAACAATGGAAGTGGCTATTTGGCAGTTGATATTCCCTGCAAGTTTCATGGTTGTGACACTGTTCTGTTTTAACTACGTGGGTGACGGCCTACGTGACGCATTGGATCCAAAAGATAGATAACTGGATGAAGCTGGTTGGCAACACATGCTGCTAGAACAATAAAGTTGATCAGCTTGCTTCATTATAAGGACGTAATATGAGCTTATTAGATGTAAAAGATCTGCGTGTCGAATTTACCACGCCTGACGGTATTGTTACTGCGGTTAACGATCTTAATTTCTCGCTGAACCTTGGAGAAACCTTGGGTATTGTAGGTGAATCAGGTTCAGGTAAAAGCCAAACCGTTTTTGCCATCATGGGGTTACTGGCGAAGAACGGTAAGATCAGTGGTAGTGCTAAATTTGAAGGTAATGAAATTTTAAATATGCCTGAAAAGGCGCTGAATAAAATTCGTGCAGAACAAATCGCGATGATTTTTCAAGACCCGATGACATCGCTAAATCCCTATATGAAAGTGAGCGATCAGCTCATGGAAGTATTAATGCTGCACAAAAACATGAGTAAGTCTGAAGCGTTTGAAGAGTCTGTTCGCATGTTGGATGCGGTTAAGATCCCAGAAGCACGTAAACGGATTGGCATGTACCCGCATGAATTTTCAGGCGGTATGCGCCAGCGTGTGATGATCGCAATGGCGTTATTATGTCGTCCTAAGTTGTTGATTGCTGATGAGCCGACAACAGCACTTGATGTAACCGTTCAAGCACAGATCATGGAATTACTGAATGATTTGAAGAAAGATTTTAATACTTCAATCATAATGATCACTCACGATCTTGGTGTCGTCGCGGGGAGCTGTGACAAAGTACTTGTGATGTATGCCGGTCGAACGATGGAATACGGTAAGATCAATGATATCTACTATCAACCAAGCCATCCTTATACCGAAGGTTTATTGCGTGCTATCCCTCGTTTAGATACTGAAGGGGAGGAGTTACCAACTATTCCTGGAAATCCGCCGAATTTATTACGTTTACCTACGGGGTGTCCATATCAAGATCGATGTCATCGTGTATCAGCACGTTGTAAACAAGAGTCGCCGATCTTAACTCCGTTCGATGATGGTCGTTTACGTGCGTGTTTTTCTGATATGAGGGCATGGTAATGAGCACAGAAAAGAAATTATTATTAGATGTAAATGATCTTAAAGTTCACTTCAACATTGCAGCAAAATCTGCTTGGCCATGGACACCGCCACTTAAATTAAAAGCCGTTGATGGCATTAATATCCGTATTTATGAAGGTGAAACACTCGGTGTAGTGGGTGAGTCTGGCTGTGGTAAATCCACTTTTGCTCGTGCTGTTATTGGTTTAGTTGAAGCAACGGATGGGCAAGTGGTCTGGCTTGGTCAAGATTTGACAAAGTTGAAGCGTGAAGCTTTGCGAGAGAAGCGTAAAGAAATTCAAATGATTTTTCAAGATCCATTAGCATCATTAAACCCACGTATGACGGTGGGTGAAATTATTGCAGAGCCATTAAAAGCGTTTTATCCAAAGCTTTCAGCTGATGATGTAAAGCAGCAAGTACAAGCGATGATGACTAAAGTGGGTTTATTACCTAACGTGATTAACCGTTATCCTCATGAATTTTCTGGCGGGCAGTGTCAACGTATTGGTATTGCGCGGGCATTGATCTTAAAACCTAAAATGATCATTTGTGACGAGCCGGTATCAGCACTTGATGTATCGATTCAGGCTCAGGTAGTTAATCTACTTAAATCACTACAAAAAGAGATGGGTCTTAGTTTGATTTTTATTGCTCATGATCTTTCGGTTGTGAAGCATATCTCTGATCGTGTGTTGGTGATGTACTTAGGTAATGCGGTTGAAATGGGGGAAAGTGAAGCCCTGTTTGCCGAGCCTCAGCACCCTTATACCAAGGCATTAATGTCTGCTGTGCCAATCCCAGATCCAGAATTGGAACGTAACAAGCATATCGAATTGCTTGAAGGGGATTTACCGTCACCAATGAACCCCCCTTCAGGCTGCGTATTTAGAACCCGTTGCCCAAATGCCACATCATTGTGTGCAGAGCAACAGCCGCAACTAAAAGGTAATGATGTTCATGCGGTGTCATGCTTACATGTAGCGTAAATTGTGTTTAATTACAAAAAGCGGCTTTCTATATAGAAGCCGTTTTTTTATTGGTAATTTTTCAGTTGCTCTGTGATGTTCTTATTTTGATACAGAATATACACAGCGCGTTTTAACGCATTGTTTACGCTTTCATTCTTTGTGACTTCAATGCAATCTGCCGTGATATTCTTCTGTACATTATGCTCGCAAACACGACGTTGATTGATAGTAATGAAAACCGATTGGCCATTAAATTTCAGTACTTAAACCGCAAGCAATAGCGGAAGATAAGAAAATATATTTGTCTTTGATCTCGCTAAAGCGGTTTTAAAATCAGAAGACATTAAATAGTTAGATGTTTTTTTTTACTAAAATTCAGTCACTTTAAGAAGATATTTTAATTACAGGTCATACCGATTATCAAGGGAGTGATAGCTATAATGAAGCTTTATCGCTGCGTCGTTCACATGCGATTGAAAGCTATATAAAAGTGCGAATTGATGAAAGTCATTATCAGTTTGAAGTGAAATATTTTGGTGAGAAGAATCCCATCGTGAAAGGACACTGCTTAAAAGCTAATGCATTGAACCGACGTGGTTTGGTGATGTTCACGGAAGTCTAATTGATAAATTCGAGATAAAGAAAAGGCGAGAAAGGTCACCCTTCTCGCCTTTTTTAATCCCGTTTAGAACGACATTATAGCTTGTCAGTTAGCTTAACAGCATCACCAATGTAGTTTGCTGGTGTTAGCTCTTTTAGACGTGCTTTTTCATGCTCAGGTAGGTCAAGACCATCGATGAATACACGCATACCTTCGCCATCAACACGCTTACCACGAGTTAGCTCTTTTAGCTTCTCGTATGGCTTTTCGATACCGTAACGACGCATTACTGTTTGTACAGGCTCTGCCAATACTTCCCAGTTCTTATCAAGCTCTGCTGCTAACGCATCAGCGTTAACTTCTAGCTTGCTAATGCCTTTCAGTGTTGATGTGTAAGCAATAATTGCATAACCACAACCTACCCCTAGGTTACGAAGTACTGTTGAGTCAGTTAGGTCGCGCTGCCAGCGAGAAACAGGCAGTTTTTGTGCTAGGTGACCGAAGATAGCATTCGCTAGGCCAAGGTTACCTTCAGAGTTTTCAAAGTCGATTGGGTTAACTTTGTGCGGCATGGTTGATGAACCGATTTCACCTGCAATCGTCTTCTGCTTGAAGTGACCTAGTGCAATGTAGCCCCAAACGTCACGGTCAAAGTCTAGAAGAATTGTGTTGAATCGTGCGAATGCATCGAATAGCTCTGCGATGTAATCGTGTGGTTCAATCTGTGTTGTGTAAGGGTTCCAAGTGATACCTAGAGAGGTCACGAACTCTTCACTGTATTGGTGCCAATCGATTTCAGGGTAAGCTGAAAGGTGAGCGTTGTAGTTACCTACAGCGCCGTTGATCTTACCAAGAATTTCAACGTTTTCGATTTGCTTGTATTGACGTTCCATACGATACGCCACGTTAGCCATTTCTTTACCCATTGTAGATGGAGAAGCTGGCTGACCGTGAGTACGAGTAAGCATTGGAATATCACGGAATTGATTTGCTAGATCTTTGATCGCATCAATCACGTTACGTACTTCTGGTAGCATCACTTTTTCACGTGCTTCTGTCAGCATAAGCGCGTGAGAAAGGTTGTTAATATCTTCTGAAGTACATGCAAAGTGGATGAATTCGTTAACAGCGTGAAGCTCTGGCACTTCAGCTACTTTTTCTTTTAAGAAGTATTCAACCGCTTTAACATCGTGGTTTGTTGTACGCTCAATCGTTTTAATGCGTAATGCATCTTCTTCACTAAACTCAGCGGCAACACGATCTAAGAATGCGTTAGCTTCAGGGCTGAATGCAGGAACTTCCACAATAGCGTCAGTAGCGGCTAATTTTTGTAACCAACGGATTTCAACGATTGTGCGGTACTTTAGCAGACCAAATTCACTGAAAATGCTGCGTAGTGCGCTTGTTTTACTTCCGTATCGGCCATCTACTGGGGAAACAGCAGTCAATGCTGACAGTTCCATATTGGGTCTCTCCTGATTTATAAGGGTTAAAACAATTTGTTCATCTAGCTAAGGGATTAGCCAAAGCTAGATGTTATGAATATTTACATCGTCGCTTTTAGTTACGCGCAAGCAAGATTTTTGCTTGCTCGATCATTTGCTTACGACCAAACAATAAATGTCGACGCTTACCGCCAACCTGACGCCACAGTACCGCACCACGAACAGCCGCTAGTAATAACGCACGGACTTTATGCTGTACGTGAGATTGTTGTAATTGCGCAGGTGTGCCTGATACTTGGATACGAGGGCCAAGTGGGCTAATAATATCGAGGTAAACACTCGCGATATTACTGAGCATTTGCTCGTCAAGTAGCTCGAAGTGATCACGCTGGCGTTTAAGCATATCAATGCGATCACCAAGCTGAGACATACTATCTCGACGACTTTCCAACTTACGTTCTAATGCCATCACACTGACTAAGTAGCGAGTAATTTCACTACCTGACGTGCTATTGTCGATATCACGCACCATGGACTCTAAGCCCATGCGTAGGTTTTCTTCATTTCCATAGACAGCAATAGTATTGTTTGGTGTTGTTTCAACAATACTATTTAATGTTGCGGCTAGAATATCGTTGTCACAGCTACCATTCTTGGCAACTTCCTGAACCAGTTTTACCGCTTGGCAAATACCAGCAAAGGCGATTGTTCGATCATAAACAGTGTAAGCCACGGTGAAACTCCTTTAAATTCGCTCTTCAATAATGCCGCCACCTAGGCAGATTTCACCGTTGTAAAATACCGCGGATTGACCTGGAGTAACTGCAATTTGAGGCTCATCAAAAATCACTTTAATGGTTTCATCATCCACAGGAATGATGGTGCAAGGAATGTCTTGCTGGCGGTAACGTGTTTTCACTGTACAAGCCATTGTTTCACGAATTGGTTGACGATCAACCCAGTGCAATTGCTTCGCAATTAAACCGTTTGATTTTAGGCGCGGGTGATCTTTGCCTTGGCCAACAATCAATAGGTTGTTTTTAACATCTTTATCAACCACATACCATGCATCTTCGTGACCATTACCACCTTTTTGACCACCAATATGTAAGCCTTTACGTTGGCCTAGGGTGTGGTACATCAAGCCTTGGTGTTCACCAATTTCTTTCCCTTCGTCAGCGGTAACAATTTTACCTGGCTGAGCGGGTAGATATTTGCCTAAGAACTCAGTGAATTTACGCTCACCGATAAAACAGATACCTGTTGAATCTTTTTTCTTTGCTGTAATTAAGCCTTGCTCTTCTGCAATGCGACGAACTTCTGGTTTCTCGAGTTCACCAACAGGGAATAAGCTACGTGCGATCTGCTCGTGACTTAAGGTGTACAAGAAGTAGCTTTGGTCTTTGTTATTATCTACACCACGTAACATTTGTGGTTTATCGCCTTCCGCTGTTGGGAAGCTACGACGGGTGTAATGACCCATAGCAATGTAATCAGCTTCAAGTACTTCGTCTGCAAATTCAAGGAATGCCTTAAATTTGATTTCCTTATTACATAGAATATCTGGGTTTGGTGTACGACCGGCTTTGTATTCAGCTAGGAAGTACTCGAAAACGTTATCCCAGTATTCTGCTGCAAAGTTAATGGTGTGCAGAGGAATACCCAGCTTGTCACATACAGCTTGTGCATCAGCGAGATCTTCTGCAGCAGAGCAGTATTCGTCGTTATCGTCTTCTTCCCAGTTTTTCATAAATAAGCCTTCAACTTGATAACCCTGTTGAAGGAGTAGGTAAGCGGATACCGATGAATCTACGCCGCCGGACATGCCGACAATGACTTTCTTTTGGCTGTTATCTGACATATTTCTCTTCAGTCGCTAATTTAGTGTTAAGAGCGTAATTCTAACAGAAAGCATTGAGCTGAAACAGATCGAGAGCAGAATCACACTTCAATAAATAAGTGACATAGCGCAATGCGCTGTCTTGTATCATTGCTGAAATTAAAAAATTACTACTAATACAATGGGTAATAGCCAAATAAGCCGTGAATATAAAGTATAAGTAGACTGTTTTTTTAGTTGCGCAAACGTTTGCTATTTAGGTCGATAATAATAGATATAGTGATGAATGTGTAGTTTTTTTGAAGAGAAAGAGTGTTTTACATTTTAGTTGGTAATCTGTGTGATTTGAGAGAAGAAACAATCACACAGATAAATAGCAGCGTTTACAATTGTTCACTGGTGGCTAATGTGACCTCTCGCCACTCACCAGGTGCAAGATCATTGACCGTCCATTGTGCCATTTGATGGCGAATTAGGCGTAATGTTGGATGGCCGATATGCGCGGTCATACGGCGAACTTGGCGATTACGCCCTTCTTTTAGTGTAATAGCAAGCCATGTCGTTGGAATGTTTTTACGTTCGCGAATGGGGGGATTACGATCCCATACCATTGGTGATTCAATGACTTCAACACCTGCAGGCAGTGTCATGCCGTCTTTTAATTCTACGCCATCACGTAAAGCTTGCAGATTAGCTTCTGTTGGTGCGCCTTCAACTTGTACCCAATACACTTTTGCTTGCTTTGATTTGGGCTGCGTTAACCTAGC
The DNA here is from genome assembly GCF_003026755.1 of Photobacterium sp. GB-50. NCBI lineage: Bacteria > Pseudomonadati > Pseudomonadota > Gammaproteobacteria > Vibrionales > Vibrionaceae > Photobacterium > Photobacterium sp. GB-50. The sequence goes on from NZ_PYNX01000002.1 coordinate 209,440, forward strand.
TTGTAACACACCATCATTGGTTAAAACTAACAAACCTTCACTGTCTTTATCTAAGCGTCCAGCAGGGTAAACATCTTTTACTGGAATAAAGTCTGCAAGTGTACTGTCACCCGGTTCACCAGAAAACTGGGTCAAAGTGTTAAAGGGTTTGTTAAATAAAATGATCTTTTGTGGACCGCGAGCTCGCTTCGGTTTATTTAATTTTCTTGATGCCCTGCGCTCATTATTGGCACGTTTAGGTTGACGAATCATGGTATTTGGCTTCATAAATACTGCCGTAATGGAGATTTGTAGTATAGACAGGTCTATTATACGTGAAAATAACACAATTGGCGTACCGTTAAAATTTCAAGTATGATTTGCTCGCATCTTACAAAAAGATAACAAATGGACGCTAGGAGATTAAAATGGATAGTAAAGTAGTTGTACCAGTTGAAGGTCAGAAAATTACCCTAGATTCTGATGGTAAATTGGTCGTTCCTAACAACCCAGTCATTCCTTACATTGAAGGTGATGGTATTGGTGTTGATGTAAGCCCTGCAATGATTAAAGTTGTCGATGCAGCTGTAAAGAAAGCCTATGCTGGCGATCGTAAAATTGAGTGGATGGAAATCTACACAGGTGAAAAGTCTACACAGATTTACGGTGAAGATGCTTGGTTACCTCAAGAAACATTAGACTTTATCCGCGAATATAAAGTAGCGATCAAAGGCCCACTGACAACACCTGTCGGCGGTGGTATTCGCTCACTGAATGTAGCATTACGTCAAGAGCTAGATTTATACATCTGTGCTCGTCCTGTTCGTTACTTTGATGGTGTTCCAAGCCCACTTAAGCAACCAGAGCTAACTGACATGGTTATTTACCGTGAAAACTCTGAAGATATCTATGCGGGTGTTGAATTCCAAGCGGGCACTGCTGAAGCGGATAAAGTAATTAAATTCCTACAAGAAGAAATGGGTGCAACTAAAATCCGTTTCCCACAACAATGTGGTGTAGGTATCAAGCCTGTATCTGAAGAAGGCACTAAGCGTTTAGTTCGTGCTGCAATTCAATACACAATCGATAACGATCGTGACTCACTAACGTTGGTACACAAAGGTAACATCATGAAGTTCACCGAAGGTGCCTTCAAAGATTGGGGTTACGAAGTTGCGCTACAAGAGTTCGGTGCTGAACTACTTGATGGTGGCCCATGGATGACTCTAAAGAATCCAAATACGGGTAAAGAAATCATCGTTAAAGATTGTATTGCTGATGCATTCTTGCAACAAATCCTACTTCGCCCTGCTGAATACGATGTTATTGCAACGATGAACCTAAACGGTGATTACGTTTCTGATGCACTTGCAGCACAGGTTGGTGGTATTGGTATCGCACCTGGCGCAAACATTGGTGATGGCATTGCATTATTTGAAGCAACGCACGGTACTGCACCTAAGTACGCAGGTCAGGATAAAGTAAACCCAGGTTCACTTATCCTTTCTGCAGAAATGATGCTGCGTCACCTAGGTTGGGTTGAAGCTGCAGATCTAATTATTAGTTCAATGGAAGCTGCGATTAGCAACAAAACAGTGACTTATGATTTCGAGCGTCTAATGGATGGCGCAACATTACGTAAGTGTTCTGAATTTGCTGATGATATGATTGAACAAATGTAATTTAATCATTACATATAGATATGAGCCCAGCACTGCTGGGCTTTTTTGTATGCAAAAAACACAGTTTGTCTGCTTGTTAGGCATTCAGAGTAATGGTTCGTGCTTAACTTCTCAAAGGTGATATTTGGCTATGAGTCAATGGTTTTCATCGCTGATTATTTCGCATATGATGAAAAAAGAGCAGGAAAATTGTTAAAAATATGTTTGTATTTGAGCGGTGGGGAGTGCTTTTTTAGTCATGCACTTTTTATTCATAATATGTTGGTATATTTCTCTGGTACAGAACAAGATTAGCGAATAACCATGTGGTGGGTGTACTTTTAATGTCCATTGAGGCATTGGATCATAGACAAGTAAACACATTATTATTATTGTCTGTTAATAATGCGGTAGATGTTGAGATAGAAGGGACTAAAAATTAAAGGCGAGAGAAACTCACCTTTATTATACACAATGTGGTAGATACAAGATTACTTAGCTTCATCACCTTCAGCGAGGATGATTTCGCTAGCATGATAGCCTTTGGGGCCTGTTTGCACTTCATAGTTAACTTGTTGTCCCGCCTTAAGTGTTCTATATCCTTCCATCTGGATTGTAGAGTAGTGGGCGAAGATATCATCTTCTCCATCCTCAGGGCAGATGAAACCAAAGCCTTTGGCGTTATTGAACCATTTCACTGTACCTGTTGCCATGCTATTACATCCCTCTTGCATTCAACTTCCATTTGGCATTAGCTATATACCAATACATTTGAATATTTGCATACTAATGCGTTTTGATGCAGATTATATCTACTACAGGTAACACTTTAGTAAAAAGAGCAAGTCAGTCAAGTGTTCTTTGTAACATTTTGATAAAATCTTTTTTGTTGGCTTCTCTATAGCCAGCTTGTGAACTAATGAACTAAGATGAAACTATGAGTAAGTTATACGAATGGATTAGCCCTGACTCCGATATTTTAGAAGAGGAAGAGATTCAGGTTAAGCCACCATCGATGTACAAAGTAATTTTGAATAATGATGATTACACACCGATGGATTTTGTGATAGAAGTGTTACAAACTTTCTTCTCCATGGATCTGGAGAAAGCTGCTCAGTTAATGCTAGCTGTACATTATGAAGGCAAAGCTATTTGCGGAACTTTCACGGCAGAGGTAGCAGAAACAAAAGTAGCGCAAGTAATGATGTACGCACGCGAACATGAACATCCGCTGTTGTGTACTATGGAAAAAGCATAATCTTTTTCCGGCACGCCATTTTTAGTGGTTTTTAGGGGAGGTGCCTTATGCTAAACAAAGAACTTGAAGCGAGCCTAAACGGTGCATTCGCCCGTGCGCGAGAAAAGCGCCATGAGTTTATGACTGTAGAACATCTATTGATGGCTCTATTAGAAAATGTAGCAGCTCAAGAGGCTTTATTAGCGTGCCGCGCTGATTTAGACCAATTGCGTCGTGAACTTGATTCCTTTATTGAACAAACTACGCCATTAATTCCGGTTGATGACGAAAGCCGTGAAACACAACCTACGCTAAGTTTCCAGCGTGTCTTACAACGTGCAGTTTTCCATGTTCAATCATCCGGACGTAGTGAAGTTACGGGTGCTAATGTTCTTGTTGCTATTTTTAGTGAGCAAGAATCTCACGCCGCTTACCTACTTAAGAAAAGTGATATTAGTCGTCTAGATGTCGTTAACTTTATCTCTCATGGCACTGTAAAAGACAGTGACAACGATGATGTTAATTCATCAGATATGGGAAATAACGAAGAGCAGCGCGCAGAAGCAAATTCTGAAGATAAGCTAGAGAACTTTGCAACTAACCTTAATCAGCTTGCAAAAGCGGGCGGTATTGATCCATTGATCGGGCGAGATAAAGAGCTGGAACGCACCGTTCAAGTGTTATGCCGTCGTCGTAAAAATAACCCATTATTGGTTGGTGAAGCTGGGGTCGGTAAAACAGCGATAGCAGAAGGGTTAGCATGGCGTATTGTTGAAGGACAGGTGCCAGAAATTATCAAAGATTGCGTGATCTATTCCCTGGATATTGGCTCGCTACTCGCGGGAACTAAGTATCGTGGTGACTTTGAAAAACGTTTTAAAGGAATTTTAAAGCAGTTAGAAAAAGAAGATCATGCAGTGCTATTTATCGATGAGATCCACACTATTATCGGTGCGGGTGCGGCATCAGGTGGTCAAGTTGATGCTGCAAATTTAATTAAGCCGTTGCTAAGTAGTGGCAAGTTACGTTGTATGGGATCAACCACGTACCAAGAGTACAGCAATATTTTTGAGAAAGAGCGCGCACTTTCACGCCGCTTCCAAAAGATTGATGTGATTGAACCATCTCTTGATGATACAACCAAGATATTAATGGGCTTGAAGCCGAAATATGAAGCGCACCATGAAGTACGTTTTACCAATAAAGCAATTCGTGCAGCGGTAGAGCTTTCAGCTAAATACATCAATGAGCGCCATTTACCAGATAAGGCGATTGATGTGATTGATGAAGCGGGAGCTCGTTGTCGTCTCGCTCCAGCTAATCGCCGTAAGAAAACGGTGAACGTGGGTGATATTGAAGCCATGATTGCAAAGATGGCACGTATCCCTGAGAAGTCGATTTCATCAAGCGATCGTGACGTACTTCAGCATCTTGATGACAAACTGAAGATGCTAGTCTTTGGTCAAGATAACGCCATTGATGTACTCACAGAGGCCATTAAGCTCAGTCGTGCAGGCTTAGGTGCTGAGAATAAACCTGTTGGTTCTTTCTTGTTTGCAGGCCCTACTGGTGTTGGTAAAACAGAAGTGACCGTACAACTTGCACGTACTCTAGGCATTGAACTATTACGTTTTGATATGTCAGAGTACATGGAGCGTCATACTGTTAGCCGTTTAATCGGTGCTCCTCCTGGTTATGTGGGTTATGACCAAGGTGGTTTATTAACGGACGCCGTGATCAAAAATCCACATTCAGTAGTGCTACTGGATGAGATTGAAAAAGCGCACCCTGATGTATTTAATCTACTACTACAAGTAATGGATAACGGTACGTTAACAGATAACAATGGTCGTAAAGCGGATTTCCGTAACGTGATTTTTGTTATGACGACCAATGCGGGTGTGACCGAGACAGTACGTAAATCGATTGGCCTTATTCAACAAGATCATAGCCATGATGCGATGACTGAAATCAAACGTGTATTTACACCGGAATTCAGAAATCGTTTAGACAATATCATTTGGTTTAACCACCTAGAGAAAGATGTTATTGGTCAAGTGGTAGATAAGTTTATTGTTGAACTGCAAGCCCAACTTGATGCGCGTGGTGTATCGATGGAAGTCTCTGAGCGTGCACGTAACTGGATGTCAGATAAAGGTTACGATAAATCAATGGGTGCTCGTCCGATGGCGCGTGTAATTCAAGATAACTTGAAAAAGCCGCTGGCGAATGAATTACTGTTTGGTTGTTTAGTGAATGGTGGTTCTGTACGTGTTGACTTTATCAATGATGAGCTTGATTTCCAATTCAGTAGTGAGATGGAACCTGCGCATTAGTGATGAAATGCGATAAAACTAGAAAGCCGCAGGCTACTAAGTCTGCGGCGTTTTTTTATCTACGCAAAAAGATTATTTGATAGATAAAATAAAACCCAGCATTTAGCTGGGTTTCACTGCATCGTTAATTTTGAAAGAAAATTAACGTGCGCGGAAGACGATGCGACCTTTAGTTAGATCGTAAGGAGTCAGTTCCACAGTTACTTTGTCACCAGTAAGAATACGGATGTAGTTTTTACGCATTTTACCAGAGATGTGAGCAGTAACAACGTGACCGTTTTCCAGCTCAACACGGAACATTGTATTAGGTAGTGTATCTAGTACAGTACCTGCCATTTCAATTACGTCTTCTTTTGCCATTGAATCCTCTTAGGCTACCAGCCATTCATCTTGATCGGGCTGGATAATGCCTCGAAACTGTTTAAGTGTAAAGTTTAGGTGCTAATTTTACCCTTGCCAGTTGTCTTTGTCAGCTTTTGTTCGCGATTAATACGTATTTTCTACGTAAATTGACTTTTGTTTGATGTGTTCAGTTTGTATTGCTTTAGATTTAAGCAAACTTACTGCCATATACCATCGATAAGTTTTTGATGAGGGACAAAACGTGTTTTGTAATTCATTGCCTTACAAGCATCGATTTGAAATCCAGGATATAGCCATTGACGTTTTGATTGACGACAGAACGCTATTTGAAAAAGTACACATAAGGTTCCGAGTGAGAGAGAGTGCTCTGGTTCAAAAAAGCTATACACTGCGCTCAATGCGTCAGGAAATACATCCGTTACAGCAATGGCGATAAGTTTTTCATCTTCATAAACATGTAAAAACGCGGTTGCCATCCAAGGTGCTGTTACAAATTCAAAAAATTGTTCTTTATTGGCTGGAAACATGGATCCTGTGGAATGACGAAGACGGATGTATTTTTCATATAATACAAACCAGTTTTCATCTAGCTCTGTTTTAAATTCAAAGCGCAGCTTTCGCATTTGAGCTTGCTGACGCTTTTGACTTCTTGATGGTGTGAACCTTTGGCAATCAATACGTAAAGGTGTACAAGCTGAGCAAGCAGCACACATAGGTTTGTAAATGGCACGACTACTGCGACGGTAACCTGAGGCTATTAATACGTCGTAGCCTTCGGGTGATAGCCACTGTGGCTCTATTACTACCCCTAAACGTTCTGTTTGATTAGGTAAGTAACTGCAATTAGATTCTGGTGTTAGACCTATTTGTAGTGATAACTGATCCATTGGTTAGGCCTGTGCAATCGGTAAAACGTGAGAAAGATAGGTTTCTACTGGCAGTATAATATCTCGCTGCTGGTAAAGATGGTCTAAAAATAGCGAACGCTCAAAGGTTTCTGCGCCTAAGGATTCAAGGTGTGGATTCATCATCTGGCAATCAATTAATGTACCGCCAAGCTCAGAGAAATAACGACAAAACTGCCATAATGCAATTTTAGATGCATTATCCGCCAATGAAAACATCGACTCACCACAAAAAACAGTTCCTATTGCAACACCATAAAAACCACCTATAAGTTTTTCATTAGACCAGACTTCCACGGAATGACAAATACCTAATGTATGTAGTTTTTGATAGGCTGAAATCATTTCTTCGGTGATCCATGTTTGTTCAGGCCCTCGGCAACTTGCACAGTGGCGAATCACATCATGGCATGCCTTGTTAATCGTGACGGTATAGCCTGATTTACGGAAAAACTTTTTCAGGCTCTTACTTGGCATAAAGGCATGTGGATGAAAAACGCCACGAGGGGTAGGACTCCACCAGAGAAGAGGTTCATCTTCCGAAAACCAAGGAAAAATACCTTCACGATAGGCGGTTTGTAAGCGTTTGGGGCTGAGATCTCCTCCCATTGCCAATAACCCATTAGGTTCTGATAAGGCGTTTGACGGGTGAGGAAACTGGTAAGTGCTGCTATCGATCTCTGGTAAATAAATAGTCATACTTTACTGATAGTAGTGGTAAATCTTAAATGATTATATCGCAGTTGATGGTGAGATGAGACAGATAATAAAAAGGCGATACAGTCAGATATCGCCTTTATTTATTTTAGCTATTACAGTACTTAGATACGATTACACAATTCTGCATAACGACCGTTTTGTGCCAGTAATGCTTGGTGTTTACCGCGTTCGATGATCTCACCTTCATCCATTAAACAGATTTGATCCATTTGATCGAGTCCCACTAATCGGTGGGTGATAAAGAGTACGGTTTTATCTTTTGCATGTTCGAGTAACAAGGCTAATATTTGCTGCTCAGTTCGGCGATCAAGACCTTCTGTTGGCTCATCCATTAGTAGGATAGGCGCATCATGAAGTAGTGCGCGAGCGATACCTAAGCGGCGTCTTTCACCACCAGAGATTTGACGTCCACCTTCACCTAACCAAGTATCTAATCCTTTCTCTTCAAGTAGGGTTGATAGGCCGACTTGAATTAATGCCTCGGTAAATTCAGCATCAGTGCCGTTGGGTTTTGCTAACACAAGGTTTTCACGTAATGAACCATTGAAGATATCAACACGTTGGCTAACCACGGTAATTGCTTTACGTAGAGCACTTTCACTCCATGTTGGAAGTGGTTTGCCATCAATGGAAATTTGACCTTGTTGAGGATCCCAACTACGCGTGAGCAGTTGAAGTAAGGTTGATTTACCACAACCTGTTCGCCCTAGTAATGCCAGTTTTTCACCTTGTTTTAAGTCTATTGATACATTCTTCACAACAGTCTGAGTGCTACCGTAATAGGTGTAGCTGACATTTTCAATCTTTAGCTCACCTTGTGCATCACCGTGGTAACCGTTTGGATCAAAGATCGTATCAGGTGTCGCTTCAATGATTTCATTTAAGCGTTTTGCTGACGTTATGGTTTGCCCTAGGTATTGGAAAGCACCAGCAACTGGCATCATCATCTCAAAGCTTGCCATGGTTGCAAATGCGACCATAGCTACAAATGGATCGGGCGCATGGCCACCAATACCATCAGCAGCAATCCACAGAATGACCACTAAGGTCCAGCCTGTGGCTGCCATCAACATACCATTCGCTAAGCCTGTTAAACTCGCCATTTTGCGTTGAGCTGCAAGCAGTTGGTCTTGCTCTGCTTCTGCTTGTTGGCGGTAACGAGGTTCTGCATTAAAAAGCAAGAGTTCTGCATGGCCTTGCAACCAATCTAGTAGTTTTACACGGTAGTTCGCTTTTGCAACTGTCAGTTGCTCACCGTTACGTTTACCTAAGTGGTAAAACAAAATAGGCAATATAAACATTAATGAGAGCAAGATCCCACCAAGCGTTAAGCCAATCGTTGGATCAAACCATGATAAAAATGCGGTAATTGCAGCGATACCTAATACGCCAATCACTAAAGGACTAACCAATCTTAGATAGATGTGATCCATCGCATCAACATCAGCAACTAAACGGTTCAGCAAATCAGCATCACGTAGGTTCGCTTGACGGCCAGGGATCAGTGGTGTGAGTTTCCTAAAGAAAAATAAACGTAGATCAGCAAGGAGCTTAAACGTTGCATTGTGGCTAACAACGCGTTCCCCCCAGCGCCCTGCGGTACGAGCCATAGAGAAACCACGAACCCCAGCCCCTGGTAACATGTAGTTGAATGTTTCTCTCGCTATGGTTAAACCCGCAACAGCAGAAGCGGCAATAAACCAGCCGGATAGGGTTAATAGACTAATAGCGGCAAGAATTGTAGCTAAACCTAAGAGCATACCGAGTGTTAAGCCAAACCAGTGCTTACGGTAAAGTTTTAGGTAAGGGATTAAATCACGCATCGAGATCCCTCTTATCTGTATGGCTTAGCATATCTGCCAGTAAGCCATGTTGACTGATTTCTACGAACGAACCGTTTTGAACAAGTTTGCCATTCTCCATTACAAGAACACGATCCATAGCATGTAGTTGATCTAAACGGTGGCTAACCATCAATGTGGTGTGTTGCTCAACAGCACGACCTAAACTTTCAAGGACTAAGCGTTCACTGTTAGCATCAAGGCTGGCTGTGGGCTCATCTAAAATCCAAAACGCACCTTGTTGTAACATGGCGCGAGCAACAGCAATACGCTGCGCTTGACCTACAGATAAACCACCGGAACGATCACCAACATGATGTTGATAACCTTTTTCTAAGCGATTAATGAATTCGTCAGCGTAAGCTTCTTTTGCTACTTGAGTTACTTTGGCTTGTTCCGCGAATTGATCACCTAATGTGATGTTTTCATAAATCGTACCGTGAACAAGTAACGGGTTTTGACCAACCCAGCTAATCGCTTGACGCCATTCACTGTGGTTAAGCTCTTTCAATTCAATCCCATTAACTTTTATACTGCCGCGATAGGGTAGGAACCCCAATAAGGCGTTTAATAAACTGGTTTTACCTGCACCACTAGGGCCAACCAATGCCACATGCTCATTGGCATTAATATCAAATGTCAGTGGACCTGCAAGCTTTTGACCTTCAGGACTTAATACTTCTAATTCGGTCACTGATATTTGTATTTTCTCTGGCGTTGTTAATGTTTTAGTGCCATCCGTCATTTCGTCTGCCTCAATATTTAGAAACTCAACGATAGATTCTGCCGCACCAATAGCTTGTGCCTTGGCATGATAGAAAGTACCAAGATCACGTAGCGGTTGGTAAAACTCGGGCGCAAGAACCAGAATGAACAAACCAGTAAATAAAGTAATAGGGATACCGTAGTTACCGAAATTTAATTCACCGATAAAAGCAAAACCGAAGTAAACCGCAACAATAGCAACAGAAATAGCAGAGAAGAACTCTAATACTGCTGAAGATAAGAAAGCAAGACGAAGGACTTCCATTGTTCGTTTACGAAGTACGTGTGAAGCGGCATTCAGGTTCTCTGCTTCAGCCTCTGCACGATCAAATAAACGCAGGGTAGATAGCCCTTGAAGACGGTCGTAAAAGTGACCAGATAAGCGTTGTAATGCCTTAAAATTTCGGCGGTTAGCATCTGCAGCACCTAAGCCAACCAGTGCCATAAATAAAGGAACAAGTGGTGCGGTGAGTAAGAATATTAACCCCGCTGCCCAGTTTAAGGGGAAAACGACAAATAAAATAACGACAGGAATAAGAACGGATAGTGACATCTGGGGTAGATAGCGAGCAAAGAAATCTTGCATTTCTTCTACTTGCTCAAGAACAAGACTTGCCCATGTGCCAGCAGGTTTCCCTTTAATATAAGCGGGGCCTAAGTTTTGTAAGCGGTTAAGAATTAATTGGCGTATATGTAACCGTATTTGTTCGCCGCAACGGTAACCAAAAATTTCTCTTCCCCAACTACATAGGGAACGCAAACCGATAATAACAAATAAACCAATAAATTGATTAATAAGAGAGTATTTATCAGTATGTTCAATAATCAGTTGATGCAGAATATTTGCAAGTAATGCTGCTTGTCCAACAAGCAGTAAACCAGACAAAAAGCCTAATCCAATACTTAGCATAAGCCAGCGTTTTGCTAACTTGCTTTGGGATTTAAGCCATTTGGTTAAATCGCGATGTAATTGTTTATCCATATAAGGGTTTCATTACGGTATTAACGGTGGGTAGCTCATAGTTAAATGGTGAGCATACATTTAACTATGAGATAAACAAACCGCGACTTCATGAGTGGCGGTTTGGACGTTTACTGATTATTGGGCGTCAAGGTAACGTTCTGCATCAAGCGCAGCCATACAACCAGTTCCTGCAGAGGTAATTGCTTGGCGGTAGTTATGATCCATAACGTCACCAGCTGCAAAAATGCCTTCAATGCTTGTCTGTGTTGCATTACCATTTAAGCCTGACTGCACTTTAATATAGCCATTTTCCATGTCTAATTGACCTTCAAAAATAGCGGTATTTGGCTGGTGGCCAATTGCAATGAACACACCCATAACCTCTAACTCTTCAGTGGCGTTAGAATGAGTATCTTTAAGACGAAGACCAGTAACCCCCATATCATCACCAAGTACTTCGTCTAAAGTACGATCTGTATGCAGTATGATATTGCCATTAGCGACTTTATCCATGAGACGATCAATCAGAATTTTTTCTGAACGGAAAGAATCACGACGGTGGATAAGGTGAACTTCAGAGGCGATATTTGATAGATAAAGCGCCTCTTCAACAGCTGTATTACCGCCACCGACAACTGCTACTTTTTGACTGCGATAAAAGAAACCGTCACAAGTCGCACATGCAGAAACGCCACGGCCTTTAAATGCTTCCTCTGATTCTAAGCCAATGTATTTTGCTGAAGCGCCTGTTGAGATAATTAGCGCATTACACGTGTAAGTATTGCTTTCACCTTTTAATAAAAAAGGACGTTGGCTGAAATCCGTTTCAACAATGTAGTCGGTAATAATTTCCGTATTGAATTTTTCTGCGTGTGCTTTCATGCGATCCATTAGCGCAGGACCGGTGAGATCATCAGCATCTCCAGGCCAGTTTTCCACTTCTGTCGTCGTAGTTAATTGACCGCCTTGCTGCATACCAGTGATCATCACAGGGTTTAAATTTGCACGTGCTGCATATACTGCAGCGGTGTAGCCCGCAGGACCAGAACCAAGGATGAGCAGTTCACAATGTTTTACGTTACTCATTTCTTCTCCAGGCTGAATGAGATTATTGTTATTGAGAATTGATTGTAGGTAAATTGCAGACGTAAAGGAAGAGTCGAATTAAGAATAGGTTATTGCTAATTTGTCGTTATATATGAAAAAAAAACGTTAAGTAAAGACAAAGAGGTTAATAAATAAAACGTTACATAGGTCACAAAAAAATACGAAAGAAAATGAATAAGTAAAAAACATAAAATTGAAAAATCAGATTATATTTTTATCGCGTCATTTTTTTATTATCAATTGTTTTATATTTAACCGCGTTAGCTATGTCGAATGTACAGGTTGATGCATAATTTGTTTTTAATCGTTTGATTTTTAATGATAATTTTATTGTTTTTTATTGAGAATAAAAGAAAGAACGTTAGCAAAGAAACCTTGATTAAAAAATGGTCGACTAGATATTAGGTGTTTTTATATGGTTAATTATTCATATGATAATGCTCTTTGTCGCAAATAGAATGGAGTCAAAGATACATGTTTTAGGTGTTTTTTATGCGTTTTCGTAGTGATTAATACGAATTTTACTGCTGTTTTACTTTGACAATCATTTCTTATCTGGTAAAAATTTCTATAACTACATAATGATGCGCACCTGAAATTATAGGATAGGCGGGTGATAAATATTCAATTTTTAGCATGCGGCAAGACTGTAGCTGGCAATATTGTGCAAGGAACATGAGCGGGTAGTGAATTATAAAGCTCAAACTGCCATGAAAATAATGTTAAGCAGTCAATTTGTCTAGGTTACATGTCAATTTATAGGTGATTATTGATCATTAATTTTGACTTTTGGCTTATTTGATTCTAAAAATAGATAAAATGTAGTATATTTTTTGCAAGGAAGTAAGAAGGTGGAATAAAAAATGGTAGATACCAAAAAGAAACCATCCAAGGAATTGGATCGCATTGACCGTAATATTTTGAATGAACTTCAAAAAGACGGCAGAATTTCAAATGTTGAGCTATCAAAGCGCGTTGGTTTATCCCCAACACCTTGTCTTGAGCGTGTACGTCGTTTAGAGCGTCAAGGTTATATCAGTGGTTATACTGCATTGCTTAACCCACAGTTTCTTGATGCTTCATTATTAGTGTTTGTAGAAATCACACTAAATCGCGGTGCACCAGATGTATTTGAACAGTTCAATAAATCAGTTCAAGAGCTTGAAGATATTCAAGAATGTCATCTTGTTTCTGGTGATTTTGACTACTTATTAAAAACACGTGTATCTGATATGTCAGCATACCGTAAGCTTCTTGGTGAAACCTTGTTGCGTCTACCGGGTGTAAATGACACGCGTACGTACGTTGTAATGGAAGAAGTTAAACAGTCAAATAATCTAGTGATTAAAACACGATAAGTGTATTTCTGAGTATAAGCAGAATAAATAAACGAGCGGCTATTTAGCCGCTCGTTTTGTTTGTACGATATGTTAATTTATTCATAGTGGTGGTTAATTGGACAAAAAGTGAATCAAATTGACATAGTGATGAATTTTTTTATCTATTGGGCGTCTAAAATAGCTATCTGTACCTTATTATCTGGGGCGAGAGAAAATTTTTCACTAAAAGCTTTTTCGGTACACAGACAATGCACGCATTTAGTATAGAATAGTGGCATTGAGACAATGACATTGTATTTCTTATATTTAGCTAAACTTTATAGCGCATTTGGCTATAGATATTAGTATTATTCGATGAATGTCTTAGATTTCTGGCAAAATTTTGAGTTTTATAGAGACATCGGAGTTATCCTTGAGGAAAATTAAAGGTAAAAAACTGTCCCAGATGCGTTTGTCAGGTACACAACGCATTGTTGAAGGTTTTTTAATCATCAGTATTTTAGCTGCTATTTATATTATGGTGGCATTGGTAACATTTAACCCTGCAGATCCATCATGGTCACAAACTGCTTGGGAAGGGGTTGTTCAGAATAAAGCTGGCGCGTTTGGCGCTTTAGTGGCTGATACATTCTTCTTCAGTTTTGGTTCATTAGCCTATGTTTTTCCTGCCTTAATAGTCTTACTTGGCTATTATTTATTTCGTCGCCGTTCAAAAAGTTTATCTCACGATTATATGGTTTACGGCACTCGTCTTTTAGGTCTAATTTTATTGCTATTAACTAGCTGTGGTCTTGCTGATTTAAACTTTGACGATATTTGGTACTTTTCATCGGGTGGAGTCGTGGGAGATGTTGTTTCAAACATCTCTATGCCATTGCTTAATGTGCTTGGTACAACATTAGTATTAATGTTTATTTGGGCTATTGGCTTTACATTGTTCTCGGGTATTTCATGGATATCAATTGTTGATACATTAGGTGAGAAGACGCTTGCTTCGTTAACATGGTTTTTAAATAAATTCCGCTCAGATAAACATGAGGTTATGCGACCTTTTGCAACCGAAATCCCTGATGAATCAGAAATGCCTTACATGGCACACATAAGTGACGTTGATGATGAAGATGACCCGTTATTATCATCTTATGTTAATAACAAACCATTAGATAATAATGCAAAAGAAGTCGAATCTTCACCTTATAAGATTGTTCGACCGAATTCTGATGTGACACGTGACCCGTTGTTAGAAACGAGTGAACCTGTTGTCAGCCCGCCCGCGGCACAACCGCAACCAGCTGTTCAACAACCTGTTGTAAGTCAGCCAGTGGTACAACCGCAAACTGCTGTTCAACAACCTGTTGTAAGTCAGCCCGCGGCACAACCGCAACCAGCTGTTCAACAATCTGTGATAAGTCAGCCCGCGGTACAACCGCAACCAGCTGTTCAACAACCTGTTGTAAGTCAGCCAGTGGCACAACCGCAAACTGCTGTTCAACAACCTGTTGTAAGTCAGCCAGTGGTACAACCACAAGCAGCTGTTCAACAACCTGTTGTAAGTCAGCCTGTTCAACAGCAACAAGAGACAGTTCAGCAGCCAGCTACTCAGCCTCGTGGTCTTTCGATTGAGGATTTAGAACGTGAACTGGATAAAAATGAAGATTTTACTGTTCCAGTGGATGAGTATACGCAAAGTGCAATTGAAGCGGCTGAATCAGCAGTAACTGCTGCTCCTGCTTATCATTCTTCACAGCAGAATGTTGTTGAACTAAGTCAAGCTGAAGAATCTATGTCTGTTCAACAGACAACACCAGTAGCGTCGCAAGTTGTCGCTCCACAACCAACAACATCACAGCCAGTTCCTGGAAGTGATATTGAAATTGGTGTGCAAGATGGTATGTCTGAACTAGAGCGTGGTGAAGCGGTAGCGTTAACACCAGAACAAAAAGAAAAAGCCGATCAGGAAGCGTTTTTACAAAATATTCGTGATTTACAAAAAGAACAAGCGCATTTGGCTGGATTAGATAATCCGTTTTTAATGCAAACAGAAGTTGATCTTCCGGCGCCAACGTCACCAATGCCGACATTAGATTTATTGCAACCAGCGCGTCGCACTGTGGAGCCTGCTTCTGAAGAAGAGCTGCAAGCGACAGCTGCGTTAATTGAATCTAAGTTAGTTGATTATAAAATTAAAGCGCAGGTGAAAGGGATTTATCCGGGGCCAGTTATTACCCGCTTTGAATTAGATTTAGCGCCAGGTGTGAAAGTCAGTCGCATCTCTGGTTTAGCAAAAGACTTAGCGCGTGCGTTGTCTGTGATGGCTGTACGTGTCGTTGAGGCTATTCCGGGTAAACCATATATTGGTTTAGAACTGCCGAACAAAGGTCGAGAAACGGTATACATGTCTGAAGTGGTCGCCAGTGAGCGTTTTCAGAATATGGATGGTCCATTACCGATTGTTTTAGGTAGCGATATCGCTGGTGAAGCTGTTGTGGCTGATCTAAGTAAAATGCCTCACTTACTGGTTGCGGGTACGACGGGATCGGGTAAATCAGTTGGTGTAAACGTCATGATCTTGAGCTTACTATACAAGTGTAAGCCGGAAGATTGTCGCTTTATTATGATCGATCCAAAGATGTTGGAATTATCTATTTATGAAGGTATACCGCATCTATTAACGGAAGTCGTAACTGACATGAAAGATGCCGGCAATGCCTTGCGTTGGTGTGTTGGGGAAATGGAACGTCGTTATAAGCTCATGGCGAAATGTGGAGTACGTAACCTAGCGGGCTTCAACGATAAGTTAGAGGAAGCGGCAGCGGCGGGTTTCCCTATTCATGATCCATTATGGCAGCCAGGCGATACCATGGATGAATACCCACCATTACTTGAAAAAATGCCGAGTATTGTGGTTATCATCGATGAATTTGCTGACTTAATGATGGTTGTTGGTAAGAAAGTTGAAGAGCTTATCGCGCGTCTCGCTCAAAAGGCACGTGCGGCAGGTATCCACTTAGTACTTGCTACTCAGCGCCCATCTGTAGATGTTATTACCGGCTTAATTAAAGCAAATATTCCTACGCGTATGGCATTTACGGTATCGACCAAAACAGATTCACGTACCATTCTTGATCAAGGTGGTGCAGAATCCTTGCTTGGTATGGGTGATATGCTGTACTTACCACCAGGTCAAAGCCATACAACACGTGTTCACGGTGCATTTGCATCGGATGATGATGTACATAACGTGGTGAATGATTGGAAAGCGCGTGGTAAACCACAATATATAGATAGTATTCTAAGCTCAGACCAAGGTTCAGAAAGTCTATTGCCGGGTGAAACATCCACTGGTGGTGATGATGATATCGATCAACTGTTTGATGAAGTAGCTGCATTTGTCACTGAAACGCGTCGCGCATCAGTATCGGGTGTTCAGCGCCGGTTTAAAATTGGTTATAACCGCGCAGCGCGAATTGTTGAGCAATTAGAAGCGCATGGCATTGTTAGTCCACCGGGGCACAATTCAAACCGAGAAGTACTAGCACCTGCGCCAGTACAGATCCACGATTAATGAATAAACCGACACCTTGCTGTCAGTAAATTTATAGCGTAATTTAAACCGCTGCGCATAGTATGTTCGGCGGTTTACTTTAATAGAGGTAAGCGAATATGATGAAAAAGTTATGGCTAAGTATATTAGTTGCCGTTCCAATGCTTGCAACAACAAGTGCTTGGGCTACGCCACAACAAGCATTAAGTAGCCGACTTGATAAAGTTAATGCCTTTAGTGCTAACTTTACTCAGAAAGTGATAAGTCCTGACGGTGAAATATTGGTTGATGGGACTGGCGATTTATCCATTAAGCGCCCTAATTTATTCCGTTGGGATACTAAAACACCGGATGCAAGCTTGTTAGTCTCCGATGGTAAAACAGTATGGTATTACAGCCCATTCGTTGAACAGGTCACGGCAATGTGGCTAAAAGATGCAACAGAACAAACACCGTTTGTTTTGTTAACACGTAATAATGAAAAAGACTGGTCGCGTTATAATGTGAAGCAATTAGTAGATACTTTTACCTTAACGCCGAAAGATAAAACCTCTTCGATGAAAGAGTTTATCGTGACAGTATCTAAAGATGGTCAAGTGCGTAATTTCTCTGTAGTTGAGAGTGACGGGCAACGCAGTAACTACACATTATCTAAATTTACACGTACTACACCAGCAGCAGACTTATTTAAGTTTACGCCACCGAAAGGGGTAGAACTGGATGACCAACGTCAATGAAAAAACAATCGATATGATGCTATGAGTTAGCGTGTATGTATTGTTTATCTAAATTGTATAGGTGGCTGTTAGCCACCTTTTTCTGTTTATGGGAGTGGTTATTTTGAATAACTTCAGCCTTGATTTTTCTTCTGATTTCAGGCCGCTAGCCGCAAGAATGCGACCTCGAACAGTAGAAGAATATATCGGTCAGCAACATATTTTGGGGCAAGGAAAACCCTTACGTCGAGCCTTAGAAGGCGGGCAACTACATTCAATGATTTTGTGGGGGCCACCGGGTACAGGAAAAACGACATTAGCAGAAGTCGCTGCACATTATGCCAACGCTGAAGTAGAGCGTGTGTCTGCTGTAACATCTGGTATTAAAGATATTCGAGCTGCAATTGATAAGGCTCGTGACAATAAAATGGCGGGACGTCGCACTATTTTATTTGTTGATGAGGTGCATCGTTTTAATAAAAGTCAGCAAGATGCGTTTTTACCGCATATTGAAGACGGTACTGTAACATTTATTGGTGCAACGACGGAAAACCCATCGTTTGAGCTTAATAATGCATTACTCTCTCGCGCTCGAGTTTATAAGTTAAAGTCACTTGAGGATGATGAGATCTTGCAAGTGATTGAACAAGCATTAACGGATAAAGAGCGAGGGGTAACTGAAACGAATTTACACTTTGCGGATGATATTAAAGAAAAATTAGCTGAGTTTGTTCGTGGTGACGCGCGTATGTCTTTAAATTATCTTGAGCAGCTTATTGATATGGCTGAAGAAGATGATGAAGGCATTAAGCAAATAACGGTCGAATTATTGGCGGAAGTCACAGGCGAAAAGGTTGCGCGCTTTGATAACAAAGGTGATCTTTGGTACGACATGATCTCAGCGGTGCATAAATCAATTCGAGGTTCTAATCCTGATGGTGCTTTGTATTGGTTTGCACGTATGCTCCAAGCAGGCTGTGATCCGCTATATGTGGCTCGTCGCCTATTAGCTATTGCTTCAGAAGATATTGGTAATGCTGATCCTCGTGCGATGCAAGTCGCGGTTTCTGCGTGGGACTGTTACACCCGTGTTGGCGCTTATGAAGGTGAGCGAGCCATAGCACAAGCGATTGTGTACTTAGCATGTGCGGCGAAAAGTAATGCGGTTTATGTGGCGTTTAATCTTGCCAAAGCTGATGCGCGCGAATTTCCCGATTTTGAAGTCCCTCATCATTTACGTAATGCGCCGACCAAGTTAATGAAAGAATTAGGTTATGGTGAAGGATATCGTTATGCCCATGATGAAGCAGGGGCTTATGCGGCAGGTGAAGTGTATCTACCGCGTGAAATCCGTGATCGGGTTTATTACCAACCATCAAACCGTGGTTTAGAAATGAAAATATCCGAAAAGTTGGATTATCTTGCTTCATTAGATGCAAAAAGCCCGTTAAAGCGCTACCAATAATAAGGCTTTTTGGGTATCGTTAAACGACTGGCAGTTCCATGTGAGAACTGCCTTCCTAATTACAGACTATTTTGATAAAAATCGTCTAAATAACGTGCATTTCAGAATATTAAGAGCACAGGATTAGCATGCTAGATTCTAAATTACTTCGAACAGAGCTGGATGAAACAGCTGAAAAACTCGCGCGTCGTGGTTTTAACCTTGATGTAGAAACTTTACGTAACCTTGAAGAGAAGCGTAAATCCCTTCAAGTGAAGACAGAAGAGCTTCAAGCTCAACGTAACTCGCGATCGAAGTCGATTGGTCAGGCAAAAGCGAAAGGTGATCACGAAGAAGCCGAGCGTATTATGGCTGAAGTGGGTAACCTAGGTTCTGAGCTTGATGACGCGAAAAAAGCGTTAGCTGAGTTACAAGCGGAGCTTGATGTTATTACACAATCTGTACCAAACATCCCAGATGATTCTGTACCTGTTGGTAAAGACGAGTCTGAAAACGTAGAAATTTCTCGTTGGGGTGAACCAAAAGCTTATGACTTCGATGTGAAAGATCACGTAGATCTGGGTGAAATGGCGGGTGGTCTTGATTTTGCGAGTGCTGTAAAAATTACCGGCGCACGCTTTATCGTTATGAAAGGTCAATTTGCGCGCTTACACCGTGCAATTGCACAGTTTATGCTTGATCTTCATACCGAAGAGCACGGCTACACAGAAATGTATGTACCGTACCTAGTAAATGCAGATAGCTTATTTGGCACAGGTCAGCTTCCGAAGTTCGGTGAAGACTTGTTCCATACACAGCCTTTAACTGAAAAAGTAAATGATGAAGAACCTCGCGTTCTATCATTGATCCCAACAGCTGAAGTACCTGTAACAAACATGATGCGTGATACCATCACTGATGAAGCGGATCTTCCTGTTAAGATGACGGCACATACACCATGCTTCCGTTCTGAAGCAGGTTCTTACGGTCGTGATACTCGTGGCCTTATTCGTATGCACCAGTTCGATAAAGTTGAGCTTGTACAAATTACGAAACCTGAAGATTCAATGGCTGCACTAGAAGAGTTAACAGGTCACGCTGAGAAAGTACTACAGCTTCTAGAGCTTCCATACCGTAAAGTGGTTCTTTGTACTGGCGATATGGGCTTTGGCTCATGTAAAACCTATGATCTTGAAGTATGGGTTCCTGCTCAAGAAACGTACCGTGAAATTTCTTCTTGTTCTAACATGTGGGATTTCCAAGCTCGTCGTATGCAAGCACGTTTCCGTCGTAAAGGTGAGAAGAAGCCTGAGCTTCTACACACATTAAACGGTTCTGGTCTTGCTGTTGGTCGTACAATGGTTGCTATTTTAGAAAATAATCAGCAGGCTGACGGTCGTATCGAGATCCCTGAAGTACTTCGTAAGTACATGAACGGTATGACTCACATCGGTTAATCACTGATTTGTCGTTTGAAAACCCAGCCATCGTGCTGGGTTTTTTTATGTCTGCTTGTTGTGATCAAAATTAATGGCACATGTCGTTATGTTTGGAACTGTTATAGCAAGATCATCAGCAATATCATTGATAATAAGATCGAAGAACTGGAAAATAGTGTCTGAGATCTGAATTGAATAAAGATAAAGCTCTTCTTTAAGTTTATTTTTATCTTGGTTATGAAATTGTATTTCATGAAATTTTTGTAGGAGCTTTTCAATAGGCCAAACAGGTGGCGTCTGTTGGCTTATCATCGATATCTGCCCAAGCCTTCGTTGGATCATTTTTACATGCATTTCTAACTCGCGCGCATAGCTTTTGCTTTCTAAAGGACAGTGTTCAATCGTCCAGCGGAATCTATTTAAACTATCCAGTGAATTTAATGTAATAGGCCAAGCGGTTTGATAATGTTCGAAAGTGGTGTCTTTTTCGGCTGTAAGCAAGCTAGAACTAATAACATCATCAATCAGATACATAATGTGTCGAATAATTCTGCCATGTACGGCTTGGCTGCGCTGTAAAGAGTAGTGAGGACAATCTGTAAATAAACGCTGTATTTCTTGTCTCAATATCCGAAACATCGGTTTGTGATTGGTGTCAGCTTGATAAATTAATATTGAGAGTGTTTGTTTTAAAGCATGCCTTTTACGCTTAACAGATTCATGGATCTTATTATCCATATTGTTACTTATAATTTTTTGATGGCAATAGCGGCGGTGATAACGAATAAATTGTATCAGTTCTCTGAGCTGCATTATTTGATCAAATTGTAGTTGTAATTGGGTGTTATTTTTATTTGTTTTCCAAGTGATATATCCAATCGTTAATAGTGAAATAATAGCAGCTATGATCAACCACATAAATAGCCCTTTAATTACTCTTATTCTTTTAGTAAGCAAGCAATCGTCATGCCGTTAATATATTTTAATTAAAACAACAAGTTAAATATGGTGTAACGGTGTCTTGTGAGCTAACTTGGTTCAAGTGCACCAAAATAGTGAAATAAAAAAGGCGCCATAAAGGCGCCTTATACAATGAGAATGACCGAATTATGAGCTTTGCTTTAGAGGATGAAATTTAACTTCTTCATCTTTAACTGCAGCAGCAGGATCATTGAAGCGTTCAATATCAATCTCGTTTTCACTCTTAGCAACAATACATGTTACTACAGAGTCACCAGTAATATTGACAGCGGTACGGATCATATCAAGTAGGCGGTCAACACCCATGATGATTGCAATACCTTCAACCGGAAGACCGACTTGGTTTAGTACCATGGCCAGCATGATCAAGCCGACACCAGGAACACCCGCAGTACCAATAGAGGCTAGTGTTGCAGTTACAATAACGGCAATGTAGTCACCCATGCTTAGGTCAATGTTGAACGCTTGAGCAATAAATACTGTCGCGACACCTTGCATGATAGCCGTGCCATCCATATTAATGGTTGCACCTAGCGGTACTGTAAATGAAGCAATCTTATTATTTACGCCAAGACGTTTGGTTGCTGTTTCCATGGTAACTGGAATCGTTGCATTTGATGATGCCGTTGAGAAAGCAAACATCACCGCATCTTCCATTTTCTTTAGGAAAGTAATAGGGCTTAGACCGGTAAAGATCTTTAGCATCGCACTGTATGTTACTAAACCGTGGATAAGTAGCGCTGCAACAAGGACTAAGAAGTAGTTAATTAGGTTAAAGATTGCATCTAGACCTAATCCTGTAAATAGCTTAGCCATTAGGAAGAACACACCGAATGGTGCAATGTTCATTAGCAACGCTACAAGCTTCATGATCACTTCATTAAGATCTTTGAAAACTTCAGCAATACGTTCACCTGGTTTACCCGCAGCGCTAATTGCGATACCGAATAATACGGCAAAGACAATAATTTGCAGAGTATTACCATTTGCCATAGAGCTTATTGGGTTAGTTGGGAACATACCGACAATAACGCTACCTAGCGTTGGTGCTTCTTTTGCGGCAAATGTTGTTGCTGCGCTTAAATCTGCACCAGCGCCTGGTTGGAAAACATTAGCAAGGAAAAGCGCTAGGGTAATAGCAATGGCAGTTGTTGCAAGATAGAACAAGACTGTTTTACCACCAAGGCGGCCTAATGTTGCAATATCTTTTAATGAGCTAGTACCACAAACCAGTGATACAAAGACAAGAGGTACTACAAGCATCTTTAAGCTGGCAATGAAAATTTTGCCACCTACATCAAACAAACCGTTAACGATGTATTCGTGGATAAAAGAGATATCAGCTAAAAAGGTGCGAATTAAAAATCCTGTTAGAATACCCAGTACCATACCGAGGATCACTCGGGAGGTGAGGGACATTTTTTTCTTTGTCGTTGACATTGAATTTTCCTTATAATTATTCACTCTGTCCATCTATATATCAGAGCCACAAAGAGACTATCAGCACTTCAATGTTTCAACCAAAGCAAAAATACGATCAAATATTAACTATATGGCTTGAGTCACGTTTTTTATATTTATTTAAAGTTAAATAAGGGTAATATTAACTATATTTTAACATTTGAGTGGTTTTTATATCGGGTTGGTCACGCTTTTATCTTATATATAACTCTACCTAGTGGGCGTTGTTTACTCTCATTCTGTAAGAAAATAGTACTACTTCAGAGGATTAAGCTATTTCACTAATATTTATTTTATAAAATTAAAATGTTTTATTGGCTCTTGTTTGAATTTTTATTCTAAAAATATGAGTTTATATCCAGTAGTAATGGGGCGGCGACAATAAAAAAGGGCACATACAGTGCCCTTCTATATATAGGTGAGGTGTAAATTACATTACACGCATACCTGGCTGCGCACCTTCATGTGGCTCTAGGATCCAAAGATCTTTACCACCAGGGCCCGCTGCTAGGATCATGCCTTCAGACATGCCGAATTTCATTTTGCGAGGCTTCAGGTTAGCTACCATAACAGTCATTTTGCCCACTAACTCTTCTGGTGTGTAAGCTGACTTAATACCAGAGAATACTTGGCGCATTTCACCGCCAATATCTAATTGGAATTTAAGCAGTTTGTTTGCCTTTGGTACTTCTTCACAAGATACAATCTTAGCGATACGCATATCAACTTTAGCAAAATCGTCAAATTCGATTTCAGCTTCAATTGGTTCATCAGCTAAAGGGCTTGCTGGCTTTGCAGCGGCTTCAGCAGCGGCTTTATCTGCTGCAGCTTCTTCTTTCGATGATTCAACCATTGCTGCAACGTGTGCAGGATCGATACGATTAAATAGAGCTTTAAACTTCGTTACTTCGTGAGCTGTTAGCGGCTTGGCAATTGTTTCCCAAGTTAGTGTTTCGTTTAGGAATGCTTCACTACGCTCAGTCAGTTTTGGCATGACGGGCTTCAGATAAGCCATTAGCACGCGGAATAGGTTGATACCCACAGTACAAATTTCTTGTAACTCTTGGTCTTTACCTTCTTGTTTCGCAACAACCCAAGGTGCTTTTTCATCAACATATTGGTTTGCTTTATCAGCAAGTGCTGTGATTTCACGAATTGCACGACCGTATTCACGGCTTTCGTATAGTTCACCGATACGATCAGCGGCTTCAACGAATTCTGCATATAGCTCAGGTTCAACGAAATTATCAGATAACTTGCCATCGAAACGTTTAGCGATGAAGCCTGCATTACGAGATGCAAGGTTAACAATCTTGTTTACTACATCACTGTTAACACGCTGTGTGAAGTCTTCTAGATTTAAATCCAGATCATCAATACGGCTGTTTAGTTTGGCAGCGTAATAGTAGCGTAGACATTCTGGATCTAGGTGTTTTAGATAAGTGCCGGCTTTGATGAACGTGCCTTTAGACTTCGACATTTTCGCACCGTTTACTGTTACGTAGCCGTGTACGAATACATTGTTTGGTTTACGGAACCCTGCACCATCTAGCATCGCAGGCCAGAATAGGCTGTGGAAGTAAACAATGTCTTTACCGATGAAGTGGTATAGCTCTGTTGAGCTATCTTTATTCCAGAACTCATCGAAGTTTAGATCGTCGCGCTTGTCACATAGGTTTTTAAATGAACCCATATAGCCAATTGGTGCGTCCAGCCATACATAGAAGTATTTGCCAGTCTCACCTGGAATTTCAAAGCCGAAGTAAGGAGCGTCACGAGAAATATCCCACTGTTGCAGTCCTGACTCGAACCACTCTTGCATCTTGTTCGAGGTTTCTTCTTGAAGAGCACCAGATTTAGTCCATTCTTTTAACATGCTTTCAAATTGAGGCAGGTCGAAGAAGAAGTGCTCAGAATCTTTCATGACTGGTGTAGCACCAGAAACGGCTGATTTTGGATTGATTAAATCTGTTGGGCTGTATGTTTCACCACAGTTATCGCAGTTGTCACCGTATTGGTCTTCGGCTTTACACTTAGGGCATGTACCTTTTACGAAACGATCAGGGAGGAACATTTCTTTCTCAGGATCAAAAAGCTGAGAAATAGTACGGCTAGTAATAAAGCCATTGTCTTTTAGCTGGGTATATACAAAAGATGCTAACTCACGGTTTTCTGGTGAGTGTGTGCTGTGGTAGTTGCTAAAATCAATATCAAAGCCAGCAAAATCAGCTTGGTGCTCTTTGCTCACTTCGGCAATCATTTGCTCAGGTTCCATACCCATCTGCTGGGCCTTAAGCATGATTGGAGTTCCGTGTGCATCGTCGGCACAAATGAAATGAACTTCGTTGCCGCGTAGGCGCTGATAGCGAACCCAAATATCCGCTTGTACATGCTCAAGCATGTGACCTAAGTGGATAGAACCGTTAGCATACGGTAGGGCACAGGTAACCAGAATTTTTCTTGGATTGGCAGCCATAATTACTTATTTCGCTCATGATGGGTAAAAAACGTAGCTGTAAATACTACCTGATGGTTGTCGTTATTCCTAGCATCAGATACGGTTTTATCTGCTTAAAAGCTTGTGAAATCGGGCAGTTTTTATGCTTTGGTGGTAGCATTAAGTAAAACAAGTAAAATTAGCGCAGCAACAAGCTCTTAAATGACTAACTAAAGGTTAAATTGTTGCTCGTTTGATAATAATTATGTGGAGCGTTAACTTATGACTAACGATGTAACTCATCGTTTTCAGAATGTTGCTGATATATGCCAATGGCTAAATCATTTTGAGCATTCTCTTTTGAATTCAGAGTGGGCGGATATGCCCAATGTTGTCTCTATCTCTGCAGATGGTTTAATTACCATCACGATTCCTTTTGCTGCGGCTACATTGGTTAATGAGCTTGAACAGTGGATTGCCAGCGAGCAACATACTGGTGTTATTCCTTCAAATGCGACATTTAATGTACGCGCAAAAGTGGCTACCTTGGCTGTTGAGAACAAGCAACCATTACGTGGTGTGAAAAATATTATCGTAGTAAGTTCGGCGAAAGGTGGTGTGGGTAAATCAACAACGTCAGTTAATTTAGCTTTAGGTCTTCAGCAACAAGGAGCTAAAGTTGGATTACTTGATGCAGATATCTATGGCCCATCTGTTCCTATGATGTTAGGCACCATGGATCAAAAGCCACAATCGCCAGATGGCAAAATGATGCTGCCAATTGAATCATGCGGGTTATATACCAATTCAGTGGGTTACCTTGTACCTGCGGAAAGTGCAACTATTTGGCGTGGTCCTATGGCCTCAAAAGCGTTAGCACAAATTATTAATGAGACATGGTGGCCTGATCTTGATTATCTTGTGATTGATATGCCACCGGGTACCGGTGATATTCAACTGACGTTATCTCAGCAAATTCCTGTTACAGGGGCGTTAGTGGTTACTACACCACAAGATTTAGCCCTAGCTGATGCCATTAAAGGTATTAGTATGTTCAATAAAGTGGATGTGCCAGTACTGGGTATTGTTGAGAATATGAGTTACCACGTTTGTAGTAACTGTGGTCATCAAGAGCATATTTTCGGTACTGGTGGTGCAGCAAAAATGGCACAAGAATATTCAGTGCCATTATTAGCGCAGCTACCACTTGATATTAAGGTACGTCAAGATATTGATAACGGTAAACCAACTGTGGCAGTATCTCCTAACTCTGAGCAAGCGATGGCTTATATTGAATTAGCCGCGACTGTTGCGAGTCGTTTGTACTGGCAAGGTGAAACGGCGGTAGAGCAGATTACAATTCGTACTATGTAACAAAAATATGAGACGGTCTTTGCCCGCTCTCTGCTCAAATGTGCTAGATGTCTCATTTTTGTTGGCATCTGGCATAACAACGGCTTATAATCAGGCGGTTTAATTATTTATCTCGCCACGTGGTCTAACAGGTGCCTTCTGATATGTCTGAAAATTCACACCAATGCGTTATTATTGGTATTGCAGGTGCTTCTGCATCCGGTAAAAGTCTGATTGCCAGTACTGTATACAAAGAGCTAAAAGAAAAAGTAGGCGATCATCAGATCGGTGTTATTACGGAAGATTGCTATTATAACGATCAAAGCCACCTGACCATGGATGAGCGGGTCAAAACTAACTATGATCACCCGAATGCGCTTGATCATGATTTACTTTGTGATCACCTAGAGCAATTAATAAAGGGTGAAGCAGTAGAAGTACCTCAGTATAGCTATAGCGAACATACTCGCATGAAAGAAACCACGCAAATGACACCAAAGAAGGTGATCATTTTGGAAGGTATCTTACTGCTTACAGATCCACGCCTTCGTGAGATCATGCACGCTAGCGTATTTATGGATACACCACTTGATATCTGTCTACTTCGTCGTCTACAGCGTGATGTTGCAGAGCGTGGTCGTACTATGGAATCAGTACTCGTTCAGTATCAAAAGACGGTACGCCCTATGTTCATGCAATTTATTGAACCGTCAAAACAATATGCTGATATCATCGTTCCTCGCGGTGGTAAAAACCGAATTGCTATCGACGTACTTAAAGCGCATATAGCGAAGTTGTTACGTTCTTAATTTTTTATAAGGCTGGCCTTTGCCAGCCTTATTTTTATCTTTCGGGAAACCCTGTTAAGATTTGCCTACACAGGTATTATTTTATTGATAATACGTGTGTTTTGTTATTCAGGAGAAAGCTCAAATGAGACTTTGTGACAAGGATATCAAGGCGTACCTTGATGAAGGAAAAATCAATATCGAGCCACGTCCAGCAGATGACTGTATTAGTGGTTTAACGGTTGATGTGACCCTTGGTAATAACTTCCGTATTTTTAATGATCATGGTGCACCCTTTATCGACCTTTCTGGAAAGAAAGAAGATGTAGCAACGCAACTTGATAAAGTTATGAGTGATGAAATTGTTGTTGAGGAAGGAGAAGCCTTTTTCCTTCATCCAGGACAACTCGCTTTAGCAGTAACGCATGAATCAGTGACATTACCTGCCAATATCGTAGGTTGGTTGGATGGACGATCATCATTAGCACGTTTAGGTCTAATGGTACACGTTACTGCACACCGTATCGATCCAGGTTGGTCTGGTCGTATCGTACTTGAATTTTATAATTCAGGACGCTTACCACTGGCATTGCGTCCACATATGCCAATTGGTGCGTTAAGTTTTGAAACCTTATCTGGTGAAGCTGAAAAACCGTATAATAAACGTGTTGACGCTAAATATAAATATCAGCAAGGTGCAGTAGCTAGTCGTATTAATGAAGATGATAAAGAGAGTTAATTTCAATCATCAATAATCTATATTTTAAGAGGCAATCCATAGTGATTGCCTTTTTGTTATGTGTGATATTTTATCGCCTGATGGTATTACTATGATGTTTAGGGCGAAACTATCATTATAAATCATTGTCATAACGCAGAGCTTAATAACATTAAGCTTATATTTTAATTGTTTATATTTCTTATGCAGATTCCTCATCGTGATAATGGGTGCAAGGGAAAGAGGGTAGTATGAAAAAATTACTGTATGTTTTAATCGGTATTATTATCGTCGTTGTACTTGGGATCACAGCCCTTGTCACGTTAGTCAATCCCAATCAGTTTAAAGCTGTGATTGCAGAGCAAGTAAAAAAGCAAACAGGGCGTGAGTTGGATATTCGCGGCGATATTAACTGGCGTTTTTTCCCAACATTAGGCTTAAGTGTGGGGGAAACAACGTTAAATAACCCTCAAGGCTTTGCTCAGCCAAACCTGATTCAATTTAAGCAAGCTGAGTTGTCTGTTTCCGTATTACCGCTTTTATCTCATGAGCTTGATATTGGTAAAGTGCGTTTAGATGGTGCGCATGTTTTTGTGCAAACATTGAAAGATGGTCGTAGTAATTTAGATGGCTTAACTGAAAAGTCATCAACTAAAGAAGTGAATGACTCTACATCATCAAAAGCTAATAAAGATGCTGTTAGTAAGGTTCAGGATGAGAAGTCAACGGCATCAAAGGTAACGACACAACCGTGGAAAATATCTCTTGCTGGGGTTGAACTTATCAATGCTAGTGTTGATATTATAAATGACAAAATCGGTTCGAATATAGCGTTAAATAAGGTGAATTTCACCTTAGATAAACTGACACCAAATACATGGACGAAAGCGACATTTGATATTTCGGGCAGTGCAAATGCGCTAAAATTTGCAGCTAAAGGCAGTACCGAGTTGAATCTGTCTTCTGCATATCAATTGGCTGAATTAAAAAATCTAGATGTATCTCTGACGGCCCAAGATGGAAAAACAGAGATAAAACATGCTCAAGTAACGCTGGATCATTTTCAGTATGGTCAATGGGCAACGGTTAATTTAAATATAGATGGTCAATTACCTGAGTTGGCTTTTGTTACCAAAGGGCAGACCCAGTTTAAATTGTCGTCGGATAGAAATATTCTAACGTTAGAGAATCTTTCAATAGATAATGCATTGTCAGGAAAAGCGTTACCTCGCCCTAAGATGCAGGTAAACATAAAAACCAATGCTAGTTATGATATAACGACAAAAACAGCGACGTTATCAAAACTCAATGCAAATGCAGATGAACTAGCGTTAATGGGAGATGTATCTTTTATCAACCGTGATGTTCCTGTGATCCGTTTTAATTTATCTAGCGATAATATTAATCTTGATAACTGGCTAAACAAGCAGCACGGCCAGGTTTCATCGGAAAAGCCTGCAGTATCAGATCAAGCTGCGAATAACACATCAACCGAAGTTGCTTCGTCAACGTCACAACAAACCTCTTCACCATCGGTATCAAATACTTCCTCTGCAATACAAGAGCCGGATCTTTCAGTACTAAAAGGTATTGATGTTGACGGAACGATAATGGCGAAAAAGTTCACTATCTCACATGCACACTTGTCTGATGTGAAACTGTCGGTTGTGATTCAAAATGGGATTGCAAAGTTAAATTCGTTCACGGCAAATTTATATAAAGGCACTGTGAGTGGAACAGCACAATTGAACGTTAATACACCTTTAGCGAGTTATCAATTACATAATCAAATAAAAGGCGTTGAAATCCAGCCATTATTGGAAGATGTTGCTAATAATAAGCAGTTAGCAGGACGTGCAAATATTATCGCCAATCTTGCAGGTAAAGGCTTATCTTCACAACATTTGAAAAATAACAGTACAGGTACGATTAATGTGAATTTAACCGATGGCGCTGTTTATGGAGTGAATATATCAGAGATGATCCGTTCAGCAAAAGCCCGTCTAAAAGGTGAAAAGTTATCTGATAGTCAGAAGCAAAAGAAAACAGATTTTTCTTCTTTAACGGCATTGTTGCAATTAGGGCAAGGCCAAGCAAAGATCGACAATCTTCACCTTGTTTCACCATTACTTGATATCAATGGTCGTGGTACGACTAATTTAAATAATGAGTCATTAAACTTTTCTGTTGATACTGCTATTGTAGCAAGTGGTAAAGGGTTAGATGAATTGAAAGGGATTACTGTTCCTATTAAAATAAAAGGCACATGGCAGCAGCCTAAATACCAATTAGATTTAAAAAATCTCTTTAAGCAAAATAGCGAATTAGAGCAAAAAGCGAAGAAAGAGCTAAACCGAGGTCTTGAAAAGCTATTGGGTGATAAAGCCAAAGACGAGAAGATTAAAAATGTAGCGGATCAATTGCTTAAAGGTTTGTTTAATTAACAATATTTTTATATTGGTCACGTTATTATTGAAAAGGTTTGCTTATTAAGGCAAGCCTTTTCTATTTTATATGTATTTGATACTAAAAAGTAAATGGCGACTTTATAGTAAGACGGTGAGCAGTGATTACTGTCACTTGATAAATGAATGACGCCATGATGATGAATTATGATAGATAAACCGACGTCGACAGATGAAAAAACAACCTTGATGTCAAAAGTAATGGCGATTGTTACTTTTGTGGTCGATAAAATAAAAGCCTTGCCTCCTATTGATCACTTGATCCGTGCTGCGGATCGCTTTAATGATCGTTTGGGGAGTCAGTTTGGTGCAGCAATCACTTATTTCTCTTTTTTATCCCTTATCCCTATTTTAATGGTGTTGTTTGCAGCAGCGGGTTTTATATTGGCCTCTAATGCCTCATTACTAAATAGCATTATTGATAAAATAGTTGCAGGTGTTACTGATCCAAGCTTAGCAACGACATTAAAAAACACTGTTAATATTGCTATTAGTCAGCGTACAACTGTCGGTTTAAGTGGTTTAGCCATTGCTTTGTATTCTGGTATTAGTTGGATGGGGAATTTACGTGAAGCCATTCGAGCACAAACCCGTGATGTATGGGAACGCAAACCTGAAGATAAAGATCATTTTTTACTGCAATATGTGAAAGATTTTGTCGCACTGACAGGGTTAGTGGGCGCATTAATTTTTACTGTTGTACTAACGTCAGTGGCAGGCTCTGCACAAGCAACAATTGTTAATGCGCTAGGTTTAGAAAATATTACTTGGTTACGCCCTGCTCTTACCGCAACAGCTTTAACAATATCGATCTGTGCTAACTATCTTATGTTTTTATGGATCTTTTGGATGTTACCTAAGCGTCGTTTTAATCGTAGGGCACTGATGAAAGGAACATTACTTGCCGCGATAGGCTTTGAAGCAATTAAGTTTGCTATGACATTCATGTTACCTAAACTGGCAAGCTCACCATCAGGTGCCGCGTTTGGTTCAATTATAGGCTTAATGGCATTTTTCTATTTCTTTGCGCGTTTGACATTATTTTGTGCCGCTTGGATTGCGACAGCGAATGAACATCGTATTACGCCGATCACTGATGAAGAATAACGGCTTTATTCTGTGATGAATACAAGAAAGGATGACGCTATATCATCCTTTTTTATTACATTGTGCAATATTGAGTTGTTTTAGGAAATGACTGATTTGGCTAACTTGAAGACCAATTCTTGGTTCAATGAACTTACGGCGGATCATGGCATAGCTGACTGTTGCAGTAGCGATGGCAATAAAGGCATTGATATTGAGTATAAGTAAAACAAGGCTAACAATACCAATATATGCGATGCTATAGCCGAACACTTGGTTTTCATTATGTTGTAGATGGATGCCACAGCTCTCACAGGTAAAAGAGAGGGTATCTTGGTTGAGTGTTGGTACTGAGGTTTTATGCTGACAGCAAGGACAAGTTTTTTTCATTTTATTACCTTTAATAGACTGACAACGCCAGATATGCGAACTACATCCCTGTCTATATCAGTAGTGTCATATTACTGAAGGTAGAAGTACCGTTTGACTGCGTAATGTAATAACTTTGTCATGGTATAGTTAACTGATTAATATATTAATAATGATTATGTATTTATATTTCATGCTAGATATGAAGCTAAATACAAGGAGTGTATGTGGATTCAATAACTCAAGCTGCACTAGGGGCATCTGTTGCAGCAGGACGCCACTGTAAGCCTAAAACATTATTGATTGGTGCTGCGTTAGGGACGTTACCTGATTTAGATGTTTTTATTGATTATGGTGATCCTATTTCAGATACGGTGAAGCATCGTGGCTTTAGCCATTCACTTTTTGTGTTGTTACCGTTCTCTTTATTACTCACTACATTATGGCATCACTATCGACCTACGGTATTATCATTTGGTCGATTATGGCTCTTAGTTGCCGCATGTTTGATCACTCATCCATTACTTGATTCATTTACTACCTATGGCACGCAACTGTTTTGGCCTTTAGATAACAGCGTTGCGGTATCGAGTCTCTTTATTATCGATCCACTCTATACATTGCCTTTGCTTATCATGCTGATTGCAAGCTTGATGTGGCGAGAGAAAATGGCAAAACTCTGTAGTATTGGACTAATCGTTTCAACGATTTACTTAGCATGGTCAGTTGTTGCTTATAAGGTTATTGAGCACCGTATTGAACAAGAGTTAAAGCACACACCGTTAGCCAATCAGCCCATGTTTATCAGCCCAACCCCGTTTAATACGGTACTTTGGCGGTTTATTATTCTTGATGATGATAAATATTATGAGGGCTTTTCATCTTTGCTCGATCCAAAAGATGATGATGGTTACCCTATACAATGGGTGCAACGAGAGCGAGGCACGTTACCGTTAAAACAGCCCTCAGAGCATGTTGCAATGCTAACTAAGTTTGCTAGTGATTTTGTTCAGTATCAAACGATTGATGATCAATTAGTGGTGACAGATCTGCGGTTAGGATTAATCGAATATTTGCCATTTCGTTTTATCGTTGCCAAGCAGTCACCGCAGCAAGGTTGGCAATTAATAGCACCGATAAAAATGGAGGAGCGAAAAGTGCAACCCAAACACCTTTCTGCATTATGGTTACGGCTATTAGGCAGCCAAGATGTGAATGCCGATCTATGCCAGATCAATGAATGCCCCAGTAACATTGTTATAAAAACGTAACTATAACGTTTCTTTCACTGTTTTCTTATGTGTTGATGTAGTAATGCTAATCGGCTTTTTTCGCTGTGCGAGTTACAGAGCGTATTCTACGTAGCAATCCATAGCGTGTGACTATCGTAGGTCTATTAGTCTCTTACGTGATGACATTCATGCTAGGTATTGGTTACGCAGTGTACTCATTATGCCAATCATTGGTGATGTTGCCTTGAAAGATGGCATTCGTCCTGAGCGACCAATGGCTGCATCTTTTGTCGCATCGCAATTAGCGATCACGGCGAGTCCTATTTCTGCCGCTGTGGTGTATTACCTTGCTCAATTTTCGGGCATTAATGAATCAATCAGCCTGTTATCTATTTTGATGGTAACTGTACCTGCGACCTTGGTCGGTACGTTATTACTGTCACTGCATAGCTTGCGTCGAGGTAAAGAAATCGCTGATGATCCTGAGTATCAACGTCGTTTAAACGATCCTGTTTGGCGCGATCAAATTCTTCATACGACTTCAACATCATTAAATGAAGAGTTACCTAAAACTGCAATGCATGCGGTGATACTGTTTATTTTAGCGTTAATCATGATTGTCATTGTCGCGATGGTGTCGGAAATTCGTACTATTGGTGTTGTATCAGCTTACTGTATTGGTTATGCCATTGCACAAGTGCTTATTTAATAAGAGGTTATGATATTTTAAAGGTATCCGATGGGTCCCTTTTTTTATTAAAGATTGCCTTAAAATATTACCGCTGAATTATAGATTCCCATAAGGTATTATTAATTTGTAAGTCGAATAATTAATATTAAGCTGATAATTAAGTGTTTCAAATTGTACGATCTAATTCTTATGTATTGTATTTAACTTTTTGTATTTAAATGTTTTTATAGTTTATTAGTTATTTTTCGATTTTTTGTTTGAATTTATTGTTCTTGATTGCTTTTTTATTATCAGCATAATGCGCGCCGTTTAACTTGGATTTACGAATTTATTCATATCGGAGATGAAAATGGCTGCTGATAATAATTACAGTTTAGGGCCTGTACCCCTTACTGCTCGAAAGGGTGTCGCTTCACTGACAATGGTCATGTTAGGTCTCACTTTTTTCTCCGCCAGTATGTGGACAGGTGGTTCACTTGGTACTGGACTTTCATTTGACGACTTCTTCCTTGCTGTTCTCATCGGCAATCTTATCCTCGGTATTTACACTTCTTTTCTTGGCTATATCGGTGCTTCCACCGGACTCTCTACTCATCTTCTTGCTCGTTTTTCTTTTGGTACTAAAGGCTCATGGCTACCGTCTGCATTGCTTGGCGGTACACAAGTTGGCTGGTTCGGTGTGGGGGTTGCAATGTTTGCGATCCCTGTTCATAAAGCCACTGGCATTGATACCAATGTATTAATTGTCGTATCCGGTATATTGATGACGGTTACTGTGTACTTTGGTATGTCGGCATTAATGATCCTATCAGCCATTGCTGTACCTGCAATTGCAGTGTTAGGTAGTTATTCTGTAGCTGGGGCTGTTGAAAGTATTGGTGGTGTTGATCAATTAAAGATGATGAAGCCTGTCGATCCTATCGATTTTCCGGTTGCACTGGCGATGGTTGTTGGCTCGTTTGTGAGTGCGGGAACGTTAACCGCAGATTTTGTTCGCTTTGGTAAGAAGCCTAAATCAGCAGTACTCGTGACCATGGTTGCTTTCTTCTTAGGTAATTCTCTGATGTTTATCTTTGGCGCAGCAGGTGCTGCAGTAACAGGGCATTCTGATATTTCTGAAGTGATGATTGCACAAGGGTTGTTGATCCCTGCCATTATCGTATTAGGTCTTAATATTTGGACGACTAATGATAATGCGCTTTATGCTTCAGGCTTAGGCTTTGCAAATATCACTGGATTGCCGAGTAAGTATTTGTCAGTCGTGAATGGTTTGATCGGCACACTTTGTGCGCTATGGCTTTATAACAATTTTGTGGGTTGGCTAACATTCCTATCCTTAGCGATTCCACCGATTGGCGGCGTGATCATTGCGGATTTCTTTATCAATCGTAAGCGCTACCAAGATTTTACTAAAGCAGAATTTAAAACGGTTAATTGGGCTGGCATGTTAGCGATTACTGTCGGTGTTGCGGCAGGGCATTTCTTGCCAGGTATCGTACCTGTGAATGCGGTGTTAGGTGGTGCGATAAGCTACGTGCTATTAAACACAGTAATGAATAAAAAGACACATGCAGTAAAGCAAGTGGCGTAAGGGAAAATGATGACAAGTTTATTGATTAATAATGCGACGTTGCAAAATGAAGCAGGCTTAAAGCAAATTCTGATTGAGAATGGTGTTTTTACACAAATTGTAGATAACCATACCATCACAGATCACCAAGGTGAGACGCTAGATGCTGCTGGTGGCTTAGTGGTAACGCCATTTTGTGAGCCACATATTCATTTAGATACCACGCAGACAGCAGGCGAGCCGAGCTGGAATATTTCAGGTACCTTATTCGAGGGCATTGAGCGTTGGGCTGAGCGTAAGCAGTTACTTTCGATTGAAGATGTAAAAACACGCGCTAAGCAGACCTTGAAGTGGCAAATCGCTAACGGTGTTCAGCATGTACGTACTCATGTGGATGTTTCCGATCCGACGTTGATTGCATTAAAAGCGATGCTTGAAGTACGTGAAGAAATGAAGCCTTGGGTGGATATTCAGATTGTCGCTTTCCCACAAGAAGGGATTTTGTCTTACCCCAACGGTAAAGAGCTACTTGAACAAGCAGTACAACTTGGCGCTGATGTTATCGGTGCTATTCCACACTTTGAATTTACTCGTGAATACGGTGTGGAATCGCTGCATTACGTGTTTGAATTAGCACGTAAATACGATCGATTGATCGATGTGCATTGTGATGAAATTGATGATGAACAGTCACGTTTTGTTGAAACAGTAGCCGCACTGGCACATAAATATAATATGGGCGAGAAAGTCACAGCAAGCCATACCACTGCAATGGGATCTTATAATGGTGCTTACGCATCACGCTTGTTCCGCTTATTACGTATGTCAGGGATTAACTTTGTTGCTAACCCATTAGTGAATATTCACCTACAAGGGCGTTTTGATGATTATCCTAAACGTCGTGGTGTAACACGTGTTAAAGAGATGCTAGGGGCTGATATCAACGTATGCTTTGGTCATGATGATGTGTTTGATCCTTGGTATCCGCTAGGTACAGCCAACATGCTACAAGTGCTTCACATGGGTCTGCATGTATGCCAAGTGATGGGTTATGATCAAATCAATCAATCGTTAGATTTGATCAGCAAAAACTCAGCACGCACCTTAAACATTCAAGATAATTACGGCATTGAAGTGGGTAAGCCGGGCAGTTTATTGGTTTTACCTGCAGAGAATGGTTTTGATGCGGTGCGTCGCCAAGTGCCAGTTCAATACTCAGTGCGTCACGGTAAAGTGATCGCCCAAACTCAACCTGCAGAAACGCAAATTCATTTAGATGAAACAGAACGTGTTACCTTTAAACGCTAATTAGTTTAAAAGATAGCAATAGAGAAAAGGCACGATAGAGTGCCTTTTTGATATTTAAATCATAATATTAGCTATCTGCTTGTTTTTTGCTTGGATCCTCTGGCGTGTCATAAGGCCAGTAATGATGACCGATACGAATAAGTACTGTTGCTGCAGCTAAAACAAATGCAGCTAACGATAGCCAAATAATAACCGTGCCATCTAACTCTTTCATTCCCAGGGTGATGTAGCGAGCAATCGCCATTATTGCAATATAGATAGGATAACGAACTGGAATTTTACCATTAACAACAAACTGTTGAACCATGGCCAATATTTCTAAATAGATGAACATTAAAAGAATGTCCGTTAGTAGAATATTTCTCTCTACGATGACATGTATAAATTCATTAAACATGGCAACGACGGTAGAAAGTGTTATCCCCACCAAAAGAATGGCTTCTAAGGTATGAAATATTTTAAGAAAAGGTTTGCTAAACGCTTTTGGTAAATGGGACGGCATAATTGCTCCAAAAATAGCATTACTGGCTGATAAGCATGTGGCTATTATATGAAGCTATAGACTCTGTGATAGTAATAAATGTAAAAAATTAATTGGTTGTTGGTTATTTAGCCATTAAAAGTAAGGTTTATTACTTTTAATGGCTTATTCGCATTTACCAATCAATCCCTTTTCGCGCTTTTATTCCGCTTTCAAAGGCATGCTTAACATTACGCACTTCTGAGACAGTATCGGCAATTTCGAGTAATTGTCGGTGTGCAGCTC
The DNA here is from genome assembly GCF_003026755.1 of Photobacterium sp. GB-50. Classification (NCBI taxonomy): domain Bacteria; kingdom Pseudomonadati; phylum Pseudomonadota; class Gammaproteobacteria; order Vibrionales; family Vibrionaceae; genus Photobacterium; species Photobacterium sp. GB-50. The sequence continues at coordinate 247,026 of NZ_PYNX01000002.1, forward strand.
GTCCTGTAATGATCACCGATTGTGTTGTAGGACGCTTTTCTATAGCCTCAATTACGTCATCTAACGCAATATAATCATAGGTAATCATATAAGTCAGCTCATCGAGTAATACAACATCATAGCTATCATCAGCTAGCATTGCTTTACATTGTTGCCATGTTTCTTTTGCAGCGGCGGTATCGGCTTCTTTATTTTGGGTTTCCCATGTAAATCCAGTCGCCATGACTGCAAAGTTGACACCGTGTTGCGCTAGTAAATTACGCTCACCACAATCCCATGTGCCTTTTATAAATTGTCCGACACCACAGCGCTGACCATGACCGACGGCTCGCGCAATCATGCCAAACCCTGAAGTAGATTTTCCTTTACCATTGCCAGTGATTACCAGAACCAGTCCTTTTTCGTGTTGGGCGGCATCAATACGAGCATCGACTTGCTCTTTTAATTTTTGCTGACGCGCCTTATGGCGATCATCCTTGTTGGTTGTATCTATCATCTGAAATCCTTAAAAATGATAATGGTTCGCAAAGGTTAATAATGTCAGGTATCCGGCTATCTCTGCAAGTTGTTGTGTCGCCCCTAAACAATCACCGGTATACCCACCGAGTTGATGGTTGAACCAATAGCCACAACTTTGGCGAATCAAGATGGTTGTTATAAGACAACTTAATGCAAGAGATAGCGGTAATATTGAAAGTACTAGTATTGCTGTTGTTAGTAAGATCCCAATATCGAGTAAAGATTGCTGATTGGCTAAAGGTTTAACCTTACTATCCTGATCTGCGCGAACATAAGGGTAAGAGAAGATAATACTTGCTGCAGCGACTCGGCTTATACAATGAATAACAATGAAGGCATAAACAGGGAAGTAGAGGTTTATATCAGCCAATGAGACCAGTGCAATCCATTTTAAACCTAATGCCATGACTAGTGCAGAAGCGCCATATGTACCTAGGCGAGAATCTTTCATTATGTTGAGCTTTGATTCAACCGTCCAACCACCACCAAAGCCGTCAAATACATCAGCCAGTCCATCTTCATGGAAAGCTCCCGTGATTAACAGACCTGAAATCATTGCAATACCAATCGCAATTGTAGGGGGAAAAAGCAGAATAAATAATAGGTATATTAAGCTACATATTGCTCCCACAATAAGACCAATAACACCAAAGTAGCGATTGGCATGATTTAATCGCTCAGTACTAAATGGAGTACTGGTTGGTATAGGAATACGAGTGAAAAAGGCTAATGCGACTAAAAAGAGTTGCCATTGATATCGATAGCCACTTTCCGTGAGTGATGCTTTGCTCTGTGTTTGATGATCGGTGCTCACACAGTAACTCCTGCATCATCAAAACTCGCCATATCATTGTAAAAGGCACACGCAGCGTTAATTAAAGGCAATGCTAATACAGCACCAGTCCCTTCACCTAAACGTAAGCCTAAGTTAAGTAATGGCGAGGCATTAAGATGTTGAAGCATACGATGATGTCCGGCTTCCTCTGAATGATGACAGAAAACAAGGTAATCGATAACATTAGGGTTAATTGCAACAGCCAGCAAGGCTGCTGCTGTTACAATGAAGCCATCAACCAATACAATCATTCGGTTTTCAGCCGCTTGTAGTATACCGCCTGTGATTTGTGCAACTTCAAACCCACCAACAGCGGATAACACTTTTAACGGATCGCCTGTCGCACTATAGTGATGTTTGCAGGCAAGACGAATAAGCGCTAATTTTTTTTGATATTGGCTGTCATCAATACCTGTACCATGCCCTGTGCATGCATCAGCAGGAAGATTAAGCAGCAATGCCATAATTGCGGCAGCACTACTGGTATTGCCTATCCCCATTTCCCCAAACGCAACAAGGTTGGTACCTGATTGATGCAGCGAATCAACAACGCTCGCTCCTGCGGATATTCCTTGTTGCACGGTATCAAGCGACATTGCATTCTGAGTGGTAAAATCTTGAGTGCCTTTGCCTAATGGCTGTCTGATTAAATCTGGATGGTCATTAACATCGCCTAAAATCCCGGCGTCAACAATTTTAAGCGCCATATTATTGCTATGACAAAAACAGTTCGCTGCCGCACCGCCGGCTAAAAAATTATGGACCATTTGGGTGGTGACTTCTGCGGAAGCAATACTTATTCCATGTTGTGAAATGCCATGATCTGCCGCGAAAATAAGTAGATGAGGATTATCGATGGTCAGTCTATCGCTTTGTTGTATTAATGCGAGTTGTTCAGCAAGTGGTTCTAATTGGCCTAACGCACCAATGGGCTTCGTTTTATTATCAATGCGTTTTTTAATGTGGACAGATTGAGTTTTATCTACAGGATAAATGGTAAACACAGTGCGAATCCTTTGCCGAATGTTTGAAATATTAATCACTTAATACAGTGATTGTTTCAGAAAACCTGACATAAGGGGAGCCGGAATGAGAAAAACAAACGTAAAATATGATCTACAGGTAGAAAAAAGCCCACCTTGTCAGTGGGCTTGTTAATATCTCTTAGCCGAGTACGTCAGAAGCAACTTTATAGGTTGGATCTTCAAGAACATTCACTTCAACCAACGTTCCTGCTTTTTTCAGCAGCTTACTGCACTCAGGGCTTAAGTGACGCAAATGAATGGTTTTATTACGATTAGCATAACGTTCTGCAATCGTATCTATCGCTTCGATAGCGGAATGATCGGCAACACGTGATTTAGCAAAATCAATGATCACTTCTTTTGGATCATTTTGAGCATCAAATAACTCAAGAAAATGTGATACTGAACCAAAGAAAAGTGGACCATTTACTTGGTAAACTTTTGCACCATTATCATCAATGTGGCTTGCGGCATAAATTTCTTTAGCGTGATTCCAAGCAAATACGAGTGCAGAGTAAATAACACCGACAAGTACAGCAACCGCGAGATCTGCAATTACCGTCACGCAAGTTACTAAGATAATGGTAAAGAAATCGTGCTTTGGCACTTTACGCATCATTTTGAAACTTGCCCATTCAAACGTCCCGATCACAACCATAAACATTACGCCAACAAGCGCAGCAAGTGGGATCATTTCAATAAATGATGAACCGAATAAGATGAACAGTAGAAGGCCAATGGCTGCTGTAATACCGGATAAACGACCACGACCACCTGAGTTAATATTGATCATTGATTGACCAATCATGGCACAACCACCCATCGCACCGAATACTGAACAAGTAACGTTTGCAACACCTTGACCAACACACTCACGGTTACCATGACCACGTGTATTTGTCATTTCATCAATCACAGTTAGCGTTAGTAATGATTCGATTAAACCAACCGCAGCAAGGATTAATGAGTAAGGCAAAATAATTTTTAGGGTTTCTAGGTTAAAGCCAACATCCGGTAAAGCGAATGTTGGTAAAGAGCCTGCCAGTGTTGCATTTGCGTCACCACTCATGGTACGAACAAAATCGACGACAGTGCGAGAGTCTAAACCTAAGACATGAACTAATGCTGTAACAGTTAAAATGGCAACAAGTGAAGAGGGAACTGCTTTAGTTAGTTTTGGTAAAAAATGAATGATAAACATGGTTAACGCAACCAAGCCTAACATGATGTAAAGCTGTGTGCCGTGCATCCATTCTAAGCCACCATTAAGAGCCGGAACTTTGAACTGACCTAACTGAGCTAAGAAAATTACAATCGCAAGACCGTTAACAAAACCGATCATGACAGGGTGAGGCACCATTCGAATAAATTTACCAAGACGGAACACCCCCGCTAGGATCTGAAGTAAACCTGCAAGCATGACGGCAGCAAAAAGATATTGAATACCGTGCTGGGCAACAAGGCTAACCATCACAACGGCCATTGCACCTGTAGCACCAGAAATCATACCTGGGCGACCACCGAAAACGGCAGTAATTAAACCGACAATGAAGGCTGCGTATAAGCCAACCATCGGGTCAACGCCAGCAACGAATGCGAAAGCAACGGCTTCAGGAACCAGTGCAAGTGCAACGGTTAAACCTGAAAGTACGTCGTTCTTGACGGATTGATGAGTTTTTTGGGGAAAATCTAACATGTTAGTTGAGGATTCTTCTATTATTTGCTGTATTTAAAGCGCATTTTGGTTAACAGAATGCTACAGAAAGTTGTAATTAGCTTCAACTTTTGTTGGCTAATAACGGCATTTACTCCGCTTACAAGTGAAAAATTAGAGCTATATGTAATTATTAAACATAAAGTGCGCTGGTTTTGACTCATAATTAGATAATAAAAAAAGCCATGCAAGAGCATGGCTTTTTCATTGCTAAACTTAACTTTTAGTCAAAAGAGGGTTTAGTCATTGGTGCTGTAGCACTGTTTGTTGCTGTTTGGCTACCCGCTGCGCGTGTATTGGTACGCTCGCGTAATGGTGCCGCTTGAACAATAGAGCCTGAAACATGCTCTTCAGGTGCTGGCGCTTTTGTCATTGCAGAAGCAGCATGGAAACCACGAGGTGAGGTTGCCATTACCGCCGTTGCTACAGCAGGTAAATCAACAACTGGAGTTACAGGTGATTTCATTTCAACTGTCTCTTCTGTTTTGATCACCGGAGCTGCGACTTCTTCGACAATAATAGGTTGCTCGATCACTTGTTCTTCAGCAGGCTCAGACTTTATTTCTACTGTTGTTTCTTCTGCTGTAAAGCGTGGGAAGACTTTACCCATCGCCATTTCAGGAATAGCAACACCAGAAAGTGTCGTTGTTTCAACTGCAACTACTTCAGATTTAGCTTCTACTACTGGTGCATTAATGATGATGTCATTTGTTTCAACTTCATCAATCACATCTGCAGCATCGACTTTCTCTTCTGTGATGTTTTTCTCAACAGGTGCTTCAACGGCTGGTTTGATACGAGACCAAACTTTGCCCATTGCCATTTCAGGAATTGCAACCCCTGAAGTAGGACGCATTGTTTTTGGTTTCTCAACGATAGAAACAACATTGACCATCTCGCTAATACTATCAGCAGCATCAATAGCTGCCTGCTCAATAGCATTTGCTTCTTCATTGGTAACAAAGTCAGATTTCTCTACGCGTGTATCACGCATACGGCGACGGCGTTGACCACTTGCACGTAAGTGACGTGGTGAGCGGCGATTACGGCGTTGAGTGCCTTCTTGCTCTTCATTATCAGCTTGCTCGTCAGTCACACCCTGAGTTTGTTCAGGTTTGTCTTGTGCTTCTTTAGCAATGCTAGTTCCCAATGCCATTAATGGTGATGGTGTTTGCTCTACAGCAATTTCAACAGCTTCAACTTTTTCGACAGCATCAACGGTTGCATTTTGTTGTTCAACTGATTTTTCAACATTATCTGTGATACGTACTTTTTTACGAAGTTGACGACGCTGGCGGCGTTGTTTCACTTTTACCGCTTTTTCTTCGCTATCACGTTGTGCATCAACAGGCTGTTCAGTTGTTGCTTTTGCTGTTTGCTCGTCTTGTTGTTGACGTTGCTGTTTTTGCGCTTGAATTTCTTCTTTACGAGACTGACGCTTCTGCTCTTTCACTTCATCGTTATTACGGTTTTGGCGAGGAGCTTTGGCAGCCTTATCGTTTTGCTGTTGACGGTTTTTGTCATTACGGTCATTGCGGCGACGATTTTGGCGTTGCTCGTTATTACGTTCTTGACGCTCGTCATTGTTCTCAACATCGTTGTTATCACGACTGTTGTCACGGTTATTACGACGGTTGTTATCACGACTGTTGTCACGGTTATTACGACGGTTGTCAGAACGATCGTTGCGACGATTATTGTTGCGACGATTATTTTGATTGTTGTTTTGTTCTGTTTTTGCTTCAACAGGTTTCTCTTGTTGCTGTTCAGGGCTACCAGAGAAGAATGACGCTAATACAGAGAAGAAGCGGCTCAACAGACCAGGTTTATTGGCTGATGCAGTGGCAGGCTTAGCCGTTACTTTTGGTGTCGGCTTAGTGGCAGGCGTTGCAACAGGTGCTGGTTGTTTTGGTGCAGTGAACCCTTGAAGTATTGGCTCTTCACGCTTTTTGATGACGCGCTCAGGTTGTGGTGCTTCAATGGCTTCTGCTTCTTTTAACGCTTCTAACGTTTTAGGAATATGGTAAGAAAGGGTGTCTTGCTCTTCACCTTCACGAATACGCAGAACTTCAAAGTGCGGCGTTTCCATATCAGAGTTAGGAACGATAACAACACGTACACCATGATATTTTTCAATGTGTTGAACTGATCGACGCTTCTCGTTTAAAAGGTACGAGGCAACAGGTACAGGTACAATAGCAAGTACTTGTGAGCTGTTATCTTTAAGCGCTTCTTCTTCAATCAGTCGTAAGATTGATAGTGATAGTGATTCATTGTCACGTACAACACCAGTACCTGAACAACGAGGACAAACATGGTGGCTTGCTTCTGCAAGAGAAGGGCTTAAACGTTGACGAGACATTTCAAGTAGACCAAAACGTGAGATTCGACCGATTTGAACTCGTGCGCGATCCATACGAACAGCTTCACGTAAACGGTTTTCAACTTCACGTTGGTGGCGAACAGGTGTCATATCAATAAAATCGATAACAACCAGACCACCTAAGTCACGTAGACGTAATTGACGCGCAATTTCATCAGCAGCTTCTAAGTTTGTCTGTAATGCTGTTTCTTCAATATCGCCGCCCTTCGTTGCGCGAGCAGAGTTGATATCGATAGACGTTAATGCTTCTGTTGGATCAATAACAACAGAGCCACCTGAAGGTAAACGAACTTCGCGCTGGAACGCAGAGTCAATTTGGCTTTCAATTTGGTAGTGGCTAAATAGTGGAACTTCCCCCTCGTAACGCTTCACGCGAGACAAGAAATCAGGACGAATTAATTTAATATGATCACGTGCGCGGTCAAAAATTTTCGGGCTATCGATAAGAATTTCACCGATGTCACGACGTAAATAATCGCGGATTGCACGAACAATCACATTACTTTCTTGGTGAATAAGAAACGGAGCTGATTGTGAATCGGCTGCTTCTTTTACTGCATTCCAGTGGTTTAGTAGAACGTTTAAATCCCACTCAAGCTCTTCACCTGATTTACCCACACCAGCTGTACGTACAATCAGACCCATACCTTGGGGTAAGTCTAATGTGCTTAATGCAGCTTTAAGTTGGGTACGCTCTTCACCTTCGATACGGCGAGAAATACCGCCAGCACGAGGGTTGTTAGGCATTAAAACAAGATAACTGCCAGCTAGAGAGATAAAAGTAGTAAGGGCTGCGCCTTTGTTTCCGCGTTCTTCTTTATCAACTTGAACGATAACTTCTTGGCCTTCTTTTAGGACTTCCTTGATATTAGGACGACCTTGGTAAGAATAATTGGCAGGGAAGTAATCTTTCGCAACTTCTTTAAGAGGAAGGAAACCATGACGCTCAGCACCATAATCAACGAACGCTGCTTCCAGACTTGGTTCGATGCGTGTGATGCGGCCTTTGTAGATATTTGCTTTTTTAGATTCGTGACCAGGGCTTTCGATATCAAGATCAAATAGCTTTTGGCCATCAACTAATGCGACGCGCAACTCTTCCTTCTGAGTTGCGTTAATCAACATTCTTTTCATTATATTGTACTCATTTATTGTCGTTGTATTAGTACGCTAGTTACATCTGTTTTTTGATGGCGCCGGACTCCAAGTCTGATGTACGGTTGCAACCTCACGGTTGGAATGCAGGAGTGCTTTCTGGCCACACTTATCAGCCAACTGTATGTGAGATGGTTAGATCTAAAAAATACAGCTGGTATCACCACATTGAAGTGGTTGTATCTGTCACATCAAAAAAAAATGTAATTTGACGCACTAAAAAAAACTCCGATAACCCTAACGTCTTACGCCATTTGCTGCGTTGATTATCTGAGTTGTATAAAAAATAGCCATAAAGATGATTATATGCTCATCTTGTCAATGAAGTAGACAAAAAAACCTACCTCAGCACACAATGATAGCAGGCTCACTTTTTTGCGGCAATCTGCTTTATTTGCATGATACAATCAAACCTATGACAGAAGATAAACCTAAAGTGCAATTCATCGACATTAGCGATGACTTTGCAGGCCAGCGGATTGATAATTTTCTCCGCGCTAGGCTTAAAAACGTACCAAAAAGTATGATTTACCGCATTTTGCGTAAAGGCGAGGTGCGAGTAAACAAAAAACGTATTAAACCTGAATATAAATTGCAGGATGGTGATCTAGTACGCGTACCGCCGGTTTTTGTTCCTGAAAAAGAAGAACAAGCGCCAGTCAGTACCAAGTTGAATAAAGTCGCTGAATTAGAGCATTGCATCATCTATGAAGATGATCATATGTTAATTCTGAATAAACCATCAGGGACAGCAGTTCATGGCGGCAGTGGCTTAAAATTTGGTGCTATTGAAGCATTACGAGCGTTACGCCCTGATGCGCGATTTTTGGAACTCGTTCACCGAATTGACCGTGATACCTCGGGCATTTTGTTAGTGGCAAAGAAGCGTTCAGCTCTTCGTCAATTGCAAGAGCAATTTAGAAATAAAACGGTGCAGAAATATTACTTCGCTTTAGTAATGGGGGAATGGAAAGCGAATTGCCGAAAAGTCACTGCACCTTTGTTAAAAAATGAAGTAAACAGCATTGTACGTGTTAACCCACAAGGTAAAGCATCCGATACGCGTTTTAAAGTATTAGAGCGATTCTCACAGGCAACATTGGTACAAGCAAGCCCTGTAACGGGTCGTACGCATCAGATCCGTGTGCATTGTCAGTATGAAGGCCATCCTATTGCTTGGGATGATCGATATGGTGATCCACGTTTTGATGCTTACACTAAAAAAACAGGTTTAGGGCGTTTGTTCCTTCATGCTGCAAATATCAAATTTACGCATCCAAGTACGGATGAAGCGATGGATATTAGCGCGCCAATGGAACCGGTTTTAGAACGTTGTTTGGAAAAGCTACGTCAAATGTAACCAAAGTGAAAGGCGAGGAAATCGTCTCGCCTTTTGTTTTGCACGAATGTTAGTGAGTAAGTCTTATAAGACCGAAACGCCCTCATTAGCTAACATCTCAGTTAATGCAATTAAAGGTAATCCTACGAGCGTGTTAGGGTCACGCCCTTCAAGTTTATCAAATAGTGCAATTCCTAAACCTTCACTTTTAAAACTCCCTGCACAATACAAAGGTTGCTCTTTTCTCACGTAATTTTCAATTTGTTGTGGCGTAAGTGTTTTAAAGTGAACATGAAAAGGTTCACAAATGACTTGTGTTGATTGTGTTTTTGCATTGTAAACACATAGCCCTGTGTAAAAGGTAATGGTTTTTCCACTTGCGGCTTGTAATTGCTTACAAGCATTTTCTTCAGTATGGGGTTTGCCTAAGATTTTCCCATCAATCACACAAACTTGATCTGATCCTATAATAAGAGAATCTGGGTAAGTATTGGCACAAGCTTTGGCTTTTAATTGTGCAAGTCGACAGACTAACTCTTGGGCAGATTCTGTGGCTAATGCCGTCTCATCAGTTTCAGGGCTTGCTGTTTCAAAAGGGATCGCTAACTTTTCGAGTAGCATTTTTCGGTAAGGGGAGGTTGATGCCAGTAATAATGGTTGTGTCATAACAATGTTCTACACATCTAGAATGAATTTTAATACAGCAATGATATAGCAAGTTTCACTATGATTGCTGCAACTTTTATTAGGATTATATTGAATTGAGATTGTTGTATTACGGTTGTTTCATTCCACAATTCGGTGTATGTTCCGCATAATTTGTTAGATCCCCAACGTGGCCAATGACGAGACTTATATTGATCAAAATATATGTGAGTTATTGACAGCGACTGCATATGATCATACGGCTATGTTAGTTGCTTTGTGCGTTATATTGGGTGTTATTTCATCGATTGTTCCGACACGATCAAGTGATTGAGTAGCAGACATTTAAACTTTTATTACTGAGATGTGGTGTCGAAGCGTTTTGTAATTTTCATCACAGCATGAGAATTGGTCAAAAGCTGTTAAATCACACACATTTCCTTTGACTCAAACAGACTATAAGGCTAATATTCGCGCCCTATGCAAAAGGTAAAATTGCCGCTAAAGGTAGATCCAGTACGTACAGCACAAAAAAGACTCGATTATGATGGCATCATCAAAGCCGATCTTTTGTCTCGCCTAGCTGAATCAACCCAGAGCGTAATAAGTGATGCAAACGTCAACTTGTCTTTTGACCTTGACCAACGTCGTATTCCTTTCATCCGCGGTATCGCAGATGTAGACGTGATGTTGACCTGCCAGCGATGTCAGGGAGAATTTCCACACCATATTCATGTGGAATTCTGTTATAGTCCGGTTCGCAACGAAGAAGCCGTAGATGAGTTACCGGAAGCCTATGAGCCGACAATCGTCGACGAAAATGGCGAGATCAACCTGATTCAACTTGTTGAAGACGAATTGATTCTGGAATTACCACAAGTCGCAATGCACGACGATGCTGATTGTAAAATTGGCTCGAAGAACATGTCTTTTGGTGAGATCCCCGTTGCTGATGAGCGTCCGAATCCGTTTGCAGTATTGAAAAATCTTAAGAGTTAAATTTAACAGGAGTAGGGTTAATGGCCGTACAAAAGAGCAAAAAATCACGTGCAGCACGTGGTATGCGTCGTTCACACGATGCCCTAACTACAGCAGCAGTTTCTGTAGATAAAGCATCTGGTGAGACTCACCTACGTCACCACGTGACAGCTGACGGTTTCTACCGTGGCCGCAAGGTTATCAACAAGTAAGGTTGAACCTTGATGGGTCTTACCGTTGCACTTGATGCAATGGGCGGGGATTTCGGTCCTCAAGTAACAGTGCCTGCCGCCGTGCAGGCACTGTTGCATTCGCCTGAGCTCAAACTTATTCTTTTTGGTGATCTAAGTGCAATCACTGCGCAGTTAACTCTCCTTAATAAGCTTAACCATCCTAGGCTAACGATCGTGCATTGCGATACCGTTATCGCTAACGAAACACGCCCATCACAAGCCCTTCGACATAGTAAAGGCTCATCTATGCGTATGGCATTAGATGCAGTTGCAGCAGGCCAAGCAGATGCATGTGTCAGTGCCGGTAATACTGGCGCCCTCATGGCATTATCACGCTTTGTGTTGAAACAACTTCCGGGGGTTGAGCGTCCTGCATTAATTTCAGCGATACCCAATCGTGGTGCAAATCCAACATGGCTCCTTGATCTTGGCGCGAATGTGTCTTGTGATGCTGATACTTTATTCCAGTTTGCAGTTATGGGCTCTGTTCTTGCTGAACAAACCTTAGGTACTACACCGCGTGTCGCATTATTAAATATTGGTGAAGAAGAGATCAAAGGTAATGATTTGGTTAAACGTTGTGCTGAAATGTTGATTCAATCTCCGGATATCAATTATGTTGGCTACGTTGAAGGTCACCAACTTTATTCAGATAAAGCCGATGTTATTGTGTGTGATGGTTTCGTTGGAAATGTGAGTTTAAAGACCAGTGAAGGGGTCGCAAACTTATTTATTGAACGGATAAAACATGCAATAGGTCGTAACCCTATTCGACGCATTATTGCTAAATGGCTGTTTAGTGAGCTCTTTGAAGGCTTGCAACAGTTGAACCCCGACCAGTATAACGGTGCAAGTCTGTTAGGATTGCGCGGTATTGTGGTGAAAAGCCATGGAAGTGCTGATACTGTCGCTTTTGCCAACGCGATAAGCGAAGCGGTTTACGAAGTTAAACGACAAATACCGAATAAAATCAGTGACCGTTTAGAAGAGGTCCTACTCGAGAGGCACTATTAGTCTTCATGAATAGCAAAATTCTAGGAACTGGCAGCTACCTGCCACAACAAGTACGCTCGAATGCGGACTTAGAAAAAATGGTAGAAACAAGCGATGAGTGGATTGTGACACGAACAGGTATTCGTGAGCGCCGTATTTCGTCTGAAGATGAAACTGTTGCCGTAATGGGCTACCAAGCCTCGTTAAAGGCAATTGAGATGGCGGGGATTGATAAAGAAGATATCGATCTGATCATTGTTGCCACCTCTAGCGCCAGTCACACATTTCCATCAGCAGCTTGCCAAGTGCAAGGTATGCTAGATATTAAAGGCTGTCCTGCATTTGATTTATCAGCGGCATGTACAGGCTTTGTTTATGCGTTAAGTGTTGCTGATCAGCATATCAAAACGGGTATGGCGAAAAATGTACTTGTTATCGGTTCTGATGCACTTTCTCATTGCTGTGATCCAGAGGATCGCTCAACCATTATTTTATTTGGTGATGCGGCGGGTGCGGTTGTGATTGGTGCGAGTGAAGAGCCTGGCATTATTTCAACGCATTTATATGCTGATGGCCATTTTGGTGGTTTATTAAGTCTCGCAGTACCAGAATATGGTAAAGATTTTGATGCTAACAAGTGGCTTTACATGGCAGGTAACGAAGTCTTTAAAGTAGCGGTAACCCAGTTATCGAACTTAGTGAAAAGTACGCTGGCTGAAAATAACATGGATAAGTCTGAGTTAGATTGGCTTGTACCTCACCAAGCAAATATGCGTATTATCTCAGCGACGGCGAAAAAATTATCAATGTCGATGGATCAAGTTGTGGTTACGCTTGATCGTCATGGTAATACGTCGGCTGCAACAGTCCCAACAGCATTAGATGAAGCGGTTCGTGATGGCCGTATTCAACGCGGTCAAACATTATTACTCGAAGCGTTTGGTGGCGGTTTTACTTGGGGCTCAGCATTAGTGAAGTTTTAATCAAGTGATTAAACATTACTGATTTGCTTTTATTTTTAGTGCATTAAAACTAATAAGCAATATATTAGTTTTAATGCATATTAATCGACTAATGATTAGTCAATAAAGAAGGATTCTCGAATGTCTAAGTTCGCGATTGTTTTCCCAGGTCAGGGCTCTCAAACCGTTGGTATGCTAGCTGAATTAGCAGAACAATTTGATGTGGTTAAAGAAACGTTCTCTGAGGCATCTGATGCGCTAGGTTACGATCTTTGGGCGTTAGTTCAAAACGGTCCAGCAGAAGATTTAAACCAAACACAACGCACTCAGCCTGCATTGTTAACAGCATCTGTTGCAATCTGGCGTGTATGGCAGCAGCAAGGTGGTGAACAACCAACGGTTCTTGCAGGTCACAGCCTAGGTGAATACTCAGCACTCGTATGTGCTGGTGTTATCGATTTTAAAGCAGCGGTTAAACTGGTTGAGCTACGCGGCCAACTTATGCAGGAAGCAGTACCGGCTGGTGTTGGTGCTATGTCTGCAATTATCGGCCTTGATAACGATGCAATTGCGAAAGCATGTGAGGAAGCGGCACAAGGTGAAGTTTGTTCTCCTGTCAACTTCAACTCACCAGGTCAAGTTGTTATTGCGGGTAATAAAGAAGCGGTAGAGCGTGCAAACGTATTATGTAAAGAAGCGGGCGCTAAACGTGCACTTCCTCTTCCTGTATCTGTGCCTTCTCACTGCGCATTGATGAAACCTGCGGCGGATAAACTTGCAGTAGCATTAGAAACTATCGCATTTAATGCACCGTCTGTACCTGTTATTAACAATGCTGACGTGGCAACAGAAACTGATCCTGCAGCAATCAAGTTTGCACTTGTTAAACAGCTATACAGCCCGGTACGTTGGACTGAATCAGTTGAGCGCATGGCTGCTGAAGGTATCGAAGAATTATTAGAAATGGGGCCTGGTAAAGTATTAACTGGTCTAACCAAGCGTATTGATCGCGCACTTAGCGGTGCTGCAGTTAATGATATTGCTTCATTAGAAGCGGCTGTGGCTAAGTAGTCATTAAGCTTTAAAGAGGATTTACAATGAGCCTGGAAGGTAAAGTTGCACTAGTTACAGGTGCAAGCCGTGGTATCGGCCGTGCAATTGCTGAAATTTTAGTAGAGCGTGGCGCAACAGTTATTGGTACTGCAACATCTGAAAGTGGTGCTGAAGCTATCAGTGCATATCTTGGTGATAAAGGTAAAGGTCTTGCTCTAAATGTGACGTCACCTGAGTCTATTGAATCAGTTTTAAAACAGATTAAAGCAGATTTTGGCGATGTTGACATTTTGGTGAACAATGCTGGTATCACTCGTGATAATCTATTGATGCGCATGAAAGATGATGAATGGCAAGATATCCTTGATACGAACCTAACATCTATCTTCCGCCTTTCTAAAGCGGTACTGCGTGCAATGATGAAAAAACGTAATGGTCGTATCATCAGTATTGGCTCTGTTGTGGGTACTATGGGTAATGCGGGTCAAACGAACTACGCAGCAGCAAAAGCTGGCCTATTAGGTTTCACAAAATCCATGGCACGCGAGGTAGCTTCTCGTGGTATTACAGTTAACGCAGTCGCTCCAGGTTTTATCGAAACAGATATGACTAAAGCGTTAAATGATGACCAACGAGCAGCAACACTTGCAAATGTACCTGCTGGTCGTTTAGGTGATCCGCGCGAAATTGCAGCAGCGGTTGCATTTTTAGCCTCAGATGATGCTGCTTACGTAACGGGCGAAACTTTGCACGTTAACGGCGGTATGTACATGATTTAATCAAAAGATTTGCAATACTTAATGACGCAAGTCAAACTGACCTAGTTTTATGATAAAATCGTGGTTTGACCAGCACTATGAGTGTTGCAACTTTTGTCGTAATGAATAAACTACAGCAAATCGCATTAGCGAATTCTTGTTAAGGAAATATATTAGTATGAGCAACATCGAAGAACGCGTAAAAAAAATCATCGTTGAGCAACTAGGCGTAGACGAAGCTGAAGTTAAAAACGAATCATCTTTCGTTGACGATCTAGGTGCAGACTCACTAGATACAGTTGAACTAGTAATGGCACTTGAAGAAGAATTCGATACAGAGATTCCAGACGAAGAAGCTGAAAAAATTACTACTGTTCAAGCTGCAATCGACTACGTAAACAGCGCACAGTAATATAAAAATGAATATATCCAGGCGGTCTTTATGACCGCCTGTTTTTTTTTAATTTCCTGTTTTATCCTCAATTCCCGGAGAAATTAATCGTGTCTAAGCGTCGTGTAGTTGTAACTGGCATGGGTATGCTTACCCCGGTTGGTAATTCTGTTGAATCTTCTTGGAAAGCTTTACAGTCAGGCACTAGTGGTATTAGTACTATCCAACATTTTGATGCAAGCGCATTTGCTACTCAATTTGCCGGCATGATCAAAGACTTCAATTGCGAAGATTACATGTCCAAGAAAGATGCACGCAAAATGGATTTATTCATTCAGTATGGCATTGCTGCTGGCGTACAAGCTTTCAAAGATTCAGGTATTGAAGTTACTGAAGAAAATGCAGCACGCATTGGCGTTGCTATCGGTTCTGGTATTGGTGGCTTAGGTCTAATTGAAGTTGGCCATCAAGCTTTAATGGAAAAAGGTCCGCGCAAAATTAGCCCGTTCTTTGTTCCTTCAACAATTGTAAATATGATCGCTGGACACATGTCTATCATGTACGGTCTACGTGGTCCAAATATCGCAATCTCTACCGCATGTACGACTGGCCTTCATAACATTGGTCATGCAGCGCGTATGATCGCTTACGGCGATGCAGATGCGATGGTTGCTGGTGGTGCAGAAAAAGCATCAACGCCATTAGGTATGGGCGGTTTCGCAGCAGCAAAAGCACTATCTACGCGTAATGACGACCCTCAAGCGGCTTCTCGTCCATGGGACCAAGATCGCGACGGTTTCGTACTAGGTGATGGTGCGGGTGTTATCGTGCTAGAAGAGTATGAACACGCAAAAGCACGTGGCGCTAAAATTTATGCTGAGCTTGTAGGCTTTGGCATGAGTGGTGACGCTTACCACATGACTTCACCAAGTGCAGATGGTTCAGGTGGCGCGCTAGCAATGGAAGCATGTATCCGTGATGCGGGTATTAATGCAGACCAAATTGGCTATATTAATGCGCATGGCACATCGACACCAGCAGGTGACGTTGCTGAAACATTAGGTATCAAGCGTGCTATGGGTAGCGCAGTTGATAACGTTATGGTTTCTTCCACAAAATCAATGACAGGTCATCTATTGGGTGCTGCAGGTTCTGTAGAATCAATCATCACTATTCTAAGCTTAGTAGATCAAGTGGTTCCACCAACAATTAACTTGGATAATCCAGGTGAAGGTTGTGATCTTGACTATGTTCCAGGTGAAGCCCGCCAAGCAAATCTAGAGTACGCATTGTGTAACTCATTTGGTTTTGGTGGTACTAACGGTTCTCTACTATTTAAGAAAATGTAGTTACATTTGCCTCTAAATAGCATCAGGAAAATCGCTTGATAACCTGATATGATTAGCAGCCCGATATCTTTGTAGGTATTGGGCTGTTTTTTATCATAAAAAGGATAATCGATGGCGTTTATTAACAGTCAGAAACAACGAGAGTTAGCAATAACGGATCGTGCTATACAATATGGAGATGGCTGTTTTTCGACAATAGGCGTTAAACAGGGAAAGCTGTTGTTATGGCGGTTTCATCTTGAACGATTACAACAAACGTTGCGCAGGTTAGCGATTAATGAACCTGATTGGGATCAAGTCTTTCTACAGGCTAAAAAACTCGCTCAATCTTTCACTGATCGTGGTGGGATAAAAATATTAATCAGCCGAGGTGGCGGCGGTAGGGGGTATAGCCCAACGGGCTGCGATGACACGACAGTTATTTTTAGTGCTTTCAATTGGCCTACCCATTATAAGCAATGGCAGAAAGATGGCATCATACTGGGGGTTTGTCAGCAGCAACTGGGTTACAGTCCAATGCTTGCGGGGATGAAGCATTTAAATCGATTAGAACAGGTACTCTTAAAACAAGAAGTCGAACATAAACAATGGTTGGATGCTGTGGTGCTCAATACCAATGATCATGTTATTGAAACAACAGCATCTAATATCTTCTGGCGTAAAGGGCGTGTTGTTTATACGCCAGAATTAATAGGATCTGGAGTTGAAGGTGTCATGCGTCGACATGTCATTACATTGCTTTCAACGTTGCCATATACGTTAGAATTAGGTGATTATTCTCTGGCAGATTTGCTTTGTGCTGATGAAGTATTTATAACCAATGCGTTAATGGAGTTAGTGCCAATAATGGCGATTGACTCTACCTATTATCAACAACAGTCACTACTCGACGTATTACAAAAGAGGCTATATACGTGTTAAAGAAGTTGATTCTTATTGTTTTCATTCTTGCTGCCCTAGCGGCAGGTGCTGCTGGTTGGGCGTATACTCAAGTGAAGAACGAGCTAAATCTGCCCGTTATTAATACTGAGCAGGTAATGATAACAGTTAAACCAGGGACATCGTTTAGAGGGTTAATCAATCAGCTTGTACAAGATAAAGTGATCAAGGCATCACAATGGACGCGCTGGGTGGGAAAGTTAGATCCCTCTTTAACGGATATTAAGGCAGGAACTTACGGTCTAGAGCCACATAAAACATTGCAAGAAGTCTTGGCATTGATTGCTTCTGGCAAGGAGTTTCAATATTCAATCACCTTGGTTGAAGGTGAGCGTTTTAGTGAATGGTTAAAAAAAATCCAAGCTGCGCCTGAATTAAAGCATATTACTGATGGCATGACAGAGCCACAAATTGCGAAAGCGATCGGCATTGATAACGTTAAAATTGAAGGTTATTTACTGCCTGATACGTATCATTACACTGCGGGTACTACCGATATTGCAGTACTGAAACGTGCTTATCTAGCGATGAATAAAGAGTTAGCCACTGCGTGGGAGCGACGTGAGAAAGATCTGCCTTTAAAAGATCCTTATCAAGTATTGATCATGGCTTCTATTATTGAAAAAGAAACCGCTGTGCCAGCAGAACGAGGTTTGGTTGCGTCTGTCTTTATGAATCGTTTGCGCAAAGGGATGCCTTTACAAACCGACCCAACCGTTATTTATGGCATGGGTGATAAATATAAAGGCAATATTAGTAAAAAAGATCTTAGAACCCCAACGCCTTATAACACCTATACCATGAAAGGTTTACCACCAACACCGATAGCAATGCCAAGTAAAGCATCAGTATTAGCAGCCGTTAATCCTGATAAGAGCAATTACTATTATTTCGTGGCCGATGGTAAAGGCGGGCACAAATTCTCTACAACTTTGGTTGAGCACAACCGTGCGGTTCGTGCATACCTGAAAACATTAAGAAAACAGTCACAATGATCGGTAAATTTATTGTCATCGAAGGTCTTGAAGGGGCCGGTAAAAGTACTGCGATTAAGCAAGTTATCGCGACCTTGGCACAGCATGGTATTCATGATCCAGCATCAACGCGAGAGCCTGGTGGTACACCTTTAGCAGAGCAAATGCGGGCACTGGTTAAAGAAGGGCATCCTGATGAGCCATTAACCGATATGGCTGAATTATTACTGCTTTATGCGGCACGTATTCAATTGGTTGATAACGTGATTAAACCTGCATTGAACCAAGGTCAGTGGGTTGTTGGCGACCGTCATGATATGTCATCCCAAGCATACCAAGGTGGCGGACGTGGTTTTGATAAAGCATTAATGGAAAATCTACGTGATACGGTATTGGGTGATTTTCGTCCTGATTTGACGATTTATATGGATATCGAGCCTGAACTGGGGTTACAACGTGCCCGTGGTCGTGGTGCGCTAGATCGTATCGAACAAATGAATGTCGATTTCTTCCATCGTGCGCGTGCGCGTTTTCTTGAATTATCAGAGAATCAACCAAACGTCATTATTATCGATGCAAGTCAGCGTTTAGAAAAAGTTACTGAAGATCTACAGTCTGCGCTGAATGCATGGTTGGAGCAGCAATAACATGTTGTATCCGTGGCAAGAATCGTTATGGCAGAATTGGCAACAGTTGTTAGAGCAAAAGCGGCTTCATCATGCCATTTTGTTGTTGGCGGTAAAAGGCAGTGGCCGTGATGTCCTCGCGCGCCAGTTAGCTAAAACCGTTTTATGTCAAAACAATGAAACAGAACCATGTGATGTTTGCCATAGCTGTAAATTATTTGAAGCTAACAGCCATCCTGATTTTCATGTTATTAAGCCTGAACAAGAAGGAAAACAAATCGGTGTTGATGCGGTTCGACAATGTAACCGCTGGGCAACGGAAACCTCTCACTTAAATGGTCAGCGTGTTATTTTAATTGAACATGCCGATGCAATGGGAGAAGCGGGCTCGAATGCGATTTTAAAAACGCTTGAAGAGCCACCGCAAGGTTGTCAGTTTATTCTAACGGCGCAAAGTTTAGATAGTTTATTACCGACTATTGTTAGTCGTTGTAATAAATGGCGTTTGCCAATACCTGCTGAGTCAAATGTAAAGCAGTGGGTTGAGCATAAATTAATGCAATCGATTAACGTTGAATCTATTCGCCTTAATAGTGGGGCGCCATTGTCAACGTTAGCGTTTGTTGAAAGTGGTATGAATATTCGTCATGCTAATTTGATCAAAGCTTTTGCCGAGTTTTTACAGCCACCAAATATTGGTATCTATGATGTTACCGCGATGTGTACTGCAGACGGTATTGTTACATTAAAATGGCTAAGCTATTTTTTAGTCGACTGTATTAAGTATCAGCAAGGTGTAAGCAATAGTTTTGTGCACAACGAATCTTTAGTGGCAGTACAACAGGTTGCTACACAGGTTTCGGGGGCTTTGTTACTTGAGCAATCAAGAAAAATTAATACGCTATACCGTAAATTAGAGCAGCATACAGGATTGAATATTGAGCTGTTAGTTGTAGAGTGGCTAACTGGTTTTATTCAAGATTAAGCGTAGTATTGAGATTTGTATTTATAGTCATATTCAGAGATAAAAGAGGAACGCCCGTGTTAGTTGATTCACATTGTCATCTCGACAAACTTGATTACGATAAGTTACATACAGGGATTGATGATGTACTTAATAAAGCCAAAGAAAGAGGTGTAGAGTACTTTCTTTCTGTTGGTGTAACGTTGGCCGCTTTTCCTAAAATGATGGAAATGATCGCCCCTTACGAAAATATTTTTGCTTCTTGTGGTATTCACCCTTTAGATGTTGAGTCTGGTTATAACTACGAACAGTTTAAGGCTTTTGCGCAACATGAAAGAGTTGTGGCTATTGGTGAAACGGGGTTAGATTACCATTACCAGCCTGATACGGCAGAGCTTCAGCAAGAGATCTTTCGCCAACAGGTTCGTGTCGCGGTTGAATTGAATAAGCCACTTATTATCCATACTCGTATGGCACGTGAAGATACAATGCGTATTCTTCGTGAAGAAGGGGCTCAAAAATGTGGCGGTGTTTTACACTGTTTCACTGAATCGCTTGAAATGGCATTAGATGCGATTGAACTTGGTTTTTATATTTCGATTTCAGGGATTGTAACATTTAATACAGCAAGCGATCTGAAAAATGTGGTGAGCCAATTGCCACTGGATCGTTTGTTAGTTGAAACGGATTCACCGTTCCTTGCGCCAATGCCATACCGAGGTAAGCAAAATCAGCCTGCGTATACACGTGAAGTTGCTCAATATATTGCGTTGCTAAAAGGTGTTTCCGTTGAAGAGGTTGAACGAGCAACCACTGAAAATTTCTTTACGCTATTTCCTTTAGCGAAGAAATAACTTTGATAGATTGGTCGTGAAAAAAGAGAAGCGCTGGCTTCTCTTTTTTTTGGTTAGAAGTGTTGGCGAGAGTAAATATATATAAATCGTCACTTTTAATTATTACAAAAGTAACAAAGGTAACTGAGTATATATTCAGCATAGAATGAAACGTAATTAATAGTACTTATATGGATATATAGAAGTAGGATATTTTATTGATTGATAAATATCACAGATCTTTTAATGATGACTATTGGTTAAAGCATTGTATCCATCCCGTTTTAAATTTGTCATTGAAACTTAATAAAAAGTGAATTTTTATCTTTACTATCAGCAATTTAATGCTTTTTCTTTAATTAATGTGATCAATGTTCTATATTTTTGATGTTATTTAAGTATATTCTGGAGAAAATGGGTAAAAACGCGCAATATTGATTATGGGGGGTAATGCTTTCAAGGAATGCTTTAATCAGTTTATTATTAGAAGATGCTAAAGATAAATTAATTAAAGCAGACAGCATTTATTATTGAATCCTAATTATACCAATTAAATTAATGAGTTATTACAGGTGTCTCTGTCGGTGTCAATGACATTCTGCAGTTATACATTTGGATATATCAAAGGGTAAAAAAATTATGTCGAATGGCAATAAGTCTTCAGCAGAGAAGATCCTTGAAGGAGTTGGTGGTGCAGGCAATATAAAATTCTTGTCTTGCTGCGCAACTCGCTTACGTTTTGAATTAAATGATAATTCTATTGTTGATAAAGCAGCATTAGATGCCATTCCTGATGTGATGGGGTGTATTCCTCAAAGCGGTGATCGCTACCAAATTGTTATCGGTGGTGGTGTTGCGACTATGCATAGCGCATTACAGCAACTGATGGAAAGTCAAACGGGTAGTGGTACAGCAAGCACGAATGAAGTGAAAGCTGATAATGCATCAAATGATGATATTAAAGCTTCTATGCGCTCTAGTGGTGTAAGAGGGAAAGTTGCTTGGGTTGATGGTTTTTTTGAATACCTTTCAGATTCGTTCCGTCCAATTTTAGGTATTTTATTAGGTGCGTCGTTAATTATTGCACTATGTGCAGTATTAGACGCCCTTCATATTGTTGACTTTAGAGGTGATAAGTCTGCAGGTTGGGTTTTTGTTGACTCAATGTGGCATACAGTATTTTACTTCTTGCCTATTATGGTTGCTTACAATGCCTCGAAAAAACTGAAGGTTGATCCTTGGTTGGGCGCTGCAATCATGGGCGCACTTATGACGCCTGATTTCCAAAAACTAACCTCACTTGCATCAACAACATCGATTAAAGATACGACCTTAGGGACTGTCTCTCATGTTGCCCATGTGTTTGGTTTACCAATGCAGCTTAATGATTATTCTGGTAACGTATTTGTACCGCTAATCATGGTTGCTGTATTAGCTGTGGTTTATCGCTTCCTGAAGAAGATTGTTCCAGATAATTTGCACATGGTATTTGTGCCGTTCTTATCTTTGATTATCATGATTCCGCTTACAGCGTTCCTAATTGGCCCTCTAGGTGTTTGGATTGGTACTTACTTAGGTCTTGGTTTAGCTTGGCTTAATACACATGCACCATTTGTGTTCGCGATTCTAATTCCATTACTGTACCCATTCCTTGTACCTCTTGGTCTTCACTGGCCTCTAAATGCATTGATGCTAATGAATATTCAAACATTGGGTTATGACTTCATTCAAGGTCCTATGGGTGTTTGGAACTTTGCATGTTTCGGTGCAACAGCGGGTGTACTACTAATTTCATTACGTGAAAAAGATAAAACCATGCGTCAGACAGCTTCTGGTGCGTTAGCTGCTGGTTTATTCGGTGGTATTTCGGAGCCTTCACTATACGGTATACACTTACGATTTAAGAAAGTTTACTCACGTATGCTTCCTGGTTGTCTAGCTGGTGGTTTAACAATTGCAATTCTAGGTTCTCAATACGGTGGTATTAAAACTAAGGCGTTTGCATTTACTTCGTTACTAACCATCCCAGTATTCCACCCAATGTGGGTATATGCAGTATCAATTGCAGTGGCATTCATTGTGCCAATGCTACTTATTTTCTTCTTTGACTATCGTACTCCAGAAGAAAAAGCGGCTCATAAAGAATAAGTTTATTCTTATTCGTTGAATGCTCATAATCCCGTAATGAAAATTACGGGATTTTTTTTAACCGTTTTGAAATAATTAGGTGTTATTTCATTTAATTTAAAATTGTGATAAAGATCTGCACGTGAAATCGCTTAGCTATAAAGTGGACTGTATATCAAAAACAAGAACCTCTCAATCATCCACAACACTGGTATTTTTCTCATTTACATTACTTTTAATGAAAATAGTCGTTTAATCTCATTTTTATTTATAAATAATCATATTAGGCTATTCTAATTAAAATAGGTGTGCGAAATACTCAACCCATATTAACTTATGCTAACGATAAATAGTTTTATTTACTTAACGAATGTTACATTGGTTACATAAGTTACTTTTTAGAGATTAATCTATTGGCATTAATAGATTAATTGGTTTAAAAGTTATTTATTATCAATTGGTTATTGGCTTGTTTCTGCTTTTTAATATATTTATTTTGATGTGATCGCCATTATATATTCTGAATCTTCCATCACTATCTTTTAGTAAATATGACAATCATCAAGTTATATTAATTATCGAAATTTATACTTATGCCGAAATAACAAGGAATGAATACTAACATTATGACTACGGGGGTATGTCGTTAGTGTTTATGTTATTTCAGGTAAATATAGTACTCAGGAGCTAAATGTTCACTATCACAATCAATTACCTCGGTAATTTGAGCTTGTCTCGTGTGAGTGTGCATTACTACGCTTATTGAATTAATAAAAATAATGGTTACAAAGACAAATAAAGTCTGAATTATTTTTGATACAAGTTTAGATCCCATATCGAGGAGATAAGGTAATGAAAGCCTTCTTTAGTAAACTATCGCAAGCAGTAATGCTACCGATAGCGCTATTACCAGCTGCTGGTATTATGCTTGGTCTTGGTGGTAGCTTTACCAACCAAAGTATGATTGATGCGTACAACATTGGTATTTTGCAAGACGGAACACTTTTAAATAGTTTCTTACAGGTTATGACTGCAGCGGGCGGTATCGTTTTTGCAAACCTACCATTAATGTTCGCATTAGCGATTGCTATTGGTTTTGCGCGTGCTGAAAAAGGTGCAGCAGCACTAGCAGCAACAATTTCATACTTAGTAATGAACGTTGCAATTGCGAAAACGCTTTCTGTTGCTGGCATGGTAGATACCACTAACAACACCGTTGTGTTAATGGGTAACCATTACGCTGGTGTGTTAGCAGACGTACTAGGCATTCAAAATACGCTAAGTATGGGTGTATTTGGTGGTCTGATCGCTGGTGGTATCACTGTTATTCTGCATAACAAATACCATGACGTTAAACTGCCTGAATTTCTAGGTTTCTTCGGTGGCGCGCGTTTCGTTCCTATCGTAAGTGCATTCTCTGCATTGTTCTACGGTATTGCGCTAGTATTTATTTGGCCTTACATCGGTGCAGCATTTGGTTCTATCGGGGCAACACTGGGTGAAATGACTGCATCTGGTCACGGTTATATTGCCTCTTTCATCTTCGGTATTATTGAACGTGCGCTTATCCCTGTTGGTCTACACCACGTATTCTACCTTCCACTATGGCAGACAGAGATTGGCGGTACTGTAGAAATTGCAGGTCATGTTTATAAAGGGACACAAAATATCTTCTTTGGCTCTTTAGCTAACGGTGATTATTCTCAGTTCTCTTCAACTAACTTCATGACAGGTAAATTCCCATTCATGATGTTTGGTCTACCTGCTGCTGCATACGCGATGTATACATTGGCAGATAAAGAGAATAAGAAAGAGGTTGGCGGTTTATTGTTCTCTGTTGCGCTAACAGCGTTCCTAACGGGTATTACCGAGCCGATTGAATTTACATTCCTTTTCCTATCTGCGCCGCTTTACTACTTTATTCACGTACCACTAGCTGGTCTATCGTTCATGATCATGGACTTGCTAAATGTGAAAGTGGGCATGACGTTCAGTGGTGGTTTCATTGACTTTGCACTGTTTGGTATGCTTCCTGGCCTAACCGGAACTGAAAACCACTGGTACTACATCCCACTACTAGGTTTAATTTATGGTCCTGTATACTTCTTGTTATTCCGCTGGTTTATTCTGAAGTTTGATATCAAGACACCGGGTCGTAAAGGGAGCGCTGTTGCGGTTGTACGTAAGAAAGATTACCAAGCAGCAAAAGCGAATGGTTCTGATGACAGCCAAATCGATGAAATGATCGAAGCGCTAGGCGGTAAAGATAACATCGTTGACGTTGATGCATGTATTACGCGTTTACGTATCACAGTTAAAGACGGTGAGCTTGTTAAAGATAATAAATACTGGACTGAGAACTTAGGTGCTAAAGGCTTAGTAAAAGTCGGTGGTACGGGTATCCAAGCTATCTACGGTGCACAAGCGGCTGGATTTAAAGCTCAAATCAATTCAAAACTTGGTAAGTAATTAGGCAATGAGCAGCTTTTCGTTGAAATACAGACGTGTCGGTACATTTATGATTGATATGGCTATCGTGCAGATGTTTGCAATGATCGTCAAAGATATCTTCCTTGCAGTGGTTGGTTATATTACCAATGGTGCAGGAGTATCGTTATCACTTAACGATACGATGGCGCTACCAGTATTGTTACTGTTAATTATCGGCATCATGGCTTTATTTATTGGTGTCTTTATGGGGTATCACTGGTTGTGTTATCGGTTACTCGGCACTTCACTATCACGTGCTTTGTTAAGTGTGAAAGTGATATCTAGCGATGATGAGCTGCTAACAAAGCAACGTTATTTAAAGCGTGAGTTTGATAAGATTTATCTATGTATTGCTACATTAGGATTATATCCCCTCTATGCTGGTGTGCAATATCTTACGTTTACCAATCCACCTTGGCATGACAAAAAAAATCATACAACAGTGGTAGAGCGATAAATAAAAACCGCAGTGAAAACTGCGGTTTTTTTTTATCACAGTTATAGTGATAAGAAGAATAAAATGAAAACGGGGACTAACAGGCTAAGAATAAAGCCACTGACAATAGCGATAGGTACACAGCGCACACCTCCTGTACTTTGAATGACGGGGAGGGTGAAATCCATAGCAGTTGCCCCAGCATAACCAATAGCTGTATTGGGATAACGATGGATAAGGAGTGGGATTAATATTAGCGCAAGTATTTCACGTAGTAGCTCGTTAAGAAAAGCGGCACCACCAAATACACTTCCTAAACCGTCGCCAATTAAAATACCCGTGAGAGAATACCAACCAAATCCCGATGCCATAGCCAAGCCATGGTTAAGTGGAATATCGAGAATAAATGCAGCGATGATCCCACCAAGAAAAGATGTGCTAATAATAACCGCAGCTATAATCATCCCTTTTTTATTGAGCACTATTTGTTTTAAGGTCATACCACTATTACGTAATTGGATGCCAATAAAAAACAGTAATAGTAATAAAATAGCTTCACTAGCTTGATCAACCCATGACAAATCGACATTGAGTAATAGACCTACGATCAACCCTGCTGCAACAACAAAAACCAATTTAACCGATTCCATCATCATTTTTGCCATCGGTAAATGATGGTGTCCATCAAACGTTTGTGTTGGCCATAAACGGTCTAAAAAAGGGAGTGCAGCAAGGTTACATACACTGATTGAGATGAAAAATGTCATGGTGTAGATAAGGATTTGGTTTAAGTTTTGGCTGAGATTATCTAGCGCAGCTAAGCTTAATCCCATTAATGTCAAAATGACCAAGACTAAGCGGCTAGTTTGAGCATTAATAAAATCGAGGTGCTTTTTATTATGAATAGGGATGAGGTAGCCAATAATAAGCGGCAAAAAGATAAGTAAAATCCCAGACAACATATTAGTCCTTAAATATATTCAGAGGGTGAGTAATTTATTTGCTAGAGGATTTGGTTCAATAACACAAAATAACCAGCAATAATGAATTCATTTATTTATATTTTTAACAGAAAGTGAATGTAACACAGCGATAAAGAAGGAGTATATAGGCAAGTGGGGGGCTTATAGATGGATGTTTCCCCTTCTTTTTAAGTAAGAAAAAAAGAAGGGGGTGGGGATTAGGTCAGAATCCACTTTCACGAACGATGTTTTTCACTCGTTGATTAAATTCGTGAGTAGGTAAATTAGTCAATTCATACATAACTTCAGCTCCTACAAGGTCAAGCTCAACATCATTTTCGTCGATAGCATCATCGTTATTCTTAAATAACAATAAATGGTGTGCCATACGGGCGATATCAAGATAACTCAACGTATCGTTATTCTCTCCATAAGGCTGTCGTTTATTAGAGGCGATTTCAAGATAATCATTATCAAATCCCCATTCTTTTAATACGATCAAACTTGTTTTCATGCAGGTTTCTTTGAAAATATATTTGGCAATATCGATATCTAGGTAATTATCGTTTTCAATATAATTAAGATATTCGTAGATTAAACTAAAGATACCAATATCAGCGAGCAAGCCTGTTAATAACGCTTTTTCTGGTTCTATTTTTAAGGGGGTGTCACTGTGCTTTATCAAGCTTTGACAAATCAGAGCCATCGTACCTGCAAATTGGCGTGAGCGAATCGCACTTTGGCTGAGCAGTTGATTACACGCGAAGTTTTCAGTTTTTACTTTTCGTAATTCGGCAACTGCTTGAGCGGTGGCGATATCACGGACCCGTAACAATCCAAGGCGAGAGACCGCAGTAAGAAGATCGTTACAGACAACATTACGGCGGTTAAATAATACCGTATTAGATGTTCGAATAATGGTAGCGGTTAAAACGGGATCATCAAGTAGTAAATCAGCCACGTCATGAATGGTGCTTTCATCATCATTACATAACTGATGTAGCTTCATTAGCACATCAGGGATTGGAGGAAGCTCCAGCTTATTTTGCTGCGCAGATTGTTTTACTAAGTTACAAAACTCAGATTCCAACGCTTTTATTTGATGATCACGGCTATGTTTTAACCAAAAAAAAGATAAATGCGACATGTAAAACTAATCTTATAAAGTAATAATCAAATTCTATCGTTTCATAGCCTTATCGAGTAGTTTATCACGTAATTTATTTGAAGTGAGTAGGTTATAAATGAATAAAGAACTGATATTAATCCCACTAATGGTTTAAATTTTTATCTTGAAGTAACTTTATTAAAAAACGAATGGCCAGATTAGGCGTTTTTTGATGAATCAGCATTTGCTTATATTTTACTTCTATTGGTAGAACTTCTAACCAGCGTTGACAGACCCACGTCATATCATCAAACAATGGTGTTGGATATAAACTTTCCATTTCTGGTTGAGAAGAATAAAGTTGCTTTAATCGTTGAGCTAAACACTGGTTACTCGTTGTCGTTTTAGAGGGGGCCCAAGTGCTAACAGGCATACATTCAGCAACCAAAAGCTTATCATCCTCAATCTTAATTTGTTCTATTTTTAGAAGATCGATACCTTCTACCGTAATACCCAATAAATCGCCTTCGAGTCGGTTGAAGTCAATAATTTTAACGTGCGTACTTAATGCAGGAACATCTTTAATTTCACTGTGCTCACGTTCGTTATCTATCATTGCCATGACAAACCCTTTTTTAGAAATAAGGGCTTCTTTCACCATACGAATATGACGAGCTTGTGCAATTTTTAGTTGTGTCCTTCCATCGGGAAGAATGTGGTTTGCATATGGGAACAATGGGATTTTTTTCATATCTCCAGAGCATACTCTTTTTGCTGTAAATACCTTAAAGATAGTCGGTGCTGATAATAATGATGATAGATATGCAATTCATTATTGATTCTTGCGTGATAAATGCTGCAAATCTAGTTTGATTACATTATTTTGCGACAAAAAATATGCGAGTAATCTCATCTTTGGCTGCTGCTTATTTAATCTACAATGCTTAAGAGCATACAATTGCTCTGTCGAATAATTAACAATCTAATCTATTGTTTGGCTAGGTTATTTGACGTGTTTGGAATAATTGATTATCACCACATTATGGAGAATTAGTTGTGACATCACCAAAGGAAGATTATTTAAATTATTTAAACAAATTCGGAGAACAAGAAAAACGATCCATGTTTGGTGGAACTGGAGTATTTATAGACGGTGCGATGTTTGCGATAGTTACACCGGCGTCTATGTATATTCGAGGTGGCGAAAAACTGGATCCTGAGTTAATAATGTTAGGTTGTGCGAAATTTAAACATATAAAGAAAAGCAAAACGGCAACAGTTAATTATTACGAAATAAGAGATCTTTTTGAAAAAGATCCGCAGGTTTGTAATCAATTGGTCGCTAAATCGATTGAGTTTTCATGTAAAGATAAGGCATTTAAACAGTCTGGTGCGAATAAACGTTTACGTGATTTACCCAATATGCGATTAACGCTTGAAAGAATGGTGAAACGAACGGGTGTATTAGATGTATCTACTTTTCTAGAGTTGGGTGCAGTCAATGTTTATCGCAAAGTATGCGAACACCATGGAGAAGAAGTCAATCGTAATTTGTTATGGATTTTTGCTGGTGCTGTCAAAGGATGTCACTGGCAGTTATTAACTGACGAGTATAAATCAGGCTTGCTTGAGCAATACCGTAGTACAACTAATTAATTGACGTTATTCGGGGAGTAGTATTTATAGCTGAGCCCCGATCATTTTCTTGTTATGCTTGCTACTAGATTTTTAATGTGGCGGTATTATGCAACTTTCTAACCTTTCTGGTTCTGTACTTTCTGGTTTACACTGTTTTCTTATCGCAGCTGAACAAATGAGCTTCACACGTGCTGCTGAAGTTCTATTTTTAACTCAAAGTGCAGTTAGCCATAAAATTAAAAACCTTGAAGAAGCATTAGGCGTCCAGCTGTTTATTCGCCAGCCCCGCAAGCTCATCCTCACAGATGAGGGATTTCGTTTAAAACAAGTGCTAGCTGCGAACTTTGGCGATATTGCACACGAAATACGTGATTTGAAAAATGTTGAGTTAAGCGGCGATATAAATATTTCTGTACCCCCAACGTTTGCTCAAACTTGGTTATTACCCCGCTTAAAATCCTTTATAGATCTTTATCCCATGCTACGTATTCATTTGCGAACCCGTAATGAACTTGTTGATTTTCAAACGGAAAGTTTTGATTGCGCGATTTATTTTGGTAAAGGGGAATATCAAGGTTTGCATTCGTGTAAATTAATGGATGAAGCGATGCAGCCCGTTTGTAGCCATGATTATGCTATTACAAATGATCTTTATGATAACCCTGAAGGTTTAATGCAATGTTTATTACTCCATGATGCTGCGCCATGGGCTAGAGCTGGGCGGAATGATGAATGGCAGCTATGGGCAGAGCAATACGGTACGCAATTACCTGAATCGGAATGTACATTTGATCGTTCCGATTTGGCTTTACAAGCGGCTGAATGCGGGATCGGTGTTGCCATGGGGAGGCACTCATTTATTGCTGAAAGGTTAGTGGAAAAACGGCTAGTTACACCTTTTGATATGATGGCGCCTTCACCTTTTAGTTATTATGTCGTGTGTCGACATAACATGCAAAATACCCCTAAAATAAAAGCTTTTAGTGATTGGTTATTCAGTGAGATTGGTTAAGATCTGCTAAATATTATTTATTTAAATCAATTTCATAAATAAAAATGCCGCTAAATTTTTATATTTAGCGGCATTATTTATTAATCTAACACTTCATTTCCTGATACTTTACCTTGATCAAAATCAGACAGATTTTGCAGCGTAGTTTCAGCAATATTGCCCAAAGCTTCTTCTGTTAAAAAGGCTTGGTGTCCAGTGAAAAGTACGTTGTGGCAAGATGATAAACGACGAAATACATCATCTTGAATCACATCATTCGACTTATCTTGGAAGAATAAATCTTTCTCATTTTCATATACATCGACACCCAACGCACCAATACGTTGTGATTTTAACGCTTCAATAGCATCACTTGATTTAATTAAACCACCACGACTGGTATTAATGATCATTACGCCATCTTTCATTTTGTCAAAGGCGTGTTGATTTAACATATGATAGTTTTCCTTCGACATCGGACAGTGCAGAGTAATTACATCCGATAAACGATAGATTTCATCAAGGCTAGTATAAGTTACCCCTAATTCAATCGCAGCAGGATTTGGGTATGGGTCAAAGGCTAGAATATTCATGCCAAAGCCTTTTAAAATACGAATCGTAGCTAAGCCAATTTTCCCCGTACCCACAACACCAACGGTTTTACCGTGGAAGTTATAACCGGTTAGGCCATCAAGCGAAAAATTGGCATCACGCGTGCGTTGATAAGCACGATGAATATGGCGATTAAGGCTCAACATTAAGCCCAAGGTATGCTCTGCAATAGACTCGGGTGAATAAGCGGGAACACGTACAATTTGTAGCCCTAACTTTTTGGCTTCCTCTAAATCAACAAGATCGTAGCCTGCACAGCGCATCGCAATGACTTTAACCCCTTGTTTCGCTAAACACTTTAAGACTGGCGCACTAAGATCATCATTAACAAATGCACAAACAGCATCAAACCCTTCACTCATTTTCGCTGTTTGTAGATTCAGCGGGAAATCGAAGTAAGTAATATCATGGCTAAAGGATTTATTTACTTTAGAAAAAGATTCTTGGTCGTACTTTTTTGAGCTAAATAGAGCTATTTTCATAAGACTAAATTACCTTATTTATTCATTATTATATTCTGTGCTGTTAATACCATATCAAAATACTCTGGTATTGATAGGAAAAGTATCAAAAATAGACATTGCAAGGATGATCTGTTTTTTTCGTTATCAGTGAGTTCTAGTTGACGTCAACCCTTTAAAAAGTTGATGATATAGTCATATGTTTGCACTTAAATTTATTAATTAGGATTCAATATGTTGTTGAAGAACGTTGCAGCAGGAGCGGGTGCGGTTGCCGTGATCCTTTGTTGGCCATTAGCCACAGGACAAATAGGTCAAAGTTTATATATGGGGGCCATTAAAAATTATCACAGCCCTTATATGACCATTACGAATCAAAGTTTTGAACGCGGTTATCTTTCTTCTGATGCAGTTTCTCGTATTGAATTAAAAGATAGCTTAAAAGCAACATTTGAAGAAGAAGGCTTACCCACCACGTGGTTAGTTAAGCATCATATTCAAAACGGATTTTTAGGCGTTAAGTCGAGCAGTGAATTAGAAATTGATAAACAAGTCGCGCCGTTGATCAGTAGTATTTGGGGCAAAAATGTTCAACCGGTAACCTTAGTGACAGACTCCTCTTTAACGGGAAATACCGATTTTACGATGACGATTAATCCGATTAATTATAATCAGTCGGGCGCATTTGTAAAAAGCCAAGCTTTTGTGTTGACGGGGAGTGCAAATGCGGATGGTGCAGGTGATTTCAACTATACGTTACCCTCTTTAGATGTGAAAACTGATAGTGGCGAAACTATGCAAGTGAATACCTTTGCAGGTCAAGGTAGTGGTCAAATGCAGGGTAGTTTCTGGATTGGTGATCAGACATTCAATTTAGGTAAAGCAAATTTCGCATCGGCAGATAATCAGCATCATGTTGAGTTAGAAGGCATGAGTGTGATGATGAAAAATGCGTTAAGTCAGCCGAAAGATGAAAAAACACCGACAGACGAAACACAGCAAGTAACGAATACGAATAATATTTCAATTAAGAAAATTGTGACCCTTGATGGTCAGCAATATACAGATTTCAATTTTGCACTGGCATTGAAAGATCTTAACTATAAAGCGATTAGTCGTTTAGCTGTTATGGAAGAGTCTACAACAGCAGAGCAGCAACAAGCGCAGATGCAAGATGCAATGCTTGCTCTAGATTTATTAGTCGCTAAAGGTGCTACTGTTGATTTATCTGATCTCAGCATGATGACCGATCAAGGCAAAGTGAATGCCTCTCTTTTACTTGAGCTTAAACCGGGCTTAGCACGTGCGTCTGAAAACTTAGCTGCATTACCAAATAAATTGGTGGGTAACATTAATATCTCAATGCCAAAAGCTTTTGTGTCTAATGAACCACAGCTTGCAGCGAAAGTGCCAGAGTTACTGCAACAGAAGATTATTACAGAAGATCAAAATAGCTATAAATTAACTGTAAAAGTGGAAGGCTCACAGCTTGTCTTTGGTTCAGGCTTGAAAATCCCGCTAGCAATGCTGTCTATGCTGATGATGCATTAATCAGAAACATTGGCTTAATGTGAAAGCGTCTCTAATTTTGAGGCGCTTTTTTGTATCAATGTATTAATTATGAGTCAAATACCCTTAACCGTTGATAAAAATATAAATTCTAATTTAGTAAATTTGAAGAAATAGACTTAACTTTAATAAGGGACAGGTTTTTAGCTATCAACAATAACCATAAAGCTTGTCAGGTGAATATACTCAAAGGTAATTTGGGGGATACATGGAATCATTAAAAGTAAAAGATTATATGAACGTCCGCCCAGTGACATTCAGTGAATCAATGTCATTATCTGTAGCGCTAGACAAGTTGTTGACAGCAAAGCAAATTGGTGGGCCTGTTATCAATGAATACAAGCAGGTTATCGGTTTTTTATCTGAACAAGATATGATCCATACATTATTGAAAGTCGGTTATCACTGCCAAGACTCTCATACTGTCAAAGATTGTATGCGAGATGATGTATTAACGGTATCAAGTGATGATTCAATTATTGAGTTAGCACAAATTATGACGGGGCAAAAACCTAAGATTTATCCCGTGGTTGATAATGGGCAATTACTGGGTGTGATAACCCGTCGTGATGTACTTACCGCTATCAGTACTCAAATAGGGGATAGCTTTAAACATCCACTTTAATGCTATATATTTAAGTATTATTCGATTATGTAGAGGCGCTAATTAGCGCCTTTATTTTTTTGGTTGTAAATATGGATATTCGAGCCGTTTTATAAGGTATAGAGGTTTTAGTGAAACAGCACTCATCAACAGAAATAACAGAAAACCAACAAGCTAAATTTGTTACAGGCTCACCAATGCGTCACATTGTTGTGATGTCTGGAACGGGTGCAATCGGCTTGATGGCGCTGTTTTTGGTTGATTTATTAGATATGTTTTTCATTAGCCTGTTGGGTGAAGTGGAACTGGCAGCGGCTATTGGTTTTGCTGGTACGTTAGTCTTCTTTTCTACCTCTATATCGATAGGGACATCCATTGCAGCTGGCGCACTTGTCTCGCGCGCTTTAGGTAAAAACGATCGAGAACAAGCCAAAAGTATGGCGACAAATGTGATGTTGTTTGCTGTCTTTATTAGCATTGTAATGGTTGCAGCGATGCTGTGGAATTTGCCCTTATTACTTGATGCAATTGGCGCAAAAGGATATGTCGCAGAAGCCGCTAGCCAGTATCTGGTTATTCTACTGCCAAGCGCACCGTTAATGGCGGTATCTATGGCGGCAGGCGCTGCAATGCGTGGTGTGGGTGATGCTCGTCGTTCAATGATGGCAACGCTGATTGGTGGTGGTGTTAATGCAGTACTTGATCCATTATTTATTTTTGGATTTTCAATGGGGATGCAAGGGGCTGCGATATCTTCAGTTATTGCGCGCCTAGCTGTGACCCTTTTCTCGTTATATGTTGTAATTTATAAACATCAATTATTAGCAAAACCTGATTTTTCTCAGTTTAAACTAGCGATGCCAACCATTGCTAAAATTGCGTTTCCTGCCATCTTAACTAATACTGCGACGCCTATCGGTAATGCGGTCGTTACCAGTAATATCGCGCAATTTGGCGAGAGCTTTGTGGCAGGTTATGCCGTTATTGGGCGTATTATGCCAGTTTGCTTTGCTTTAATCTTTTCGTTATCAGGTGCCGTTGGCCCTATCATTGGGCAAAACTTTGGTGCGGAACGCTGGGATCGTATTCAACAAATTCTACGTGATGCAATGCTCTTTACGGCGATATATTGCGTTTTCGTGTCTATCGTTTTATGGCTAGGGCAAAACCAGCTCATTGCTATCTTTAGTTTAACGGGAGATGCCGCAGAAATTGTTGGTGTGTTCTGTACCTTCATCGCGGTGACCTTTATTTTTAATGGCGCACTCTTTGTTGCCAATGCGGCATTTAATAACCTTAATCGCCCTACATGGTCAACGGCATTGAACATGGGGAAAGCAACAATAGGTACGATCCCGTTTGTACTTATTGGCGGACACCTTGCAGGTGCGAGCGGGGTGTTAATCGGTCAAGCGGTTGGCTCTGTTGTCTTTGGTTTACTGGGTTTTTACTTGGTATTAAAACAAGTGAAGAAAATGGGTTTAGCGCATGAACATCAAGACGTGGCCGATAATGAAATATTAACGCCATCTGTGCCAGTGACACCGTTCTGCTCATCTCGTACATATATGGGAACCGAAGGGGTACTGGAAGAAGCACTGAATAGTGAGCACCTCGACGATGATGTAAAAGCTGAAAAAAACAAATAATAAATATGCTCTGAATTACCATATTAATAGTATCTGTGATTCAGGGCATAGTTTATGTATCTTCTTGTTTGATTAGGGCTATAAAACGTCGCATCTAGCCGTTGAATTTTCTGTAAGAAAACTTTAATTTCATCGCTTTATTGATCTAACGCTGTGAAATTAACCGATTAGCATTACAAAATAACCTTGCATCTAATCAGGGTGTTATATCGAGATGTTCAATCTTTATCTCGCAAAGTTACAAAGAATAGCATCTTGATTAAGACACTCAACTTCATCTTTTATATTCGGAATAAAAAAGGTGATGGCGTAGTTATTGTTAAGGGAATAATGCTATATGCGTCAAAGTCTTCGTTACATCATACCGATTTTACTGCCTTTAATTATTTTATTATTACCGGCTTCTGCGTTTCCCATTGAAGGGTTAACTGTGATTCAGCAACGGGTTATTGCTATCTTTCTATTAGCAGCACTGTGTTGGGTGCTCGAACCTATCCCCATTTATGCTACCTCTGTTGTGATCATTGTTTTAGAGCTGTTATTACTTTCAAATAAAGGACTATATCAGTTTCGTATTGATCATGGTCAGCCACACTTTGGTGAGTTACTGGATTACAACGCCATTATGGCTACCTTTGCTAGCCCAATCATCATGTTGTTTTTGGGGGGCTTCTTCCTTGCAATGGCGGCAACTAAATACCGTTTAGATGTAAACTTAGCGCGAGTATTACTTAAGCCGTTTGGACATCAACCTAAATATGTGATGTTTGGTTTAATGCTAATCACTGCCACTTTCTCAATGTTCATGTCAAATACCGCCACGACAGCGATGATGCTTTCTATATTAGCGCCAGTCATTGCACTTTTTGGATCGAAAGATCCGGGTAAAATTGCGTTTGCATTATGTGTACCTGTTGCTGCCAATATTGGTGGCATTGGTACCCCAATTGGTACACCGCCAAATGCGATTGCACTTAAATACCTATCAGAAGATAACATGATCACTTTTGGCGAGTGGATGTTTTTTGGCGTGCCATTTGTTGCGGTTTTATTGGTTTTTTCATGGTTTTTAATTAATGCAATTTATCCAGCAAAACAGGACAAAATTGAATTAACGATCCAAGGTAAGTTTCTTAAAACACCAAAAGCAATAACGGTTTACATCACTTTTGCATTAACGATAGTACTTTGGTTAATGGGATCAGTACATGGTATGAACTCGTATACTGTGGCACTTATTCCTGTCGCTATTTTCTCGTTAACCGGCATTATCAATAAAGAAGATTTGAAAAAGATTTCTTGGGATGTGCTGTGGTTAGTCTCTGGCGGTATTGCGCTGGGTTTAGCACTTGATAAAACGGGGCTGGCTCAACTGGTGGTCAATAGCATTCCGTTTGATAGCTTCTCGCCGTACTTGGTGCTGGTGGGCGCGGCGATGTTATGTTTAGTGATGGCGAATTTTATGTCTCATACCGCAACTGCGAATTTACTGATGCCTATTATGGCTGCACTGGGTATGTCCATGTCGTCGTTGGTACCACTTGGTGGTGAAGTAACATTAATTCTTGTGGTGACGTTCGCGGCCTCTTTGGGTATGTCGCTACCAATTAGTACGCCGCCCAACGCATTAGCTCATGCAACGGGGCATGTTGAAAGTAATCAAATGGCAAAAGTAGGGGTGATTATTGGTGTCGTCGGTGTCGCACTTAGCTTTGCTATGATTGGGTTATTGCATGTGATTGGCCATATTTAAGCATTAATGCTATTGCCTATAGACAAGGACACGTTCATGGTTCAACCAAAAGCCTTAAAGCGGATTATTGATACGTATTTTCGCGATTCTGCGCGTACGATGTCTGTTACATCAGGTACGCATGTGCTGCGCCAGAATGACTATAACGACAAACTTTACTGGGTAAAAAGTGGTGAATTGTCTGGGTATCTTAAAAATAAAGAGAATGGCTTAAGTGCAAAAGTGTTTGTCGTCAAAGAAGGCATGTTCTTTGGCGTGCATAGTTTTTTTGCGCAAACATTAATGGCATCAACGACGGTGGTCGCAGAAAAAGACAGTGAAATTGCTTGGATTGATTTGCTAACCCCAGTGGAAGATCCAGAAACATATGGCTCTATGACTGAGCAGTTTATGCCTGTCATGGTTCATGAACTTGCTCGTCGACAAATGCTTACTGGTATGGAAGCGCTTGAAAAAGAAAAAGCACTGCAAAAGCTTTATGCGACTGAACAGATGACAACTCTTGGACAACTTGCGGCGGGTATTGCCCATGAACTGAATAATGCGATAGGCGTTCTCAGTAGCAAAACAGAAAATCTTCAAACCAATATTATTGATTCTATTTCAACAAGCAAACCCGAGATGCTTGAATTTATGCTCCAAGGAATTAACGTTGGGCAGACCACAGGATCGCAACAGGTACGAGAACGAGCAAAGGCGTTAATCAAGCAACATAATTTGACTCGTGAGCAAGCAAAAACATTAGCGAAAGCTATTCCGCAAGGTGATGTTCCTAAGCAATGGTTCACTCAGCTAGATGAAGCATTACGCTATTGGGATTATGGACGTGATTTACGCGATATGCGCTTAGCGGCTAAACATTCTGCCAGTATCGTCAAGTCGGTAAAGCAATTAGGGGGCAGCGATCATGTGCGGCAAAACGATGTTGATATCAATGAAACCTTACACAAATCGCTAGCTTTACTACAAAGCAATCTACGCCCTGTTGAAGTGGTATTGCGCCCCGCAGTCTTGCCACCGATTAATGCGAGTTCAACAGAGTTAGTGCAGGTATGGATTAATCTGATTAAAAATGCCTGTGATGCTATGGAGAATACAGCATCACCGAAAATTGAAATTGTGACTCGACATGTAAAGCAAAAAATCTTAGTCACTATTACTAATAATGGGCCGATGATTGATGAGCCGACACGACGAAAAATATTTCAACCTAATTTTACGACCAAAAAAGGGGGATTATCGTTTGGCTTAGGTTTGGGCTTATCAATTGTACAACGGATCATACAAAGTTATGACGGTACGGTCGTGGTTAAAAGTGATGAAGAACGCACCACGTTTAGGATCAAGTTACCGACACTCTAAGGGATGAGTTATGGAAAAAATAGTCGTTATCTGTGTTGATGATCAACCAGAAGTGTTAAATGCGGTATTAAAAGATCTGTCACCATTACAATCGGCTTTTATGATAGAAGAGTGTGATTCTGGTGATGAAGCCTTAGTTTTGATGGATGAGTTAGATGCAGAAGGGCATTATATTGGTGTCGTTATTTCAGATCATATCATGCCGGGTAAAAATGGCGTAGAGCTACTGACTGATGTGACCCACGATAGCCGTTTTATCAAAACTAAAAAAGTATTACTGACAGGGCAAGCAACTCATCAAGATACTATTGCCGCGATTAACCAAGCACGTATTGAAAGTTACTTTGACAAGCCGTGGGATGCAGACTCGTTGGTTAATTGCGTTAGAACATTGCTTACGGAATACATTTTCGATATGGGGTTCGATTACCAAGCCTGGGGTGAGGTGTTAGACAACACAACGGTACTACGTCGATTACGTTAGGTATGCGTAGTAGAAATTGATTGCCAAAGCCAAACGATAAAAGTTTGGCTTTTTTTATTGACCTTAGACATTACTCCAAGGTTTATATTAGTTACAGATAATCAAAGCACTCAAGGAGAATGATTATGTGTGCTCAATGTAATAATAAAAAAATGCATGTTCATGCTGCAAAACCAACGGCAGTAACCAAAGCCACAGTGACAGTTGAATCTTGTGAGTCAGCGACATGCTGTTCATCAACCCCTTCTGAGAGTGTGCAAAAACACACCGAAGGGTGTGGTGAATCTGATACCGACGGCCCTGCTTCCTGCTGCTCATCTAAAAGTGACACAGCACTTAACGCTGCAAAACTATCAGCAATAGATGCCATCCATCCAAATAAAAAACCATCAACCTTTACAGTATCTTCTATTGGTCCATCAGACACTGAAATCGCTTCTCAACACGCGCACGTAGAGTCAGAGCACCAGCATTCAGGACATGACGACTCAAGTCATTCATCTTCAGTAAAAAGTTGTTGTTCAACGTCAACCTCATCAAAAGAACAAGATCAAGCGATTGAAGCGTCTTTAGCACAATCGGCTCATGGTCAAACATTTAGCTGGAAAGTGATTGGCATGGATTGTCCAAGCTGCGCGGCTAAATTGGAAAAATCAATTTCAAGTCTTGCTGAAGTTGAAACGGCAAAAGTGATGTTTGCGACGGAAAAGCTCATCGTCAACATGCAAGCCAATCAGCAAGCTGATAACAATAAATTAAAAAAACAGATTGAAGATAAAGCACAGGCAACGGGTTTTACCTTAGTTTCTAATGCTGCTGCGGCTGAAGCGTTACCAAAAAAATCATTTATTCAAGAACACTTAGAAGTCCTTGTGATTGCGGCAATGATGATTGCCTCTTTCTTAATTGATAAAGTGTCACATTCATGGGGTTTAGCGGCATTTACTTTAACCACAATTGTTGGCTTAGTACCGATTGTGAAAAAAGCCATTAGCTTAGGTAAATCAGGTTCACCATTCTCGATTGAAACCCTAATGAGTATTGCGGCTATTGGTGCATTGTACTTAGGGGAAACCGCAGAAGCGGCAATGGTGATTTTACTGTTTTTAATTGGTGAGCAATTAGAAGGGTATGCCGCATCACGTGCACGAAGTGGTGTAAAAGCGTTAATGGACTTGGTGCCTGAAGATGCCAATGTTGTGCTGCCAAACGGTGAGAAGAAAAAAGTTCCAGCAAGCGAATTAAAACCTGGTGATGTGATTGAAGTTGTACCCGGCGAGCGTTTACCTGCTGACGGCCAAGTTTTAGATGTGGTTGCGAGTTTTGATGAAAGCGCACTAACAGGGGAATCTGTGCCTGTTGAAAGAACACCGGGCCAGAAAGTCATGGCTGGTAGCATGGCATCAGACAAAGTTGTTCGATTAACGATTGTCTCTGCGCAAGGTGAAAATGCGATCGACCGTATTCTTCATCTCATTGAAGATGCAGAATCACGTAAAGCACCGCTCGAACGTTTTATTGATAAATTCAGCCGCTGGTACACTCCAGCAATGATGCTATTAGCAACACTTGTTATCATTATTCCGCCGCTTGTATTTGGTCAATCATGGGATGAGTGGATTTATAAAGGTCTAGCACTATTACTTATTGCCTGTCCTTGTGCACTTGTTATTTCAACGCCAGCAGCGATCACTTCAGGTTTAGCGGCAGCAGCGCGTCGCGGTGCATTAATCAAAGGTGGTGCAGCATTAGAACAGCTTGGTCATGTTGAAACTGTCGCGTTTGATAAAACAGGTACGCTAACGGAAGGTAAACCTGTCGTGACGGATTTAATTAGCTGGGATAACAATCCCGATCAATTATTACGTCAAGCAGCCGCTGTTGAATCCGGTTCGTTACACCCACTAGCAACGGCTGTGGTTAACCTTGCTCGAGAAAAATCATTATCTGTTGTTGAAGCAGAAAATCGTGAAGCACTAGCTGGCCGCGGTATTCAAGGTGTTACCGAAGGCGATAACTTTATGTTATGTGCTGCCGATCGCCTACCAGAGCACATTGTGCTAACGGATAACCAGCAACAGCAAGCGTTAGATCTAGAAAGCGAAGGGAAAACGCTGGTGGTTGCCGTTCGTAATCAGCAAGCGGTGGGTTTAGTTGCATGGCGTGATAATTTACGCAGTGATGCTTTAGAAGCGATCACTAAGCTGAAAAGCATTGGCGTGAACTCAGTGATGCTGACGGGTGATAACCCACGAGCAGCAGCTGCGATTGCTAAAGAAATTAATATTGATTTTCGTGCAGGGCTATTACCTGAAGATAAAGTGACAGAAGTACGCAAGTTAAGTGAGCTACATTCTGTTGCCATGGTGGGTGATGGTATTAACGATGCACCAGCAATGAAAACAGCAACAATTGGTGTGGCGATGGGCGGTGGTACAGATGTAGCATTAGAAACTGCCGATGCAGCAATTACCCATAACCGAGTTTCAGAATTGCCAGTGATGATTGAATTGTCTCGTGCGACATTGAGTAATATTCGTCAAAACATCAGCTTAGCATTAGGTTTAAAAGCGGTGTTCCTTGTTACAACCTTATTTGGTTTTACAGGGCTTTGGGTTGCAGTACTTGCAGACAGTGGCGCAACAGCGTTAGTAACACTGAATGCATTACGTTTATTACGCTTTAAACCGCAAAGCGAAAAGTAAAAACTAATCGCTCTGAGCATTAGTGATTAGTGATTAGTCTAAACGGCATGATACGAACAATGATGTATTGTTTATCATGCCGTTTTTTTTCGCTATAAGGCAGGTAAACAGAGTAAAGAGTACATGCGCGAGAAAACGAATTTTTGTGATTCCGGCAATAAGATATCGTTTTCGCGTGATTAATATCAGACTTTTATGTAACATATTTTTCAATTGCTTTTTATTGGTGTGACCATGCTCACTAAAAGTAATTGAATCATTGGTTATTGTTACCACATGTTTTTGATAGAGCATGTTGCAGTATGTTTGACTCTTTCTATCAAAAAATTGATTAAAATAGTAATAACTCATAAGAATCACTCTGAACCTACAACAGAGCTGTTTAAATTAAAGGGTAACATTATGTCTGATAATAAAGTCTTCCACTTAGGTGTTAATAAAGCTGATCTTAATGGTGCAGAATTAGCGATTATTCCCGGTGATCCAGCACGTGTTGAGAAAATTGCAAACTTAATGGATAACCCTGAGTTTTTAGCAAGCTCTCGTGAGTACACTGTATTTCGCGCTAAATTAGACGGTAAATCAGTGGTTGTGTGTTCAACGGGTATCGGTGGTCCATCAACCTCTATTGCTGTTGAAGAATTAGCACAGTTAGGTGTAACCACTTTCCTACGTGTAGGTACAACAGGCGCAATTCAGCCTAACATTAACCCAGGCGATATGATTGTAACGACAGGCTCAGTGCGTTTAGATGGTGCAAGTCTGCACTTCGCCCCTATGGAATTCCCAGCTGTTGCTGATTTTGGTGTTGCAACGGCAATGAAGCAAGCATGTGATGATGAGCATGCTGTAGTACACACGGGTGTAACAGCATCAAGTGATACATTCTACCCAGGTCAAGAGCGTTACGACACATTCTCAGGTCGCGTAGTTCGTCGTTTCCAAGGCTCAATGAAAGAGTGGCAAGAAATGGGCGTGCTTAACTTTGAAATGGAGTCAGCAACACTATTAACCATGTGTGCAAGCTCTGGTTTACGTGCAGGTTGTGTCGCAGGTGTTATTATTAACCGTACACAAAAAGAGATCCCTGATCACGCAACGCTAAAAGAAACTGAAGCGAAATCAATTAAGATCGTGGTAGAAGCGGCACGTAAAATGCTGGCTGAATAAGATTTAAGTCTTAAATGTTTATATTAGAAAGCCGCTCTTAGGAGCGGCTTTTTTATGTTTTTTACGAGATAAACTTAACAAAATAATATGTTATAAATAGTCAATATAATTCTTAATGTTAGAATGCTGAGGTTGTTTTTTTGGGTTTAGTCTAATGTTAAGATGGATTGTTGATTTTTTTAAATTTGGTACAGTGACAAAAAAATCATTATTTGAACAAATTGATTCTGAGCTTATTTCACAGAAGAAAATACAAGAAAGAAGTTTTCAGGATTTAGAGTATAATTTATGGAGTTTGGCTAAATTTCTTAATAAAGAGTTTGGAACTAAGTGTAAAGGTAATTATGGGCCATATCTTATTGATAATACAAAATCTATTGTTTGTTCAGAGGATAAAAAGCCAATATATATAAGTTATTATAGTCAAAGTTTTGATGATTATTTATTACAAGGTGATATTGAATTTGATGTTAATTTTTCATTTTCAACAGGATTGATTTCTCATAGAGCAATTTTAAAAAAGAGTAATAATGAGTATTGCTATAAATTATTAGATTCAGAATATGATTTTAATTATATGTATGAGTTTTCAGTGATTATAAAGGAAGTGCTAAGTAATAGGTAAGTCTATTTATAAT
The DNA here is from genome assembly GCF_003026755.1 of Photobacterium sp. GB-50. NCBI lineage: Bacteria > Pseudomonadati > Pseudomonadota > Gammaproteobacteria > Vibrionales > Vibrionaceae > Photobacterium > Photobacterium sp. GB-50. Next base: position 290,453 of record NZ_PYNX01000002.1, read on the forward strand.
GAAGCCGAATAAAAAATCGGCTTTATTTTTTACTGTCATGAATAAAAAGGTTTAAATAAAATAGGCTTGTGACATGACCAGTAAATTACTTTTAGATTAAACGGCAAAGTCTAGAGAGATATAGAAAGTATCAAGTTGCGACATATTACGCTCTTTCCAAACACTTCTTGTATCATGAACTCTGTACCCCAATTCAGTATTAAAGTTCTTATTGATTCGATAATTAATCCCTGTTTGCGCGCCTAAAATAAGATCATCTTTGCTCGATTCTGCAATTTGTATTCCTGAGCTGGCTCCAATAAAGAAACGCCAATTCTTACTATTAGTTAGCGGTATAAAGTAATCATAAGAAGCGACAAAATTGTATGCATCCTTTTGAAATTCCAGGTAGCTGTATAGTCTATGATAATCGTTAAAGTTAGCACCGATCCTTACACTTGGATTAAATTCCCAGCGATTATTGATACTACTGACACCGTCATTGATACCAACACCAATAAAGGCTTGTGGCTCTGAGGCCTGGGCAGATAGACTGGCAAATAAGCCAAATAATACAGGTGCAAATTTTAATTTCATTTATCCTCCAAATTGTTTCGTGGACAATACATTATTCTCTAAAGGGATGTTGGAGGTTTCTGTAAGATAATGTTAATGCAATGAATTTCAGAACAGTATTTAGATTGTTTAACTACTTGTTATTTCAGGTAACCTTGTAGTCTGTTGTAATCGTTCGCTTTTATCGTGTTATCTGGATTGATTCGGTAGTATTAAATATTCGTTTGACCTCAATATAACTTGAGGTTTTATCCTTGCATTATATCAATCTCGTTGGTGACGAAATTACAGAAATTAAAACAAGGAGAAAACAATGGAACAGTTTATTGATAAAGGGATGTTAGCGTTAGCCAATGTGGTGGAAGTTGACAGTACCGCATGGTTTCAAGGGCATACGGGGGCGGCATTATTGGCAGGTGATGCATTACTTAATGGCGGAGCACTCAACAATGTATCTACAAAGAGTTTACAAGCAATGTTAGTGCAGTTTACCGATGATAATCAGCATTTAATGAATCCATTATCCAATAGCCCTGAAACAACCGATTATAGTGAAGTTGTAAATGCTATAGCACTTAACGCGCAGCAATTATGTCATTCAGGTCATGGGATCATATATGGTGCATTATTTTTAAATGCTGTCGCTAATAATAACGTTGTTGTTACTCAGCGTATGGTTTCGAATATCGCTAAGCTAATTGTTAATTGTATGGATGATAATTGGGGACGTTATTACGGTTTAGCTGATTATCGTCAATATCAGCCATCCAGTTTATTAAATAAAGGTGAGATAGATATTCAGCAACATTGTGTTATTGCTGTTGAGCGAAGTACACAAGATATTTACCATAATAATGATGAGCATTTTTTCGCTGGCGATAAACTTCATGGTATTACTCATGCCCATGCAATATCTTTACTCGATAAACTGGGCCATAAAAAATTAGCGCAACAAGCGGCACAACAATCGCTTATTCAGTTAGAGCTTAATGATCGCAAACCCGAGTCAGGACTAAAAAAGGTAATACCCCAACATTTTGACTTATCAGATCCAAATATTTGGGGACATGACTTTAATGAGCACAAAATTAAGCTGGTACACAGTTATGTGGAATTATCGGCACAGAGTCATCAACCATTAGCGAAATTAGATAATTTATGGGGGGCAGTGGTGTAGCTTCATTGCTTTTACTTACACATTCCCCAACCACAATGTATTGGCCTAACTCTTGTTCAGAGCTATGATGTAATGCTTACGGATTAAAGAAAGGGATTGATTATGTTGTGGTTTTTAATGATTACGTTACCACTGATTTTGGTAGTAGCGCATGTGGTGTTACTGGCTACTAATCTTTATTCTTCAGTAAAACCTGCCTTGATTATTCCTGCCATTATTGTGGTGTACTGTGGGTATTCCATCATCAGTGTGTCCGATCGTGATGCATTACCTGCCATTGTGTTAGCGGCATATTATTTAGCGTTAACCATGTTTACACTGCGACGTACTTACCGTTGGTATCATCAATTGAGTTGAAAATACGACGTAGTAAAGTTGTTACTGTTATGATAATTATCACTTAAATATTTTTTTCTCTATGTTAACTTGCTTGCTCTATTTTGCTTGTAAATCTAAGGATGGAAGTTGACATGATTAAAATGAAGCACTTTTTGTTATTATTGGTAACGTTCTTTATTACTGGCTGTGTAAGTCCTATTCCCTTACATGAACAAGCGCCAGATACTAACTATAACGTTACGAAGAAAGTATTAATTTCTGTCAATGACCAACGTGAGCGAGTAAAAGAAGGCAAGCCAGAAGATTTTGTTGGTGTAGCTCATGCGACTTTTGGGATTCCCGTGGATTGGCATGTATCTCAAGTTTTAGCGACTGAAGAAGGCGATAAAGAGAAAACATTAGCAGATTTTCTTGAGCATCGAATTTTACATGGCTTACAAAAACAGGGTTGGAATGTTGAAGCTGTTAAGGTTCCTTCGGGTGCAAGTGATAGTGATATCATGGTGTTATTAGCTGATAATCAAGCAGATAAACTAATGCAATTAAACATTAATGAATGGTTTTTCAGTATTAATTTAAACTGGGTGTCTGCTTTTAATTTTGATACTGATACGTTAGTTAAAATTTATGAAGTAAATGATGGGCAGATCTTAGAAAAACAAATTGCAGGGCGTGATGTAATTGAAGAAAAAAGTGATGAGTCACCACAGAATAATGTACTTCGAGCCTACCGAGAGCAATTAGTTGAAATCTTCAGTGATCCTGAAGTGAAAAGTAAATTAACGGATTAATTTGCGAGTTAGATAGTTATGAAAAAGCACTGTTATCAGTGCTTTTTCTCTATTAACTGCATGTCGAACTATTCTCATTCTTTGAAACCTGTCACTTTAGTCATTGTATCCCTGTGTTACGTTCGGTGAGCGCAAATTGTGCTGACGATAAATACAAGATGGATGTAAAGATGACTGAGAAGAACCAACAACCACTTAATGACGCTTTGTTCTCTAACTTTATTCAAGGTTACTGGCGAATGGCTGAGTGGGGAATGACGGCGCAGCAGCGATTATCATTTATCAAGCAACATGTAGCACTTGGTGTAACGTCTGTTGATCATGCGCCTGTTTATGGCGCCTCAGCGTGTGAATCTTTATTTGGTGAAGCATTACAATTACAGCCAAGTATTCGTGATGAATTAACGATTATTTCTAAATGCGGCATCGTTGGCGGTAAAGAGGTCAACGGTACGTCGCAAGTGGCGTATTACGATAGCCGAGCAAGCCATATTCTTGCTTCAGTCGAGGGGTCTTTACAGCGTTTAGGTATCGAGCAACTGGATATATTGCTGATTCACCGTCCTGATCTATTAATGGATGCTGATGAGATCAATAGCGCTTTTGAGCAACTGCATCAGACGGGAAAAGTAAAACATTTTGGGGTGTCGAATTTCTCAAAAGATGAATTTTCATTGTTGCAATCTCGGGTAGAGTTTCCACTGATCACTAATCAAATTGAAATTAATCCATTACATACTGATGCGATTGAAGACGGTACATTAGCGCAGCTACAGCAGCATAGAGTACGACCAATGGCGTGGTCTTGCTTAGCTGGGGGTGATATTTATAACAGGACTTCAGAACAGGCTCATCGAGTACGTGAAACATTAAATGTATTAAAGCAAGAGCTCAATGCTGATTCTATTGATCAGGTGATTTATGCTTGGTTAATGCGTCTGCCTACACGTCCTGCTTTGCTATTGGGCACGGGTAAAATTGAGCGAGTGAAAACGGCAGTTGCTGCCGAGCAGTTACAATTAACTCATGAACAATGGTATCGCTTGTTAGAAGCGTCTAAAGGGCATGGTGTGGCGTAACCGTGTTATAAACAGAGAATAAAAAAGACCTCAATTGAGGTCTTTTTAAATAGTAACGTTATGCTTTAGGCTGGGTTATGAGAGTGATCTTCACCACCCGCACCTTTTAGCCACTCGTACAGATGGATGCGTAAGTCACCTAACTGATCAGGGCCAATAATCGCGAGGCCTAAATCTTGTGCTCGAACTAAATCGTGATGACGCAGGGGACGGAAACTGACAAGCATCGCACGTGCTTGTAAGCCACCTAATAAGTCACGTAGTGATTCTAGTTTGTAGAGTGTATCGTCACCATCATCACGCATACCTTTCGTCTTACATTCAATGATATGCAGCTTATTATTAACGATAGTTGCAACATCCAATTCATTACGTACCTCACGCTCACCAATTTTACGGTAAACCTGCACACCTAATGAGTGATCTTGAATTGTAGGCAGTTCATTTTGAATAGCGCGAACGGTGCTATGAACAAGGTTTTCTAACCATTCCCCATTTGCAAAACGGCGAGCTTCTTCGTGTTTAAAGGTTAAAACACCGTCATGGTACGTTGCTAAACCTGTTTCTTCTAAGTCTGATAGCAATGTGCCGAGCTCTTTGTAGCCTTGCTGTTTATCACTCAGCTCAACATGAAGAACTTGTTCTTTACGGCACGTGGTCGCGAGGTAATTCAAGGTTGCGAGGCCTGGACCTAATTCAAGTGCAGAACTTGCCCAGCGTTGACCTAACTCCCAAAGCTGATCGTTAAGTGATTCAGGCATAGGATTATCAGAAAGCTCGCAACGGGCACCGAAAATAGTTAAATAGTCGGTAATTTGGATCCGGTCTTGAACCTGTTGTTGCTCACGGTCAGCTGGGAACAACCAGCACATTTCATCACTGTAAGGTTCGATAACATAAATTGGCCAGTGATAAGAGCGGAAAACTTCGTAAGCAGAAAGAAGACGGTGACGTAAACCACAACTTGCGTTAAACCAAACTTCGCAGCCTGTTGCTTTAATATCTTCTGCGAGTTGATGAATCTCGCTTCTAATCAGCGTGATATTAATGCTGTCAGGGATCACAAAAAAATCAACATCTATGTTACGTGGCGTCAAAATAGACGCTAGGCGGTCATACTGTTCTCGCTGAAGCTCAGTACCAATAAATATCATTTTTGTAGCCGGAACGGCTTCATCTAGTAAAGGGGTGATCAAACGGACAGGGTCCTGATCGATAATACCAACATGAATAATCATAATAATCCTTAATGCGCCAAATTTGTTATGGGGCATATTATGTCTGCGCATTAATTAATAAGAAGTGAATCAAAGAGTGTACGCAACACTTATTATTAAGATATATGAGGATATTTAGGGTGAAATTCAAGGTGAAAATGGTGAGGGATTTTATATTTCACTATTAGATAGACATAAATGAGAGGTGTATTTTCATTATTGATAGTTAACAGACAAATACTTTTAAAATGATGATAGCGTCACCAAAATAGGTAACGCTACTAAACAGGGGGGGGGAATTAGTGTGTTACAGGTGTTGGAAGTTGGGATGCTAATAGCCAAATGGCTAAAACAAAGAAGATCAAACCCATAAATTTATGCTGATTTGCACGGAATTTTTCACTTTTCAACAGTGATTTACCAAACGTGCCAACAGTGGTGACCAAGAATAAATTAAACAGTAAACCTAATACATTTAGTAACAAACCAAGCACTAACATTTGTTGGCCAGATGTTGCAGCAACGTGAGTCGAAACAAATTGAGGCAAGAATAGAACAAAGAAAATAAGTGCTTTTGGGTTAAGTAAATTAGTGAACACGGCACGACGGTATAGCGTTGCTGCCATTTTATTACTTTTAGTGAGCTCTTCCGGCGCATCGGCAGGTTGTGTTCGCATGCAGTCCCATCCCATCTTTAATAGATAAGCGCCACCAAGTAAGCGAAGAATTTGCAATGCTATAGGGTTAACGGCAATTAAGGCTGAGACACCTAAAGCTGCCAAAATAGTTAATAAAATACCCGATGTAGCATTACCTAAACTTGCAAAAATACCCACCTTGCGACCGTAACTGAGGCTTGAACTGGCAATCAGTAACATATCTGGCCCTGGAATTAATAATAAAGCGATAACAGCAGTGAGGTAGAGAGGTAATACATTTAAATCAATCATGGTTCTTTAACTAAATAGAGCAAGAGAGGATGTGTATTTTACCTACTGAGTAATATTAAATCATTCATTTTGTATCTTTATTGGTTTATATCTCTGTAATGTTATTACTTTGTGATTGTTATGTTCTGTACTTTGTAGTTTGTTTTAATGCTTTGTTTCTTGGGGCAAGGTGAAAAATACACAACATTCTTATATTTAAGACGCCCAGACGTGCCGAAATTTATACCGTTGATTAATACTTAAGGCATCCTTTTTACTGAGGGGAAGGAGCTGTGTTTAAGATTTATGTGGATCAAGCCATTGTCGTTGAACAAGTAAAAGGGCAGGTGTTTGTTCTTATGCCGGTAGGGGAATATTTTCCTGTTAAGGTAGGTGATGATCTTGCGATAGGAACAACGTTACTTTTTACTGATCGTAGTGAAGTGTTAGTGCATGTCGATGGTACGAATATATGGCTTAATCAACATTGTAAGGCATGCCTTTCTAATAATAAATTGGTTCATTTGCCCTTACCTGAATTGGATTTAGAGCCCAGTATTGCAGCTTTACAAGCAGCAATATTATCAGGTGAAGATCCGACTAAAATTCAAAAAGCAACAGCGGCTGGTATTACAACGGCTGGTATTAAGGATATTAGTTCATCAATTACTGATGGCTTAGTTATTCTTTATGACAATGACCAATTACTTGCAACCGCGGGTTTTAACACTGCATATAATCCAGAAATTAGACGACAAGACGATATCTCGCTTCCTATTTTATCGCCAGACGGTGGTGAATTTTATAATGATGTTTACTTTGTTGAAGGCGATCTGGTTCCTATTACTTATCCCGTTTCTGCTAGTGGTAGCGTTTCAGTTGAAGCTGCCACACTGCCACTTGATAGCAACACGGTAGCCTTCGATAGTTTACAAATTGATAGTTTACTCGCCACGATGAATCGTGAATTATCATCTAACGATCGCCCCATTATTTTTAGTTACGATATTGAAACGAATCAAATCATTGGTCGAAGTGATAAAGGCATTAGCCGTAGCGATGAAAGCATTGTTTTAACCATTGGATTAAGTGCTGAATTATTCAATGGTCGAGATGCTAATGTGATAATGACAGTGACACAGTTTCTTCCTTTAGATCATTTTGCAGGGGAATCTAACCGTGCACCGATTGTGATTAACGGAGAACAAATCCGCCTATCGCTTCCTGTTCAAATTGCAGATACCAACGGTAATCTAACCCAAACCCCAATTAATTTTTTAGCCGTGATAGAAGATGGAAAAATTCCTGGTTTAGGCATTGATAACGGCACTGAATTTACAGAACAAGATAGTGATATTACTACGCCACAAAGTGTTACTGGTGATATTCCTGTTTTTATCGGAAGTGATGAAATTGGTGTAATGACATTCGCCGAGCAGCAACCGTCATTGATTGGACTATTAAGTAATGACGTAGCAACAAGCTTTGCAGTACTAGGGAATAAAATCACAGTAATCAGAGTTGATGATCAGTCACCGGTTTTAGCAATAGAAGTCAGTACTAATGGTCAATATCGTGTGACTCAATATCAAGCACTCAATCAAGATAACGCGCTAGATCAAACACAATTATCCTTATTATTAACGACGACGGATCGAGATGGTGATATCAGTAATGAGGGTGAATTAGTCATTAAGATTAATGATGGTGTTGATCCTGTTTTAGGCATTGATAGCGGTACTACGATCATTGAACAAGACAAAGATATTGCTACGCCCCAAACCGTTTTAGGCAGCATTCCTATCAACGTGGGAAGTGATCAAATCAAGGCGATGTTTTTTGAACCTCAACAGCCTACCCTTGATGGGTTATTGAGTAATAGTAAACCGACTGTCTATCGCATTGAAGGTAATAAAATCATCTTGCAGTTGGCAGATGCACCACAGACTGAAGTATTAACGATTGAGATTAATACGTCTGGCGAGTATAGCGTTACCCAGTATCAGGCACTAAACCAACCTGTTAAAACGAATATAGATAAACTGACTTTAGGCGTTATTGCGATTGATACCGATGGCGATAAAAGTAATGTCGGTGAATTAAATATTACCATTGTTGATGGCCCAGATCCCATTTTAGGTAAGGATATTGCTACTAGTTTTATTGAAACCATGTCACCACAAACCTTTACCGGACAAATTACGGTCGATGTGGGTAGTGATGATATTGCTAGTGCAACTTTCAACCTCGAACAAACCACACTAAACGGTCTAACCAGCAATGGACAAGCAACGAATTATAGTACTGTTGGTAACAAGTTGGAGTTGTTTGTTCCTGCGCAAGGATCATCACCAAAACAACCCGTATTAACTGTGGTATTTGAAATTGATGGTCGTTACACAATAGAACAAAGCCAACCACTAGATCAGAATTTTACGACTAATGTAAATAATCTCGCTCTTGCTGTTATGGTCACGGATGCTGATGGTGATAACAGTAACGTAGGACAACTCATTATTAATATCACTGATGGTGAAAACCCAACAGGCGCGGGCATTACAGCACAAGTAAGTTTAACTGAAGGGGATCTGTCTCCTAAAAATATCGCTGATGCCTACCCTGTTGATGCTTCAAGCTCGTTTACTATCCCTGCGGTGAATGATGATTTGGTTGCGTCAAGTTTGAATATATCATCACGTGTACAAACAGAATTAATCAGTGAGTTAGAGCAGCTCACGGCGACTGGATTAGCCCTACGTTTTACTCTTACAACCAGTAGCGTTGGCCTTGTTACCCTTATAGGGAAAGACAGTACTAATGCGGATGTGTTAATTGTTACTTTTTCACCAACTCAAGACAGCCATAACGTTACTGTCACTATGAATGTCGAGCAGTTAAAGCCGTTAGATCATGATCCAACGGTGTATTCAGGGGGAGAGTATGTCTCTCTTACAAGTAACGGGATAAATATTCGCTTACCACTAGAAATGCATGATAGCGATTTTGATCCTTTAGTCGAACCTGTGAATGCGTTAGTGATATTAGAAGACGGTAAAGCCCCCGTTATCGAAAGCCAAATCAAAACATGGACGGAAGCTTTCTCAGGTACCGTGGCAGAGCCACAATCTATTTCGGGGCAATTAGAGTTTGATGTAAATAGTGATGTGATCAAACAGGTTGTCATTGGTGATATTACAACAGCTTTTGCTGGCTTAACCAGTGATAGTATCGCGCTTGATGCGAAATTTGATGATGGCAAATCCAATCAAATAATGGTGTTTTTAACTGGCACGACAACCCCAGTTTTATCGCTGTCTATAGCCACTGACGGGTACTATAACATCACGCAATATTTACCGATTGATCAACCTGTCACACCTAATACCAATACGATTAGTCTGCCATTTCATGTGGTGGATTTTGATAACGACAGCAGCAATGATGCAACGTTAACTTTAGTGATTACCGATGGTCAAAATCCGACTGGTACGAATATTACTCTTGAAACGGTTGAAGGAGATCTCGCTTTACCTATCCGTGAACCGTCAACTTCGTTATACCCGGTTGAAAGTGAAAAAACCTTATCAATCATTGCGGCAAATGACAGTTTAGTTGCGACGTCATTGGTGATATTACCCGATGTATTAACGGCATTAATCACGGAGTTATCGAGTTTAACGTCATCTGACCAAGCACTAGAAATCAGCCACATCGCAGATCCTATCACTGCGGCGCAAACCATCACCGCAATAGATTCAGTTACTAAGCAAGATGTTTTTATCATCACCCTGACGCCAGCACAAATGGGGCGTGATGTTGATGTGAAAATAGCATGGCAGCAATTACTGCCGCTTGATCATCAAATTGATAGTGGTGGAACATACGTCTTACTCAATAATGATAAGCTTGCTATCGACATCCCATTGATGATGAATGACGGGGATGACGATCCGTTTTCTCAACCCGCCATCGTCACTATCAGCGTTGAAGATGGTGCCGATCCGCTATTTGAAATCGATACTGGAACAACGATAACCGATCCTAAAAAAGGCGCGGTAGCAACAGTGGCAGAAGGTGAAATAGGCTTAGAACTCGGTAGTGATGAGATTAAAACACTCACTTTTGATAGTACGCAAACAGGATTAATCGGTTGGTTAAGTAATAGCGCACCTACCTACGTGGAAGTGCTCGGTAATGAGCTAAATATACGTTTATCTAGCGATGATTCAGTGGTACTGAATGTTGTTATTGAGCTTGATGGTAAATATACCGTCACTCAGCATTTACCTTTAAATCAACCCATCGTATCAAACGAAGATCGCTTAACGTTAGCCGTTACCGCGCAAGATTATGATGGTGATAAAGCGCAAGGTGAGTTGCTTATTATCGTTAAAGACGGTGTTGATCCTGTGTTAGGCACAGATACCGGCACTGATTATACCGAGATCATGACAACCCAAATAGAGCAGGGGCACATTCCTGTTGATGTCGGCAGTGATGATATTGCTAATGCTTATTTTGCTATTGAACAACCTAGCTTGGCTGGCTTAACCAGTAATGCCGAAGCAACAGACTATCGCTTTAACGGAAATGTTTTACAGCTTTATGTTCCGGCTATTGGCAGTACACCTGAGCAAAATGTATTAACCATAACCTTGGATATAAATGGAAGTTATACCGTCGAGCAAAATAGACCTTTAGATCAGAACTTTACAACCAACGTTAATAATCTCGCTCTTGACGTTTTTGTCGTCGATAAAGATGGTGACGACAGTAATATTGGCCAGCTGATTGTCGATATTAATGATGGTGAGAACCCTACTGGTCAAGGTGTCATTGCAGAACTCGATATTATCGAGGGAGATTTAAACCCACCTGTGGGTGGGCAAGGTTATCCTGTTTCATCATCAAGTAATTTTGTTGTTACTGCTGTTAATGATGCTTTGGTTGCTAGTAGTTTAAATTTAACTGATGCCGTGTTTTTTAAATTAGGGGCAGAGCTGCTCAAGCTTACGACAGGTGGAAAAGGCGTTAGATTTGATATCACTAATGCACTGAGTGGTTTAATGACTTTAGAAGTAAAAGAAGCATCAAATAGCGCTGAGGTATTTGAGTTAGTGCTCACACCGATTCAACAAGATGATGATGTCAAAGTAGAAATGACCTTAACTCAATTTCAACCTTTAGATCATGATCCTTCTCATTTTGTCAGTGGAGAATATATTTCATTAGATGACGGAAAAATTGACATTACCATTCCGATCATTATGCATGATACTGACTTTGATCAATTAGTGGATCCTGTTGAGGTAAAGCTGGTTTTTGAAGATGGTGTTATCCCTATTATTAATGAGCAATCCATAACATGGACTGAAGGGTTTGATGGTGCTATTACAGCGCCTCAAGAGGTAACGGGAAGTTTAGTCTATGGCAGTCATAGTGATGAAATAAAACAGGTTCAGTTTATCGAACCAAGTCAGGCGTTTACAGGGATAACCAGTAATGGCACAGCATTAGAAGTGGTATTTGATCCGTCCATACCGAATCAATTTGATGTTCAGTTAGCAGGAACATCAACCCAAGTGTTAAGTATCGCTATAGATCCTGATGGGCAATATACGATTCAGCAATATTTGCCGATTGATCAGCCGCTATTGCCGAATCAAAATGTGGTGAATCTTGATGTTCAATTGATGGATTTTGATGGTGATAAAAGTAATGTTGCGAATCTGCAATTAATCATCAAAGATGGGCTCGATCCTAATGGAATTAATGCTGAATTTAACGTGGTTGAAGGTGACTTAGTCCCACCGACTATTGGGCCATCAACATCGGGAAACCCTGTTACTACAAGCAATACCACAACCATTCCTGCAACTAACGATATATTACTGGCCGATAGTGTATTACTGAGTAGTGACAATATAACGGCAATCAAAACGGCGTTAGAGCAAGTCACATCACAAGGTGATAATACACTTGCTACTATTGTCCAAGATCCCACCAGTAAGATAATTTCAATTACGCTGACTAAAGATAATCTTGCCCAAGACACCATTTTTGAGCTGACTATTACACCTAGTCAAAATGGCCGAAATGTTGAATTACAATCGCAATTAGTTGAATCATTACCCATTGATCACCTTAACGGAGTACTGACAGCAGGGGTAGTGACGATGACCCAAGCTAATTTAGCGATAGGGATTCCGCTTCAGATGCATGATGCCGATGATGATCCATTATTAAATCCTGCAATATTTACCGTGAATATTGCAGACGGTGATTTACCCAGTTTTGGTATTGATGCTGGAACTGAATTTACTGAAATTGATAGCGATAGCGGAAAAATAGCAACCAACATTGGTAGTGATGAGATCATCCACATTGATTTAACAGCGCTTCAGCCAAATTTAACCCACTTAACCAGTAATGGTTACGCAACGGAATATAGCGTAGTCGGCAATACGGTTACTGTGGTAAGGCAAGATGATCCTACGCTTGAAGTATTAACTATTGAATTACTACAAAGTGGTGATTACAACGTCGTGCAATCACAGCCGTTGGATCAGTCTGACACCACCAATAAATTAGCGATTACCTTAGCTGTCACTGCAACCGATCAAGATTTAGATATAAGTCCAACCGATGGTGAAATTAATATCACTATTATTGATGGACTCGATCCTACGGGGAATTTTACCGGCATAACTGATTTAGATGTGATTGAAGGTGATATTAGTGCACCGACAGGTTCGCTTACTGGCTATCCAGTTTCTGATTCGACAACCTTTACATTAACCGCAGGTGTTGATCGTCTAGATCCCGATAAAGTTGGTTTTAGTGCTAATTATCTTACTGATTTACTCGCAGAGTTACGTGCAGAAATCACAGCATTGGGGGGGCAGACACTCGATTATAATTTTGATCCTAGTACCCATGTTTTAACGGCTTCGTATAACAGCCAGACTTATTTCACACTAACCTTATCAGCCGTTAATGTCTTGAATTCTAAAGATGCTGATGTGACGGTAACGTATGAGCAATTCTTACCACTTGATCACAATAGTGGAGGAAATAGTAGTGGCTATATCAATGTTTCAGGTGCTCTCATTAGTATTGATCTCGAAGTCCAAATCCAAGATACCGATGGTGATTATTTAGAAACCCCAGTGGCCGTTATGCTTAATATCAGTGATGGGTTTGATCCGGTAATTATTAATACACAAGATATCACTGTTGAAGAAAGTGATATTCGTGCCGATGGCCCTCATCATCAAGGCTCAACACCTGATGAAGATGGGGACCGCGCGACGGGAACATTAACGATTGATGAAGGCAGTGATTTAGTTCATCAGTACCGTTTAGATACCACGCAATTTACCACTTTAAATTCAACCTTAACAAGCCAAGGACAGGCGGTTACCTTATTTGAGCATTCTGTCGGAACGTACTCAGCATTTGCTGATTCTCGTACGATTTTTACTGTGGCATTTACGGCGGCGGGTGAATATACCGTAAACCTCTTTGGTGCAATTGATCACCCCGATCCCGGTAAAGACAGTAAAGATGTTTTTTTACCTGTGATTGCGATTGATGATGATGGTGATGAAAGTACATTTTCAACCATTAAGCTAACCATTGTTGATGATATTGCCGATGGTCGAAATATCATTATTCAAGCTGATGAAGGACAAGCAAATGTCGTTGGAGAGTCGTTACTGACACAAGCATTAGAAGGTGCAGATGGTGCGACTGTAGTGAGTGTTGTTGATCTTGCAGTAGAGCAACCATTAGTGGGTAACGGTTTTACGGTTATTCCAATTCATCAAGGAGGAGATACCATTTCTCCTGGCCAGCTATTAGGCGAGTTATCGATTAAGCCTAATGGTGAGGTTTCTTTCTCGGCAGCCACTGAAATAACACAGACAGATGAGGTACTGGAATATACGTTTAACTATCGGGTCACAGATGGTGATGATGATACTGAATTACGGACGATTACATTACAAATTGATGATCAAGAAGCCAAGATCATTATCGAGCCCGATCCGATTGTCACTTATGAAGATGTAGGACGAGTAGAAGATCCTGATGAAACGATCATTGCTCCACCAAGTGGGGCGCCTGTATCACTTAAAATTGATATTGGTGATGATGATCGCGGTGAGTTTTTACAACAAGTATTGATCACGATTCCGACAGAGGTACACGGTTCATTTTATTTAAACGGTACCACACTTGCGACCAGTGGAGATGGGTTATCTTATGTTGTGCCTGTCGGCGATTTCACCACGACAGATAATGTAGTACACGAGTTAGTGGGACTCACTTTTATTCCCGATGCTGATTTCTCTACGGCAAATGGCAATTTAGTGTTTGAAGTTAAAGCGCAAGTTGGTGTGACTAGTGGTGCTCCATTGCCTGAAGCGATCACGTCGTTTGAAATTATTGTGGAAGGGATTGCTGATATCCCAACGTGGGATGATACTCAAACGCAAGTACATTACACCATTGATGAAGATTCAACAGGTGTTGATTTGCAGCTTAAAGCCGATCTTAATGATATCGATGGCTCTGAAACATTATCTTATATTATTACGTTAGAGCCAGATGCTGGTGGCAAGATCAATGGTGAGTTGAAAGGAAATAATCTTGTTGATCTTGGTGGTGATCAATATCAAGTATCAGCGGCAGATGTGGGGAGTTTATCTGTCACACCGACAGCGAATTACAGTGGTGACATAAAACTCACGGCCGTGGCGCAAAGTAAAGAAGACGTGGTTTTTGTGACGGGCAAGCAAACCGCTGATTCTGTTGAGCGTGAAATCATTATTAATGTTGAACCTGTTGCTGATGAAACCACATTAAAAGTTACCCGAATTAGTTCTGATGAAGATGTGTTAATTAATCTAAGCGATCACGTGACGTTAACAGAAACTGTAGATAAGGACGGCTCAGAAATAGAATGTGTTCGTTTTTCTAATTTACCCGTGGGGGCACAAATACTACTCAATGGCGCTGTTGTAGTTGAAAGCCCGTCAGGCTCCGGTGTGTATGAGGTTAACTATGCAGATATTGCTAATGTTCAGCTAAAACCAACACCTGAAAGCAATGTTGATTTTGAAATTACAGTGCAAGGTGTTGTGAAAGATAGCGCGAGTTTTACCAATAGCAGTAATGTCGTGGTTAACGCTAATGATGAATATGTCACGGCAACGCAACAGCTTGAAGTAAGCTTAAAAGGCGTGGCTGACGTACCGATATTTGATATCGATATTGATAGTAATGGTAATGGTGTGTTAGATGTCGGTGAGTGGGCTTATATCAACAACGATCCGACACAAGGTATTGAAACCTTAATAGATGAAGACAGTTCAGTCATTTCTGGAATCAGTATTATTAGTGGTGAAACGCCTTTAAAGCAATTAGATGATAACTCTGAAACGTTAAGTGTAGTGTTATCATGTATTCCCGCAGGGGTCACATTAAAAGACGCTGAAGGTAATGATCAAAGTTTAGTGTTTACTGGTTATGATACTGAAGGTAAGCCTGTTTATGAGATTGAACTTTCGTCATTAAAAAATATTGAAATAATACCACCATTAAACAGCACTCAAGATATTGAACTAGAAGCTAAAATATTAGTCACTGAAAATGATGGTGATGTACATAGTTTTGATCGAAAAATTCTGATCAATATTCAGCCTGTTATTGATGCAGATAATTACACCTTAGTCAGTGATAACAATATATTAGAAGATCAAAATAATACGGTGCAATGGCGACCAACTGCAGCACAAGGATTTACTGATAGCAGCGAAACGATTACTCAGATACGTTTTGGTGGTATTCCTTCCGATTACACCTTATTGATTGATGGCATTCCTTTAACATTGGTCGCTGGAGAGATCACATTAACGGATAGTCAACGTGATGAGTTACTTGCTGGTAAACCATTACAACTTCGCGCGCCTCAAAATTCTGATCGTGATTTAACCTTTCAATCTTATTTAACGGTAGCGCAGACGGATAGTGATGGTGAAAATACTGCGATTAAAGAAATCACAGGACAGCTCGTTGTTGATATTCAAGCCGTGGTTGAACCTGATGGTATTCTTGCTGTTCGAGACTCAAGTGACGCGGTCTTAACCATGTTAACCAGTACCACAGGTGGCGTGATTGATCTATCAACAGATGCAGCATCGCTTGGACGTGTCTCCTTTACAGGAGAGAATACCCCAGTTGCTATTGATCATAGTGATGAAGTGATACGGCGTATTGTGGTGAAGTTTCCTCAATCAGTAGCAGAGCCTGGTGATTTTGTTGTGATAGGTGGTATCAGTGATGGAGCTGGGGCATGGACAATACCTGAATCGCAACTCGATAACTTGAAAATCACCGCACCAACGGGCTTTAACTCCACTATCGATATTACCATTAGCGCTGAAGTACAAGATTTAGGTGATAACGGTGAAGGTGATGTCAGTGCACTTGTGCCATTTACCACACCCATCACATTAGATTTTACCCCGAATACCAGCATGATCACTGAGCTTGCAGGGGATATTGTTTTCAATCCTGACGTGGTAACTGGCACTGAAGATAATGTCATTAATCTTGGTGACCAAATTGAAGATAATATCGTTATTGGCTCTGTTAATGGCGAACAAAATCATGACTCAGTGACGATTGTAATTAAAGCGGCGGATCTGCCCAGCGGGGTCACCATCTTAGGGACTAATTTTGACTTCATCGATGGTGAATACGTCATGATAGTACCTGTCGATGGGGCAGGAAAAGTTGATGTAAGTGGTATCTCATTAAATCCTGCAACCGACTTCGCGGGTGATTTTCAATTTGATCTTCACATTGTCAACACCGATACCACCAGTGGTAATACTAAAAATCTTATTAAGCCCGTTACAGTTCGTATAGAGCCTGTAGTTGATGTCCCACCTCATGGCGATCCGACGTTATCACTGGAAGTACTGCGCACAGAGAATCTCGGTGATGACGATCAACCGATTACCAATACAGGTAAGCCTGAAGTCATTAAAAATAATCATGCCTATGAAGATGGCTCGGTTATTTTAGGAATATCAGCGTCGTTAAAAGATATCAGTACCTCATTGACATCAGGGCTTGAAAGCCTAAAACAAGTCGAGTTAACCGTCGATGCCAGCCAAGGTTCCTTCATTCAAACAGATGGAACGGCAGTACAAACGATCACCGTTAATAAAACGGAATTGGATAATATTCCATTTCAACCGGTAAAAGATTTTAGCGGTAATGTATCAATATCAGCGGTTGCTACCGTTGAAGATGATGTGACCTATACCTTAACGACACCAGCAACCGCGCAAGCGACAGGTACGTTTACTGCAACAGTCGATTTTGATGTGATCCCAGTCGATGACCCGGTCAAATTTACAGGTGTTGATACCACCATTAAAGGTAATGAAGATCAGGCGGGTGGTATCAGTCTTGGTAGCATCAGTTTTGATGTCGGAGATACTGATGGCTCAGAGCAAATTATTTCAGCCAAGATCACCAACGTACCTGATGGCTTTGTCTTAACAGGGCCTGTAGGTAATTTAGGGAATGGCGAGTGGAGTGTTACGTTACCTGTCGGTATGCAAACAGGCAGTCTTACTGGGGTTAATATTGTACCTGCTGAAAATTACAGTGGTACATTAGCATTGGGAGTGTTGGTCTTTACCAAAGAGGATTTATTGGATGATATTGCACAAAATACCGCAACCATAAATGTTGATATTCTACCTGTAGGCGACAAAATTGATTCTGATGTAACAACCTCTTATACAGGACAAGAAGATCAGCCTATTACACTGACACTCGATTTAGCAGTAAGAGATAATACGGATAGTATTGTACCGTCACATTCAAATGCAACAGAAAATTCCCCAGAAAAATTGCATGTAGTCGTCACTGATGTGCCTGATTCCAGTCTTTTTGATGCACCAGTCGGCGGCAGTGCAGAAAAGCAACCTGATGGCTCATGGATTATTATTTCAGGTGGTACAACGTTAGATACTTTGGTGTTTCACCCCGGCGATGCGAACGGTAATTTCACCATGAACTTTGACATGCGCTCATCTGATAATGGTGTGCTTGCGACCAATAGTCTTGCTGTGATTCAAACCCTGTCATTTGATGTAGCTGCCGTTAATGATGCGCCAGTAAATACTTTGCCTGCTGGTATTAGTGCCGAAGAGGATATAGGCGTTATTATTTCGGGGATCAGTGTAAAAGATGTCGATGCAACGGAAGATAATGGCAATATGACAGTTAACTTATCGGTTAATCATGGTGCATTGAATGTATTGAGTACCACAGGGGTCACGGTTGATAACAACAATACATCGGATGTTATGTTAACGGGTAAATTAGATGACCTTAATGCAGCATTAGCGGCTGGAATCCATTATCAAAGCGATCCTAACTTTTACGGCGATGATACGTTAAGTATGTTAACCAACGATAACGGTAATTCAGGCTCGGGAGGGGCTAAAACAGACAGTACCCAAACCAGTATTACTGTTGCGCCCAAACCGGATGTACCTATTATTGAGCTTGATAGGCCGCAAACTTCCTCTATTCATACCGTACTTGGAACCATGCTGCCATTAATTGGCATTATGGCGTCGGTGGTTAACCCCGCACCTAATGAACTTTCAATTGTGGTGAGTGGCTTAAATGATGGCGATCTTGTTGATAGTAATGGCACAATCGTTGGCGATCTAATGGCAGCTGGCACCTATCGTGTGCCAGTTAGCCAATTAGATGATTTGTATCTCACTGGGTTATCAACGGGCAGCACCAGTTTAATTGTTGAAGCAGAATCGACCATCGACAGTAATAGTGTTTTATCAGCAACCTCTATTACACTTAATATCAATGTTGGTGAAGATACAACAACTGAGATTGATGCCAGCATTTCACCTAGTGGTCGCGGTGAATTGATTGTTGATGATGATCAAGACCGAACGCTTATCGGCAGTGATGATGACGATATATTTTATGCTGGTGGCGGTAATGATATTTTAACTGGTAATGCAGGGGATGATTTGTTCATCTGGGAGCTGGATAATATTGATGGCAGTATCGATGTCATCACCGACTTTGCATTAGGTGAAGATAAAATAGACTTAACGGATGTACTGGATGATAGTGCAGGTGATGGGTTAAAACTCGACGATTTATTAGCAGGTATTAGTGCTGACGCTTCAAGTGGCAAACTAGAATTGATGATCACCGCATCTAACAGCAATACGCAAACCATCACCTTAGATAATATTCAAGCTGCCGATCTTGGTTTAGCGAGCTCAGCATCAAGTACTCAATTGGTGACGGAATTGTTTAACCAATCAGGGTTTACCACAAGCTAAAAGATAATCCCGTTTTCTTATTTTAAAAAAGAAAAAGACCACTATAACGAGTGATCCTTTTTGAAATTCAATAACAAATAGACGTTTTATGCTTTATTGCTGTGAAAATGAAAACGCTTATGAAAATATTCTTTTAGGTGTTCTTCCATTTCATGTACTTTTGCATCAATCGCATCACACAAGACTTTATCGTTATTCATGGCATTAATACGATCAGTTACCATTGCTTCAATCGCTTCTTTTTGCGCATCTGTTAGTTCTACTGGGTTTGCATTTGTCATTATTTTTTATCCTAGTTATAGCTCGATAGAGCGATAGCAGAAGGGCTAAGTTGCCAAATTTTATTCATAATAGCGATATTGGTCTGGGGTTGGAATAACTGTAATCAGAAATTGCTTATCTGTACATTTCGATTAGTTGTGATTTCAATATCCTCTCAATCCATTGTGTGATTTAACTCTCACTATTGGACTTTATTGAAAGCTTGCGCGTAAAATAGCCGTCCTCACATTTAATGCGGTTATACAAGGTACAATTGTTGATGAGCAATGTTGCGAAAACTAAGAATTTTGAGTTATTGGCACCCGGTGGCGATATCGAATCTATTAAAGCTGCCATTGCTGCTGGCGCTGATGCAATTTATTGTGGTTTAGATAGCTTCAACGCTCGAAATCGAGCCACTAACCTTACCTTTGATGTATTAAGTGGCATTATTCGTTTAGCACATCAGAACAATTGTAAGATTTTTCTTACCTTAAATATCGTCGTATTAGATAGTGAAATTCCTGCGGTTATTCGCTTATTGAATAAGTTGGTGAACACCAAGGTTGATGGTGTGATTTTGCAAGATTTAGGCTTGTTCCACATCATTAAAGAATATTTTCCAACTTTAGATGTCCATGCTTCAACTCAAATCAATACCCATAACGATGGTCAAATTCTGTTTTTAAAACAGCTTCAAGCAAGCCGTGTTAACTTATCTCGTGAATTGAACATTCGTGAAATTAAGCATCTGGCTCAATTTGGACATCAACATGATGTCCTTATGGAGGTGTTTGTTCATGGTTCTTACTGTATCGGTTTCTCTGGTTTGTGTTACATCAGCTCAGTGAAAAATGGTAACTCGGGTAACCGTGGGCGTTGTAGTCAACCATGCCGTGATCAATACCAAACCACTGCCGCTGGTAAAGATTTCCCATTAAATATGAAAGATAACTCAGCTTTTTCGAATATGGTTGAGTTGGCTGATGCTGGGGTATATTCACTGAAAGTGGAAGGGCGAATTAAAAAATCACACTACGTGTATACCGTGGTCGATCAATGGCGTCAGCAAATCGATCGTTACTGTGAGCAAAAGCCGTTACTAACTGATACAACGTCACTGTTTACGGTCTTTAACCGCGATTTTTCTAACTCGTATCTCCAAGGTGATATCAATAAGAGCATGTTTATTGATAACCCTCGTGATAACTCTGTGAGTCATTTTACTCAGGTCTATCAAGCAACCACAATTGATGCAGTAAATGGCGTAAAACAGAAATTGTACGATGACAAAACAGCGATTATTAATACCGTTGAAGATGTCACGAAAGCCATGGATGTTAGCTCGCTACCCATGACCATGATTTTTAGCGGTAAAGAGGGTCAATGTTTAACGGTAATAGTGACAACGCCTGATCAAACGATAGAGTTACAATCAGAGTCAGCACTTATTCGTGCACAAAAACACGTATTAACTCATGAGTTATTAGAAAAACGTTTTCAAAGTTTGGCTAATGAAGGTGAGTATCAGATCACCCATGTTGATATTTCAGGATTAGCCGAAAATACGTCAGTTCCTTTTACGGAATTAGCACAATTAAAAGAACAAATTGGTTATCAGTTAAATGGTGAAAAAGCGTTAGTAGCGCCGATTGATACGCCAAAGCCACGTAATAGTATCAATCACCGTAAACCAACAGGGATCACGCCAGAGCTGGCGATACTAATTTCTGATCCAAGTGATGTGGTATTAAATCAAGATAATAATGCCGTGCTGTATTACACCATTCCTGAAGGTTTAGCGATGGAATTGGAAAAAACGGTAGCATTATTTGAAGCGCATTCTCATCTTGTGCCATGGTTCCCAGCAATTTTAATTGGTGAAAATTACCAAGCGGCAGTGGCGTTTATTGAGCGTGTGAAACCTAATTGTATTGTGACGAATAACAGTGGTATTGCGCATGTGGCTTATCAGCAGGGTATTGATTGGATTGCAGGGCCTTACTTGAACTTAACTAACTCATTTAGCCTACAGTGCATTGCTGATGAATTTAATGCGAAGGGGGCATTCGTTTCTAACGAGATCAATCGTAAGCAAATTAACCCAATGGTATGCCCTGAAAACTTTGAATTACATTACAGTATTTATCATCCATTAATGATGTTAATGAGCCGCCAGTGTTTATTCCATCAAACCGTAGGTTGTAAGAAAAAGCATTTTGATAATAAGTGCCTACGTAAGTGTGATAAGTCAGCGTCTATCTTGAGTTTAAAAGACGCCTCGTTTGTATTGGATAAACAAAGAGGCGCGCATAATGCGCTATATAGCCAGCAAAACTATATGAATTTACAGGCGGTTACAGATTTTCCTGATAAGTTTACTCGCTTTATGATCGATCTCCGTGATATTAAAACGGAAACGGAAGTAAATGCTGATAAAGCAATGTTAGTCTCTTTGTTTAATGCGTATATTCATGGTGATATCAATGCGAGAGCAACATTAGAGCAAACCATTATTGGCACTATTTCTCAGCAATATAAAAAAGGTCTGTGATTCAGATAAATAGGATATTTCATGGTAGATGTAAAAATTGTTGCTTTTGATGATGCGAATAAAGAGAGTATTCGCTTAGTACGTGAGCAGGTGTTTATTAAAGAGCAACAAATTGATCCTGAAATTGAGTTTGATGGCTTAGATACACAAGCGGTGCATGTACTTGTGGTCGATGGTGAACAGCCATTAGGCACGGGGCGCATTCTTGCTGATGGTCATATCGGTCGTATTGCTATCATGAAGGCTGCACGTGGGCAAGGCTTAGGTGTCAAAGTCGTCCAAGCTTTAGTGAACTATGCTAAACAGCAAGGTTATCCCCGAGTAGACTTAGGCGCGCAAACCCATGCTGTCGATTTTTACCGTAAACTGGGTTTCACTCCATACGGTGATGAATTTATGGAAGCCAATATTCCTCATCAGTCAATGGAAATGCTATTTTCTTAGCCATAAATAGATATAGTGATGATCAAATAAATATAAAGGGTTGCGATTTATCGCCACCCTTTGTTTTTGTTTTTTATATTATCATTCAGCTGAATGTAAATAACTGTAAAGCAACATAGCTCTGACTTACCCTCACAAATATCCTTGTTAATATATAATTCTTTATAGGTATGTTTAGAGGTGCTGGCAATTAAGATAAGCGCCTTGCTTATATTGTTTAATTTCCAGATAAGTAGATGATGATGAAACATAAATACATTCCAGTTATAGTCTTCGCTGCTGTAAGTATTATGCTTATGGGTTGTAACCAAGAGATCCTGTCCGACTCTTCTCCTCATAAACAGCATTCATCGAAGGTCGTTCAAGTAGAGACCCAGCCCGTAACAGCTCGCACGTTGACGGAGCAGGTCATGGGCTATGGGGTAGTGAAAAGCCATAATTCGGTTGCGCTAAAAAGTTTAGAGACGAGTCAAATAACCGCTATCTACTTCAAGGCTGGGGAAGCAGTTAAGAAAGGCCAGCTATTAGTGCAGTTTGATCCTTCGTCGGCTAAAGCAAAAGTTGCACGAGATCAGGCACAACTTAACGCCACTAAACAAACATGGCTACGACAAAAAGAGTTAGTGAACAAAGGTGTCGTTGCGCGAAGTGCTTATGATGACAGCGAAAGTGATTATAAACAGGCCTTAGCGCAACTAGAGCAAGATGAATCTCAACTTACAGAGTTGGCAATCAAAGCGCCATTTGATGGTGTGATCAGTCAAACTGATTTTCATGTTGGCGACGTGGTAACTGTGGGTAATACCCTTGCAACCTTGTACACCCCAGATCAATTGTCGATTGAATATCAACTGCCAGCAGCACAAAAACAAGATTACCGTCTTGATCAAACCGTGACGGTTTATTCAGAGCTTACACCTTCTAAATATGCTCACGGCACGGTAAGTTACGTGTCGCCTAATATTGCAATGGGCCTTGTGACTTTAAAAGCGCAGTTACCAGACGCGAAACAGTTTTCACCAGGGCAAAACGTGAAAGTTGTTCAGCAAACACGACAATTACTTCAGCAAGTTACGATTCCCACCTCATCACTTATCACCAATATTCAAGGCGCACAGGTATTTATTGTTGTGAACAATAAAGCCAGATTACGCGATGTTAAAGTCGGTCAGTACTACGACGGTTATGTACAGATTCTGTCTGGGTTAGCGGTAGGAGATCAATTAGTGATTAATGGACAAAACTACCTACGAACTGACCAAAAAGTGGAAGTCACGTCCGCGCAACAGACAACGACACAATCATCATTACAGTCAGTAACGGCAGGTAAAAAATGAAATTAACGGAGCTGTGTTTACGCCGTCCGGTGTTATGTACTGTCTTGTGGTTGATCCCTGTATTCATTGGTCTGATTTTTTGTCAAAAATTGCCTTGGCGCTATACCCCACAAATCAGCCAATCCAAAATTCAAGTTACCGTCCATGATAGTGCGTTAGCGGCACAAAATATGATGACTGAAGTGTTGATCCCGATTCAAAATGCTATTGCTGGTACAGAGGGAATCAGCCATTTATCAGCGACTGCACGTCAAGGGCGAGGCAATATCATTATCGATGTCGCATCGAGTGTTGATGACAGTGAAATCGATACCTTAGTCAGTGAAATTCATAATGATATTGGTAATATTGAAAACAAGTTACCTGATGATATTTCGCCGAAAGTGACCAAATCAGACGATCAGGGAATGCCTGCGATGTTGATTGGTTTAACACCGGGCCCTCATCAAGCGGAATATGAATTTCATCAGTATGGTATTGATACGCTATTACCTCAATTAGAACAATTACCTGCCGCAGGCGCGGTAAGTGTAGCGCCAAGCTCTAGTCAATCAGTGTTGATCACCCTAAATCCCGATAAAGTGTATTACTATGGTTTGACGCTGAATAATGTGATTAACAAAATCACTGACGTAAACAGCATTACAGCGATCAGCGGAAAAACATCCGGTACAGAAAGCCAGTATCAGTTGGTCTCAACTGGGGCGATTTCAAGTCTTGATGATATTAAAAAGACCATTATTGCGACTTATCAGCAGCAACCTATTCGATTAGATCAAGTGGCAGATATCACGATTGGTACGCCAAGTAGCCAACGTGAAGTGAAACCGCTGGTGGATTTCTCGAAGAAAAATGCCATGTTGTTTGTGTTAAATCCTCAGTACACCGCAACGGCAAACCCACTGGTACTCTCTGAACAAGTTCACGGCTTGTTAGATTCAATGACCTTACCAAGCGGCATGCAAGCGAAAGTCTTGCTGGATAAATCGACCTTTATTATTACCGCACTAGAAGATGTGTATATTGCGATCGGTCTAGCGGTAATACTGGTTGCGGGTGTTATCTGGTTATTCCTTGGTAATTTGCGTATTGCCTTGATTCCAATTGTGACTATTCCTGTCTGTTTATCCTGTTCGTTCATCATTCTTAAATTGGCAGGTTTTAGCATTAACTCTTTGACACTCCTTGCGATGCTATTGGCGGTAGGGCTGGTGGTGGACGACGCTATCGTAGTGGTCGAAAATGTCCACCGTCAATTACGTTTCCATGATTCCGTATTTAAGGCAACAGTCATTGCGTGTCGCCAAATCGGTTTCGCGATTATTGCTACAACCTTAACTCTGGCTGCGGTTTATATACCGGTAGGTTTAGTCGATGGGATTACTGGACAATTGTTCCAGCAGTTCGCTTTTACTTTAGCGGGAACGGTGATTATTTCTGGTATTGTAGCGCTGACATTATCACCCATGATGTGCAGCAAAATGATGAATCATAAACCTGCAGGGCGTTTTGAAAATGGAGTGAATAAACAATTAGATCGCTTATCTAATGCTTATCATCGAATGCTATCAGTCACCATTGATTGGCGAAAAACGACCTTATTAGTGATGGTCGTTGTTTTGGCTAGTAGCTATTGGCCATTTACCCAAACGCCATCAGAAATGCTACCAGATGAGGATTCAGGGCAAATATTTTTATTTCAGCCCTTGGTGGGAAGTAGCGACGACACCAGTCAGCAAAAAATGATCGATAACATGAATACGCAGCTTAAGCATATTCCTGATATTGCGCATGTTGCGATTCTTGCTAGTACTGATTTTATTCGTGGTTTTGTGACCTTAAAACCGTGGCAAGAACGTGATTTATCAGCACAGAAAATCAGTGAAATGATCAATGCGCGATTAAAAGCAGGTGGCAACCGTGTTTATACCGGCGTTATTCCTGCAATTGAAACAGGTGGTGGTCGTCGTGGTAACAGTGGCGGTATCGATATCAATGTCAGTAGTAGTGTTGATGAGCAAGTGCTGGCAAAAGAGCTGACCGAAGTGACTTATAAAATCCAACAGTCACCGTTATTTTCTAATGCGCGTAGTAATCTTAAATTCGATCAGAACCAATTTAAGATTAATATTAATCGCGTATTAGCTTCACAATATGATGTGCCGCTCCGCAATATTCAGCAAATCCTCAAGTTGGCAATGAGTGGTAAGAGTTTCAGTAATGATATGAGCTATCAAGGAACCAATTATCCGCTTCATGTACAGTTGGAATCCTTGTTTACTCTGACGCCTGATTCATTAAAACAGCTGATGATTGCTAATAAGAAAGGGCAATTAGTGCCGATGTCTGCGTTGATTAGTATAGAGAATGAAGTAGGGCCACGCTCACTTGAGCAATATGACAGGGCGACCTCTGCCTCACTGGCTATTCGATTGGCTGATGGTGTCAGCATGGGTGAGGGCATTGCTGCCTTAAACCGTATGCTGCCAGATATTTTACCCACGAATGCTAATTACACCTATGTGGACGAAGCCAAACAGTACCTTGATGCAAACCAACAAATGCTGTTTGTATTTATCGCTGCATTAATCTTCATCTATATGGTATTGAGTGCGCAATTTGAGAGTGTCGTCGATGCGTTAGTGGTCATGCTATCACTCCCCATTACATTATCAGTGGCGCTATGGGCGTTGTATTTTAGTGATTTCACCTTAAATGTGTATTCACAAATAGGCTTAGTGACACTGATAGGTTTGATTTGTAAACACGGTATCTTAATCACTGAGTTTGCTAATGAATTACAAGCCGAAGGGTTAGCACCGCGAGAAGCGATCCTCAAAGCGACCAAAACCCGTTTGCGTCCAATATTAATGACTTCACTGACAATGATATTAGGCTCGTTACCATTATTGTGGGAATCAGGGCCGGGAGCTAATGCGATGGGCTCACTGGGGATCATTATTATCGCTGGTATGGCACTAGGTATTGTTGATCCATTATTTGTCGTGCCAAGTGTGTATTTGATGGTGCAAAAATTAAAGCGCAAAAAGAACATTAACGCTCACGAATCTTAACGCATCAGTGGTGCGTTAGAGATAAAGAAAAACGCAGCCAAGTTGGCTGCGTTTTGTTTTTATTATCTTGTCACCGAAAATATTTCAGCGTTTAAAGTGAATGGGTTCAATCACTCTTTTTTTGCATTCTCTTTTAAGAAATCCAGTACAAGCTTACGGTCTTTATCGTTTAGACCTGCGCGTGGGAACATACTTGTTGTAATACCTTTCCACTGCTTGTAAGTGAAGTCACTTGGGTGTGGTGCTGCGTGACATAGAGTACAGCTACCGTAGAACAGTTTCTCACCCGGTGATTGCTGTGGACCTTGCTCTGCTGCAACCGCTTTTAAGCGCTTACCTAATTGTAGTGACCAAATATCCACTTGGAATTTAGACTTAACAATTTGCGGTGGCTCATACGCTTTGTTTGGTGTTAGTACATCAGTACATTTCTTGAAGTAAGCCAAACAGGTATTAGCACTGGTTGCCTGTGCTAAACCACTACTTGTTTTACTGCTGGTTAGCATGTTGATAGAGCCGGAGTTACAACGGCCTTTCTCATCAAGCTGTAGCCATGCACCTTCGTGAATGTAAATAACACCTGGCATTGCTTCATCAGTAATGCGTGCACCCGCAAGTAGCGCACCACGGTCGTTGTACACTTCAATCACATCGCCATCTTTCACGCCACGTGCTGCCGCATCATCTTTGTTGATAAGCACAATCTGACGACCATCAACAGACTCGTAGCTATTCACATCAGCGTTAGCCATTTGTGAGTGTAGACGCATCCATGGGTGTGGGCTTAGTACGTGAACCTGATCTTTCTTCGCATTACCTAACCATTCAAATGGGGGCATCCATTGTGGCATGGGTGGACACTCAAAGGCTTTAAACTTCGCAAGTGTTTCACTGTAAAGTTCGATCTTACCACTTGGCGTATGAAGTGGGTTTTTCTCAGGATCGGCGTAGAAATCACCATGACGAACAAAGCTGTTAGCATCAGCAGGTGTTGATAGGTGAGTAATGCCGTTTTGCCAGAATGTTTTGAAGTCATCTGTCGCATCAGAAGCTTCGTAAGAGGCTCTAATGTGTTGGTACATGGTTTTACCGTCAGTAAACTCTTTATGTACGTTAAACATGAAGGCAAGACGAGAGAAGATTTCGTAATCGTCTAGGCTTTCACCTACAGGCTCAACCACTTTACGCATCGCATAAATTTTGTTGTTGCTGTAAGTACCACCAGAAGTGATGTCGTCACGCTCAAGTGTTGTTGTTGTTGGGAGCACGATATCTGAGTATTTCGCCGTTGCACACCACCAAGGGTCTTGACATATAATGGTGTCAATATTCTCGTTAAGCGCTTGGATTAACTCATTAGTATCTTGCTGGTGCGAAAGAAGGTTGTTACCTGCGTTATAGATCAATTTCGCTTTTGGTAACGTTAGGTTCGCGCCATCACGGGTGTAGGCTTTACCTGGGTTTTTCAACATATCTGAAATCATAACAACCGGACATGTTTTAGTGATTGGGTTACGACCTTGAGATAGACCGATAGGCATACGCTTACCAGACGTTGGCATACCACCGTTACCATAGTGCCAGCTAAAGCCTGTCCCTTCACCCGGCTTACCAATCTTACCTGCAATCGCTGCAAAGTTGATGATAGACCAGTGGATCATTTCACCGTGATCAGCACGTTGTAGTGCCCAACCCGCTGCGATTTGAGTACGTTTAGTTACACAAAGCTCTGCAATTTCAACGATTTTAGCGGCAGGAAGACCAGTGATCTTTTCTGCCCACTCTGGTGTTTTCTCAACACCGTCTTCTTTACCCATTAGGTAATCAAGGTATTTATCAAAACCTACAGTGTACTTATCTAAATAAGCTTGATCGTTCTTACCTGTTTTACATAGGTGGTAAGACATCGCAGTAAATAGCGCCGTATCCGTATTAGGACGGATATTGATCATTTCACTGTCAAGAGCTTTGTCCGTTTGGGTTTTCTGAGGGTTAATAGAGATAAACTTAATGCCTTTCTCTTTAAACGCTTCCCAGTGCTTTTGCATTGAGTGGTCTGCAACACGGAATTCAACACGGTTTGTTTTCCAAGGATCACAACCAATGAATAGAACAGCTTCTGTATTATCTTCTATGATTTTCCACGCGGTTTGTGGTGAGTACACTTCCATATCACCAATAACGTGAGGAAGAATAACTTCAGATGCACCAGCTGAGTAGTCACCCGCACAGATACTTTGACCGCCAATAAGGTTAAAGAAACGACCTTGTAGGGTTTGTGGACGGTTAAGGCCACTGTGAGACCAACCACCGTAAGAAGAACTGAATACCGCTTCATTACCGTGATTTTCGATTGTACGCGCAATACAGAAAGCCGCTAGGGCAATTGCCGTGTCCCAATCAACACGAACAAACGGTTCTTTACCACGTAAATGCGGATTGTGATTGCCTAATGGATCTTCAAGCAGAGACTTACGCACCATAGGGTATTTAATACGTGTGTCAGAATAAGTACGGCTTAACACACCTTTAGTCAACATTTCTGTTGGGAATGGGTCAACGTCGTTCAGTGGTTGAACGCCAATTAACTTACCTTCTTTAACAACCGCTTTAAAAGGACCATAGTGAGATGCAGATGGAATAACTTGCGTGTCAGCCGCAAATACCTTGCCTGCAGGAAAAAGTGTGAGTCCGTTGGCAGCAATTGCGGTTGCTACCGAACCTTTTAAAAAGTTTCGACGTGATAGGGTCATGATTATATTCCGAAGACAGTCCGAGTTATAAAAAATTAAGGCAAAATATGCGCCCAATATTTATTCGGTATTGATGCCTATTTTTTTAATAATTCTTGATAGGCTACACGGAAATGAGAAATATATTATAGGGCCAAATGGAAAGTAAGTTTTCAAAAAAGATCACCTAAGTTTAATATGTTTAATGGTCGATATAAATCCTAGAATATTTAGCGCATTAAGCAAAGGTTAATTGAAAATCATTATCAATAGCGACCTTGTTAAGATGGTATAATAATAATTGTGACAAGCATTAACCTGACAATTAGTTGATTATTAATAGATAAATGTGATTTTGTTTCAATAATTCTTGATTGTGTTACAAATAGTAAAAGACTATTGACAGATAAAAAACATTTAGATCTCTAAATAATTTAGGTTAATAATCAATCACAAAATCAACGTAATGAATTATATTAATAAAAATTTATTTTTTATTAATAACTCGCATTGCCGTATTCATATTCGACTGCTATTTTTGTACGTAACATTTTCTTTTAACGTCATTTTGACGTTTAATTCATTTTGGAACATCAATGAAGAAGCTCTGGCACTTTCTTATAAAGCCAAGCAGTCGCTATTCCGTTTTAGCAATTGCTGTTGTTTGTGTATTAATTACACTTGCAGGCGTATTTACTTTCCACAAATCGATTGAATTCACTTCTACTAACGAGTTTTGTACTGCTTGTCACTCGATGAAGGAAAACTACAACGAATATAAAACAAGCATTCACTTTAAGAACGCTTATGGTGTTCGTGCACAGTGTCGTGATTGTCATATTCCTGAAAATAACCCAATTGCTTTCATGAAGGCGAAATTGGGCGGTATTGGTGATATCTATAGTGAGTTCATTAGTAAAGATATCGATACACCGAAGAAATTCGAAGAAAATCGTCTACGCATGGCACAGAATGTTTGGAAGATGATGAAAGAGACCAATTCAGCGACGTGTAAGAGCTGTCACTCTTACACTGCGATGGATCATGCTAAGCAATCACCAGCAGCAGCGGCTGCAATGACAGGCGCTGCAGCGAAAGATATGAACTGTATCGAGTGTCACAAAGGTATTGCTCACCAGTTGCCACATATCAACAACGATTTCCAAGCAACGTTTAAGCAATTAAGCATTAATGCAGCGAAAGCGCCTGAAGCGACAACACTTTACTCTCTAACATCTAAGCAGTTGTTTGTGAAAGATGCAGCTTCTGATGATGCACAAGGTCAATTGTACCCAGCATCAGAAGTGAAAGTTGTTGGCCAAAGCGGTGACATGCTAAAAGTTGAACTAACCGGTTGGGAAATCAAAGGTTCAACAACTGGTATGTTAGTTCAAGATATGGCGAAACAAATCCAAACCGCGTCTATTGATCCTGAACTACAAAAAACACAGAAAGTGTTGAACACACAAACAGCGACTGATGGTCAAGTATGGCAGCAAGTACAAGTTGAAGCGTGGATGACACAACGTGATATGCTTGCAAGCATCAAGCCTATTTGGGGTTACGGTAAAGAAATCCTAGATGCAAGCTGTAACCAGTGTCACGCAACGCCAGAACCAAAACACCTAACTGCAAACGCATGGGTTGATGGCCTAAAAGCAATGCAACAGTACTACACACTTGATAAGAACGAAGAGCGTGTATTACTTAAATATCTACAAGCTCACGCTAAAGATGCACCAGCAGAATCAGCGGCAGAGCAAGCAACTGAGTAAGATCACTTGCTAAAAAATAGATAGCTTGCGGTAACGCAACACCGAAAGGGAACCTGAGAAATCAGGTTCCCTTTTTTAATATATTGATTATTTTCTCTGTTGACCTTGTCTCTTGAGACAATACTTTTATTTTTAGTGTTAAGCCTTTTGTTTCCTCAACAACACTAAATTGAATTTAGTGCCTATAGGGCTTCTTATTAAGCATGTGTACAAACGTTAACGCTGGCTTGAGAGTTGAATAAATAGTAAACATTAAAAAAGGACTGAATGTTTCCACTCAGTCCTTTTTGTGTTTTTCACAATATTAAATACTACGCAGGCACTTCTTGTTTTTTCTCTTTAGGTGCTAGCTGCTCCGCCAGTTTGTGCATTTCAGGGAGCATACGGTGGATCAAGTGAAGTTGCTGTAACACCATACGTACAGAGGTGCAGTCTTCATCACGCCATTGTCCTAAACGCTGATCCAAATCGAGATCTAATGCGGGTGCCTTTTGACATGTGTTACCTGTCAGTTGTGCCGCTAAACATTCTAAGTGAGCATGAATAATACGGTGCGCTTCAGACACTAACTGATGGGTTTTATCGTCATCGAGCTGTGTTCGGTGTGCACCTAATGCCGAGATATAACTGAGCATGGCATGGTTTAAGGTTAAGAATCGGAAACTTTCATTAGCATCAATTTGGTAACGCTCAGGCTCTGCTAACATATTACTGATCGCCGTATTTAAATGGGCATCAGTATTGTGAGCGTCACGACGGGCAATACGGTAGCTTAAACTGTCTTTTTTACCGATTCGGTACTGACCAATAATTTGTGCTAAGTAATCTTTATTGGCATTGATAGCGCCTGACATCGATTTGTGTAATCGCTTAGATTCCCAATCTGGCAAAATAAAGGTAACGGCTAAAACGGCTAATAAACAGCCAATTAAGGTATCGCCTAAACGCGGCAGAATAACAGCATACCCTTCACCTAATTGGTTAAAACAGAATAAGACGAGTAAGGTAATAAATGCCGTTGCCCAGCCGTATTTCACCATTCTAAAGGCAAAGAAAAGCACGCCTGCAGCAACCATCAATACCAGTTGACCTTCTTGTCCTGGGAATAAATAAAGCAGCGGAATACCTGCGAAGATACCTGCCAAAGTGCCAATAACACGTTGGCGTAGTTTTTGGCGAGTCGCACTGTAGTTTGGCTGACAGACAAAAAGGGTGGTCAGTAATATCCAATAACCCCGTTGCAGATCGAGTGCTTGAATACAGCCGTAGCCCACTGTTAAGGCTATGGCCATACGTATCGCATGACGAAAAAGTATGGAGTCGGTATTGAACTGGGCGCTGATACGTTTACCTAATTCTTTAAAGCCATGCGCTTCGTTATCTGATAACTGAATTTCGTCACTGTCTTCGTTATAGCTTGCATCAGGGTTATTGATGTTCATTAACTGACGTTCAACCGTGGCGAGGTTGTTGAATAGGAAATCGAGTTGGATTAACAACATGTTCCATTCTGGTTTATTTTGGCTATGAAGGTACTGTAATGAATCTTGCAGTTCATTTAAGGCTTTCATGCTTTTTTCATCGTGGGTGTACGATTTCCCCATTGCTAATGCAGTTGAAATATCACGGCAAGCAACGGCTTGAGAACGTAATAAACGTTGGAAACGAAATAGCACATCACTACGGTTAAAGTTGGCTGCTAAATCTTGGTAACGATAATGTGAAGAACTGGCACGTTCATGAATATCTTGTGCCATAAAATAAATCGTTAAGAATCTATCGCCTGTCGTGTTGGGTTGTCCGCGTCTTGCTCGATGTAACAGGGTGGCTTTTGCTGAATTTAGCGCGTTAACGACTCGTGCGTTTTGGCTTGCAGCTTTTAATCGAAGAGGTTGCGGCACTAAGTCGGCAACAGGTTCAAAGAGTTGGCTTTTATGATCTAAATAATCGGCAAACTCGCTAAACACATTAGCAAGGCTGCGTTGTACGGGTTGGTTAGGCCAAAGGATGTGCCATGCTAAGGATAAACAGCCATACCAAAATGCACCCCCTAGTAACAACATCGGCTGGGACCATAAATCGACACTATGATCAGCACCTAGCATGGTGTAAACCGCCAGCAATAATGAAGCAAATGCAATACTTGCGTAGCGTGATCCCATTGCACCTAACATGATGAAACAAAATGTTGACGTGAACAGTCCTAATGCAAAAAAGAGAGGATAAGGGAATAGGACTTCAATCGAAACAGATGCAATTAAAAAACAAAGTAAAGTGAGCGAAAGCGCTTTAATTCTACCGAGAAAATTGTCATCAGTTTCAGCTAGCGCAGCAGCAATAACCCCTAGTACTAACGGTGTCACCTCGCTATTTGAATTGTAATACCAGCAAGGGAGTACGACGCCAACTAACGCAATGAGAACACGAATTGAGTAGTTTATTCTATCGTTCACCCAGTAACGGCGAAAATTTAGATGTAACTTGTTAGTTTGCATATAGATATTAACAATCTTCTGATAAATAATTACAGCGAACGGCTAGAATAACCTTGCCGTAAATTTGATCCAATGGAAGTTCTATAAAGACTTAAATTATTGGGTTATGTAGCTTAGAAATCGGCTTAACGATAACAGAATTTGGTGATAGATACTGCATCGACATCTCATGAAAGAACGTTCGTTTGATAAAAACGAGCAAGTTTTGTTCATTGGTTGAACTTTACTATTGAAGCTGAATCCAAAAATACATTTGTTTGTTCTGCTAGTGGAATTAATAAGTAAATAAATCTTAGAACGCTATGGCATAACAGGAGTTATTGGTACTCTATAGCGATATAAACCCAAGAAACTTGGGTAGACATCCGATCATAGGGTGATTGGACCTTTTCTATTTTAGCTGCACGTTTTTTTACGCGGCTATGTTCAATATTACGCCCATATAAGAATATGGAAAAGTTGGTGAGATAATGCAATTAAGTGCCAGTTGGTTAGCACAATGGTTAGTGCAGGGTGATTATTACAGTATCGCTTTAGATGACAATGCATTGGTTTTAGATAGCCAAGTTGGCTCAGAAGTGATCTCGTTTGACGATTGGGATGGCTCAATTGAAATACATCGTGGTGTGTTATGGGGAGCGTTAGAGCTAACCTCTTCTGATCAGCAATATTGCTGGACTATTCATGGTTTGCCTTGGAGCGAATGTAAGCCGTTTGCCGCTTTTCTTATCCGCACGTATCAAGATTGGGCAAGAAATCGCGTTGATAAATTAGACGCTGTTTTACCTGAAATCTTACAGCGTATTGGCAAATTTTCATCACAGCCGGGCTATTTACGTGGCTCTGAGCATGAATCGTTACATACTTTCCTTCATCAATCGCTTGCTGATACAGATTTAACACCAGAGTTAGCGGCATCATTCCGTCCTCGTAGCTTTGAAAAAATTTCGCCTTGGCTAGAAGAACATCAAGATTGGGTTGAAGAACACAATAAGACTTGGATTAAGCAGCAATCTGAAAAATGGGGATCATGGTTTGATAGTTTTGAGCGTTCACCATTAAATGACTCTCAACGAGAAGCGGCGTTAATCAACCAAGATCATAACTTAGTACTTGCCGGTGCAGGTACGGGTAAAACCAGTGTTTTGGTGGCTCGTGCAGGCTACTTAATTGCGAGTCAGCAAGCCGTACCTGAAGATATTTTGATGCTGGCATTTGGCCGAAAAGCGGCAGAAGAAATGTCGGAGCGTATGGGGGAGAAAGTCAGCGATCGCGTGAAAGTTGCTACCTTCCATAGCTTAGGTTCGCAAATCATCGCAGAAGTAGAAAAAGAAAAGCCTAATGTAGCAGGTGTCGCTATTGATGCACGTGTTCGTTCAGCATGGATTGCCCGTATGTTGATTGAACAATGGAATAAATCAGCGTCAGCGAGCAAATGGCAACGTCACCTTACGCAATGGCGAGTTCCGGGTTTTAGCAAAGAAAACACGATGGAACAGCAGGCTGAAAATGAGCAATTGCAAGCTTGGGTTTGGCGCCATATTGAATTATTAGGTCAATCGACATTGTCGAAAGAAGCGCTAATAGAAGAAATTCAAAATAACAATAACCCAGCGATGCGCCCGCGCATGAAGAGCGAATTAGAGTTATTGTGGCCTTGCTATCAAGCTTATCAGCAGTACTTAAAATCAAAGAAACAAATCGACTTTAACAGTATGATTGATGTGGCAACTCAATATGTTAAAGAAGGTAAGTTTGTGTCACCTTGGCGCTTTATTATGGTGGATGAGTACCAAGATATTTCGCCACAACGTTTAGCGCTAATTGAAGCATTATGCGGCCAGAAAGTAGAAGGTAAGTCGACACCAACCTTGTTTGCCGTTGGGGATGATTGGCAGGCTATTTACCGCTTTGCGGGGGCTGATGTTAACCTAACGACTGACTTTGAAGGGCGTTTTGGTTCATCTCATATCACTGAGCTATCAACAACGTATCGCTTTAATAGCATGATTGGTGAAGTGGCAAACTTATTTATTCAACAAAACCCAAGCCAAATTAAAAAGCAGTTGACCAGCTTTACGAAACAAAATAAGAAAGCGGTTACTTTGCTTGATAGTGATTTAATGCTGCAAGATTTAACCCGTTTAGCCAAACTTTATGATAATAAAGAAACGAGCGTGATGATCTTGGGTCGTAACAATAAGCAGAAACCAGCAAAGTTTGAAGACTGGAAAGCACAGTGGCCACAACTTAACTTGAAATACATGACATGCCACGCGAGTAAAGGGCGTGAAGCTGATTATGTCTTTATAGTTGATGTTAACAAAGGTATTTTCCCGTCTCCAGATCGTGAAACAGGTTTAGCTGCTGTGATGCAACCACGTACTGAAAACTATACTGATGCTGAAGAACGCCGTTTGTTCTATGTGGCGTTAACACGTGCGCGTAAACATGTATGGGTATGTGCTGGTTCACATAATACATCTTCTTTTATCAATGAGTTAATCGAAGATAAGTACCCTGTAAATAATAAGATTAAACGCATTAAGTAATGATGTGATTGTTAAAAAACCGACCTATTAAAGGTCGGTTTTTTTATTTCTGTAAAAGTAAGTTGTGGCTTTTATCATTATTAGCCGACTTTATGGAAACTAACGATGTTGTTTGATGGAGCATTGGCATCGATGTACTCTTTGACCTGTAATTGCTGCTCATCGGTTAGGTATAACCCCAATTTAGTTCGGCGCCATAAGAAGTCTTCGACCGTTTTTACATGTTCATGTGCGATAACATAATCAATTTCTTTTTGGTACACACCATCAGCAAATTGAATGCCCATATCGTCAATACAAGCTACATCTGCCAACATCTTATAGCAGTAACTTCCAAATTGTTTTACATAACGTAGTGCTTGTTTATCACTTAGCCATGGGTAACGGCTTTGTAAGCTTTCTGCGAGTTGTTTTCGTGAACAGCTAAAATTTCCACCAGGTAGGGCTTGATTGGCTGTCCATGATTTGCCCATTTGCGGGAAGAAAGGTTCTAGGTGTTTCATCGCCGATTCTGACAGCTTTCGGTAGGTCGTCAATTTGCCACCAAAAATTGAAAGCAAAGGTGCTTGGTCGAGTTCTTGCTCAAGTTCTAGTGTGTAATCACGTGTGATTGCTTGTGGTGAATTTGATTCATCATCACACAGTGGACGAACGCCGCTAAACGTCCACACCACATCTTCTCGGTTGAGTTGATCAACAAAGTGTTGATTTACAATATCAATTAGGTAGTCGATCTCAGTCTCATCAATCGCGACATGACGAGGATCGCCTTTGTATTCCAGATCTGTGGTGCCAATGATTGAAAAGTCATCAAGGTAGGGAATAACAAAAACAATTCGGTTATCTTTGTTCTGAAGAATATAGGCTTGCTCTTCATTATGAATTTTTGGCACGACAATATGAGAGCCTTTGATCAAACGAATGTTACGAGGCGATGGCGTTTCTAAACCGTTATCAAAAAATTGTTTAACCCAAGGTCCTGCCGCATTAACAAGCGCTTTGGTTCGTCGCTCAAAGCGCTCACCTGTACGTTGATCAACCATGGTAACGCGCCAAATATCCCCTTCTCGTACCGCGCTTTCAACTTTGCAGTAGTTGGCTACTTCGCCACCATTTTCTTCAATAGCCATAATGTTTAATAGCACTAAACGCGCGTCATCAACCCAGCAATCAGAGTACTCAAACCCCACTTTCATTTCTGGTTTAAGTAAACCAGATTGTGCCAGATTAATTTTTTTACTCGCAGGTAAGGTGGTTCGTTTGCCTAAATTATCATAAAGAAATAGACCACTGCGGATCATCCAAGCTGGGCGTAAAAAAGGACGGTGAGGAAGGCGGAATCGCATCGGCTCGGCAACATGAGGCGCTTTTTTTAAGAGCACCTCACGTTCAGCGAGTGCTTCGGAAACAAGGCGAAATTCATAATGTTCAAGGTAGCGTAGACCACCATGGATGAGCTTTGAACTTGCAGATGATGTGGCAGAGGCAAAATCATTTGCTTCGTATAAAGCAACATTTAAGCCTCGACCAGCCGCATCTGCTGCAATACCAGCACCATTAATACCGCCACCGATGACGATGATATCGAGAAGAGGGGTTGCGCTATTGTATTTAGTGATATCCATAAAACGACCTTAAAAAATGAGCAAACGAACATAAGAGAGCATAATGTAAGCATAACTTAAGTTTCGTTTGTGATCATTTATTGTTTTCGTTTGTTGTTCGTTTTTGCTCGTTTATGTGATTTGTATAAAAAAATGCGCTTTTATATTGAATGAGTTTTGCGATTGTTAGCATGTTTTACTCATTATGGTCATGCTCTGAAACCACCTCAATTTGTAATTGATGTTCATTAATAATTGAAAGAATATTTTCAGGTGGTTGCTGATCGGTAAAGAGTGCATCCACTTGCGAAATACAGCCCAGTTTGACCATCGCATTACGTCCAAATTTAGAGTGATCCACAGCAAGAAATACTCGGCGGCTATTTTCAATAATGGCTTGCTTTACGCGCACTTCATGATAATCAAAATCAAGTAACGAGCCGTCATTATCGATACCACTGATCCCTAAGATGCCGAAATCTAAGCGAAATTGTTGGATGAAATCGAGCGTGGCTTCTCCAATGATACCGCCATCATGATCACGAACTTCACCGCCGGCGAGAATCACTTTAATTTCTGGGTTTGATAACAAAATCGTGGCAGCATTTAAGTTGTTGGTTACAACACGTAGTTGTTTGTGTTGGACACACAGCGCACGTGCGACAGCTTCAGGTGTAGTGCCGATATCAATAAACAGCGATGCACCATCAGGGATATGTTTAACAAGACTTGCAGCGATTAAGTCTTTCTCGCTAAAATTAAGTGATTTACGGGTAATGTAAGAGGTATTTTCAGAGCTAAGTGGCGTCGTAGCTCCACCGTGATAGCGACGAATTTTATTAGCGTCGGCGAGTTCGTTCAGATCGCGGCGAATCGTTTGAGGGCTGACGTTAAAACGTTCGACTAACTCTTCTGTACTGACATAGCCTTGTTTTTTCACCAACTCTATAATTTCTTGGTGTCTTGGTATTTGTTTCACTAAAAAATTCCCTGTCTTACTTGGCATTGCCAGATATACATTTAAATATAATGTTATCTATTGTGCTTTAATTTTCCTTTCCATAGAAGTGATTCAATTCTCTTATCTGTATTCAAATAAAAAAGAGCGTTACAAAGAACGCTCTTTTTCTCTTTTATTCGTTTTATGAATAATTAATCTTCGCAATCATGCATTTCTGCCCATGTTTGCGCGCATTTAACTGCGCGTTTCCAACCTTTATAGCGTCGCTCACGCTTATCATCACAAGCGTGGGGACTGAAAGTGCGGTTAATTACGGCTTTATCTTTAAGCTCATCAATATTACTCCAGAATCCGACAGCTAAGCCTGCAAGATAAGCGGCACCTAATGCAGTGACTTCGGTGACTTCTGGGCGCTGAACTTCGGTATCTAATACATCAGACTGGAATTGCATTAAGAAGTTATTGGCAACGGCGCCACCGTCAACTTTCAATGTGGCAAGCTGAATACCTGAATCCGCTTTCATGGCGTCAATAACATCACGGGTTTGATAAGCAATACTTTCAAGCGTCGCACGAATAATATGGTTTGAGTTCACACCTCGGGTTAAGCCAACAATTGTGCCGCGTGCGTAAGCATCCCAATATGGCGCACCTAACCCCGTAAAGGCCGGTACGACATAAACACCGTTTGAAGTATCAACCTTAGTGGCAAAGTACTCGGAATCTTTGGCATCAGCTAATAGTTTCATTTCATCACGTAGCCATTGAATCGATGCGCCCCCCATAAATACAGCACCTTCAAGTGCGTAGGATGCTTCACCTGATGGGCCACAGGCTAATGTAGTGAGTAGACCATGAGTTGATGATACTTTTTCTTGTCCTGTATTCATTAACAAGAAACAGCCCGTTCCGTAGGTGTTTTTAGCTTGCCCTGGCTCAACACACATCTGACCGTAGAGAGCGGCTTGTTGATCACCGGCAATACCCGCAATTGGAATACGTGTGCCGCCTTTACCACCAATATTGGTTTTACCGTAGACTTCCGATGAGCGTTTTACTTCTGGCATCATAGAGGCAGGAATACCTAACTCATCGAGCAGCTTTTGATCCCACTCAAGGGTATTGATATTAAATAACATGGTACGAGAGGCGTTGGTGTAATCTGTTACGTGAACGCGGCCTTGAGTCATTTTCCATACTAGCCAAGTATCAACAGTACCAAACAGTAATTTACCAGCCTCAGCATCTTCTCGCGCGCCATCAACATTATCTAAAATCCATTTTACTTTGGTACCAGAGAAATAAGGGTCAAGAACAAGACCTGTATTCTCGCGTACATATTCTTCTAATCCACGTTGCTTTAATTCTTCACAGATCTCTGCGGTACGACGACACTGCCATACAATGGCGTTATAAACTGGCTTACCTGTTTCTTTATTCCAAACAATAGTAGTTTCACGTTGGTTTGTAATACCGATCGCTGCAATTTGATCGCTACGAATACCTGACTGGCCTAATACTTCGACTAAGGTTGAACTTTGGGTGGCATAGATCTCTAGTGGATCATGTTCAACCCAACCCGCTTGAGGATAAATTTGGGTAAATTCTCTTTGTGCGACACTTACGATATTGGCATCGTGGTCAAGAATAACTGCACGAGAGCTTGTTGTGCCTTGGTCTAACGCTACGATGTATTTTGGATCGTTCATGTTTTTGTCCTTTGTTTCAAACTATTATAATTATACTAGGTAGTAGAGGTTAAGCTTGCGTGCGAGCTTCTTCTTCTGTGTTTTTGTCACATTGATTTGGAATTGTACAACCTTGTCCTTGTTGAGGCAGATGCGCTGCAACAACTTTAGGGTATAACCAGCCACCAAAACAGGCGCCAGCAATGGGAGCTAAAATCGGCACAATAAAGTAAGGAATATCAAGGCCACCTGTCAGTGCTTTATCCCAACCGGCGAAATAGGCGAACAACTTAGGGCCAAAATCACGCGCTGGATTCATAGCAAAACCTGTTAATGGACCTAAAGAGCTACCAATTACGGCAATTAAAATTCCGATAAGTAATGGATTTAAAGCACCACGGGATGCGCCATTATTTTCATCACCAAGGGCTAAGATGGCGAACATCAATACTGCTGTGATCACAAACTCGACAGCAAATGCGCCGAAAAATGACAGACTGGCATGTGGGTAAGTCGAGAAGATCCCTGCGGTTGCCAATGCTTCATTACTGCTTCGTACAAATTGATGGGTAATTTCATATTGGGTAAAGAGGTTGCTATATAGGGCATAGATAAGCGCAGCAGAGCAGAAAGCACCAAGAAGTTGACTAATAATGTAAGGTGCGACTTTCTTTTTATCAAAACCGTGAAATGCAGCAAGAGCAATAGTAACGGCTGGGTTAATGTGAGCGCCAGACACGCCTGCAGTACAATATATGGCTATAGTGACACCTAATCCCCAGATAATACTGACTTCCCATTGACCAAAGTCAGCGCCTGTTAATACTAAAGCGGCGACACAGCCGACACCAAAAAAGATTAACAAGCCTGTACCGATAAATTCAGCGATACATTCGCCGAGTAGTGAGGGGGCTTTCGTTATTGTCATTTTAATTATCCTTATTATTCACATCGAATGTTATTGTCTGGGAGCACGGCATATCTTCTACAATATTCGACATTTCGAAAACAAAGAAACATTAAAAGTGAGCGTTCGAGCATTAAATGAAAATAAAATGTATTTGTTTTGTTAAATGGCTCATATTTTTTAAACGAATAAATCCATATAAAAATATAAAACGAAAGGTGTTATGCGTATTTATATCTTTTATGAAGGTATGAAGTGGCGAGTATTGATGAGTTGTCGTCATAAAAAAGGACTCATATGAGTCCTTCGTTTTTGTTCTATTTGAAAGCTTAGTTAGGGATTAACATACACAATCACTTTACCGCTATGTTTTTTATTTTGAATATTAGTGAGTGCGTCAGGAAGTTTGGGAAAAGGGACGATTTTTTCTACCATACTTTTAAGCTCACCGTCAGCAACAAGTTCACTGAGTTTATTACCAATATCTGCAAGATGAGCAATATGTTCTGGTGCTCCGTGGGCATAGGTGCCATGTAAAGCCACTTCATGGATACTTAATGCTTTAGTCGTCGCTAATAGCGGCACTTGAGTAAACTGATCGGCGACCATCACAATATGTCCGTTATAACGGATTAGCGCGCTCATAAGGCTACCAGAACGTGCAGAGACACAGTCGATGACGCCATGCAGCATTTGATCTTCAGTTAGATTGATTATCTCGAGGGCAATATTTTGCTCTGGCGAGAGTACTGCATCAAGTCCATAGCTTAATAAGCGTTGGTGGTGTTGACGTTCAGCAATCGCATAAACTGTCGCCCCTGCTTTTTTTGCAAGTTGCGCTGCAAATCCACCGACTCCGCCACCGGCTCCTGTAATAGCAATACGTTGGCCTTTCTGGACTTGTAATTTGTCGTGAACGGCTATCCATGCACTATATCCAGCACAGGGTAAAGCGGCGGCATCAGTGAAAGATAAGGTAATAGGAATACGACTTGCGGCAGAGGCTTTGATGCAGGCATATTCGGCAAATCCACCTGCAGTTCGAGGATCGGCAAAGAAGATGACCCTGTCACCGATTGAAAATTGTTTTACATTCTCGCCTATACTTTCAACCGTTCCCGCAACATCTAATCCGATTATCTGAGGATAATTCCATGTTGCGTAACCCCATTCTGTTAATTTGTAATCCATGGGGTTTAACCCTACAGCCGCGACTTTTATGCAAATTTCGTCTGCGCTAGGAGTAGGCTTATCGGTTTCTTCGAGAGATAGTGCGCTTATTCCATTTGGCTGTTTTAACATCCACGCTTGCATTGGCAACTTCCTCTACTACATATAATCTATTTAACAATATAACGCATTACATGTATTTTCGTCATTTAGTTGAAGCAATTGTGCCAAAACGGAAGGGATTTCAATTAATTGTTATTTTCTCGTAACGGTGAAGTTGTTTGAGCCTTTTACGATGAAGGCAAAAGGCTAAAAGTAACCAAGGATTAATTGATACGCTCTGCTAGGTAAGCATCGTAATCAGGAACTTCAATACTGACTTCTTGATCGAGAAGCGGTGAGGTGATCATGAAGTTTGCGCTAGCACGGTTAGTCGCAACAGGGATATTCCATACTGCTGAAATACGGAGTAACGCTTTTACATCTGGGTCATGAGGAACGGAATTGAGTGGGTCCCAAAAGAAAATCATCATATCGATTTTTCCTTCAGAAATCAGTGCGCCTAATTGTTGGTCTCCTCCCATTGGACCACTGATTAAGCAAGTGATCGGTAAACCTATTTCTTTTGATAAGAGGTGTCCTGTTGTACCTGTAGCGTATAGCTCGTGAGATGCCAGTTTATCTTTATGTTCTTTAACCCAACGAAGTAGATCAACTTTACAGTTATCGTGTGCAACGAGGGCGATATGTTTAGAGGATGCCATTGTGCGGGTTGTTCTGTGCATCATATTTCCTTGCTAAGATGTTCTGATCGTAATGATGAAATAAATAGATATCAGAACCTTATAAATGAGTAAAACACAATAATCTAATTATTAGCGGTGATACAAATATTATATTTGAGAACAAAATATCCTGCGTCAAAGAGCCTATGACGCAGGACAAAGCATTATTGTTTTACGTGGTGGTCTTTAACGTAAAAAGAAGGGCGGAACTCAGCGGGTGATAACGACTCTGCAATCACTTTTTTAGGTAAATATTCTGGTGTGAGATTGACAATTGAAGGTGCAATATCGAGTACGACTGGCTTATGTTCAAGATAACGAACAGCTTGGTCGATAGATAGCATGGCTTGTTCCGCCATTTTATCGGTAGGGGAAAATAATATGCGATGACGTCTTAAGCCTCGATAAACACCATGACTGAGGTAAGTTGATACAATTTTTATATTGTGAATATCGTGAGTGCGTAGTTCACTGATTGCTACTTCTGCCGCCACTGCGCCACCCACAATGTAGTTAATATCCTCTTTCGATGCGAGGATT
The DNA here is from genome assembly GCF_003026755.1 of Photobacterium sp. GB-50. Taxonomy (NCBI): domain Bacteria; kingdom Pseudomonadati; phylum Pseudomonadota; class Gammaproteobacteria; order Vibrionales; family Vibrionaceae; genus Photobacterium; species Photobacterium sp. GB-50. Next base: position 334,828 of record NZ_PYNX01000002.1, read on the forward strand.
TGCTGAATTAAATTACGTTGTAATTCTTTACTGTTATCGGCCCATAAGGTTGTCACAATTTCTACATCGCTGTTTTTAATTGCGTCTTTAAAACCACGAGAAACCGGTTTGGTACCACCTCGAAGTTGAGGGCCTGGTAGCCAAGCAACTTTGACTATACCTGAACCTTTCGGGTGACGTTTAGCGAGGTATTTTCCTGTCGCTTTACCCATGTCATACCAATTTACGCCTACTTTGGCTTTCACATGTTGGCGAATATCAGGATCGGTAAAATCAATATTGTTCGTCATCAAAAATACAGGCGTGTTACCGATGAGTTTAGAAAGTTTTCCGTTATAGGCTTTGTCATCTACCGTACCTAGGATAATCGCATCTGCACCCCATTGATGGCATTTTTGAAGCTGCAATGTTTGCTTATCTAAATTGGGATAACCGCCAGCTTCCATCACTTTTAATGTTATGCCTAATTTTTTTGCTTGTTTAACCATTCCATAATTGATCGATAACCAATATGAATCTTTTAAATGTGGGTAAACTGCACAGATCTTCCATGGCTTAGTGACGGAAGTTAAAAAATCATATTGGATTTCTGTCGCTTTTTTATCAGCCTTAAAAGGGGGGTGATAGGAGATTACTTCTTGTGCAGAAGAAGCTTGGATGGAAAATAAAAACAAAACAAAACAAAAAATGCGCATTTATACCAACATTATTTTAGGTTTAAAGTCGTATCGCTGGCAAAATAGTAACGCTTTATTTTCTCTTGTGAAATAGCGAGCATACTGAGCAACGACAGATATACGATATTATATACCCAAGTAACCTTGAGATGTTTAATTGAGTGGCAACACGCTACATTATTAAGTGCTTAAAGTCACTTTAGTATGTATGGGCTGCAAACACTTAGATGTAGAGATTATTTATGACGTTTACCCTAAAAGGTATCGGAACAAAATTGTTAATAGCTTTTTCTGCAATGGCAGGCTTGATGATCATTGCAGTAATGATTGGTGTTGCAGGTTTTTCTTTAGTGGCTAAAACTGAGCGTACGGTAATTAATTCAGCTGTGCCTGCATTAGCAGAAGCACGACAGTTATCAGATTTAAGTTCTCGTATTATTTTTAATGCGCAAGTATTAGCAAAATCTAAAGCAGAATCTGAACGTATGCGCCAAGGGCGTGCATTAACCATTCATATCGAAGCGTTGAATCGAAGTTTGCATTCACTTGAACAATTTTCTTTTGATCAACCGTTAATGGTCAAATTAGAACAAGATGTAAAGCGTATTGTTGATAATTTAGCATTATTAGGTTTACTGGTAGGGCGTCAGATCGATCTTCAAAGTCAGTTAGATAAGTTAACAACAGAGATGACGAAAGCCACTCATCAAATTGATAATTTATCCCAATCTCAGGTTTCAAATGCCAATACTATTGCGGTAGCTAATGTGTCTCGCATTTATGATTTAGTCGCAGATGGAAATAAACCTGCTGTCTATAAAGCATTAGATAGTCTCGTTGAAGTGGATATGGACTTATCTGAACGTTTATTTGAACTGCGATTTTTATCGTTACAAGTGATCAATATGCTGGATGATTCTAGTCGTATTGTTGATATTAAATCTCTCGTGGCGCTTAAAAAACGCTATAACGACGCGGTAGGTATCATGAGTCAGCGAGTTAAATCCGTAGAAGATCCTAGCCGTTCAGAACAATTAGTTGAGCTAACTACTCAGCTTAATCGTGGCCGTTTGTTGTTTGGGGTTATTGAGCAACTAATTTATGCAAAGCAAGATGTCGAGCGCCTTGATCAACAAAATTTGGTGTTATTCCAGCAGTTAAATAATACCGTTGATGACATTATTGATGTTGCTAATGTGAATACTCAGCAAGCGGTTAAACGTGTTGATCATACTTTAACACTTGCCCGAAATACGTTAATAGTGATCTCTGCGGTTGGTTTATTGGCGTTAGTGCTCATTATGTGGCGATTTGTTTATGCAAGGGTGATTTGCCGTATTAACGAATATAGCCGTGCGTTATCAGCTTTAACCCGAGGCGATTTAGGGGTCAGAATTAACGTCAAAGGGGATGATGAATTAGCGCAAATGGGGCGAGCTATTTTAGTGGCTCGTGACACCGCTAATGAGCGATATCGTTTGGCGCAAGCAGAGTCAAAAGCTCGGCAAGAATTACAAGAGCATAAAGCTAGCCTTGAACGATTAGTTGCAAAACGTACTGGCGAGCTTGAGAAAATAAACAGTCGCTTAAATGAAGAAGTTTATAATCATTATAAAGCGCGCGATGAAGCCGAAAAAGCAAACCGCGCGAAGTCTTCATTTCTTGCAACTATGAGCCATGAGATCCGAACACCAATGAATGGTGTCTTAGGTACTGCATCGTTATTAGCAGATACACAATTAACATCACAACAGAAACGCTATCTCGATGTGATAAACCGCAGTGGTGAAACCTTACTTGATATTTTAAATGACATTCTTGATTACTCGAAAATTGAAGCTGGGCATTTAGATATAAGGCCAAGTAACTTTTCCGTTGTTCGGATGGTTACTGATGTGTCTAATATGTTAGAAGGGCGAGCGTTTGCAAAACGTATTGGTCTTGAGTGCCATATTTCACCACAAGTTGAAGGAATATGGTTTGGTGACGAGAGTCGCATACGTCAAGTGCTAGTAAATCTCGTAGGTAATGCGATTAAGTTTACAGATACGGGCAAAGTTTCAATTTTTGTAGAGCCTCATCCCGACATGCCAGATGAATTGCTGTTTTCTGTAAAAGATACGGGTATTGGTATTGATGAAGAAGAGCAAAACCTTTTATTTAGTGCTTTCCAGCAAGCAGAAGCAGGACGAAAATCCATTGAAGGTACAGGTCTAGGCTTAGCAATTAGCAAACACATTGTAGCGGCAATGGATGGTGAAATTGGTTTAGAATCAGTAGTTGGTGAAGGGAGTTGTTTTTGGTTTGCATTGCCTCTTGAGCATGGCGAAGGGAATTTAGAAACCGATGATAAAAGAGTGATTATGCGTTCTGCTCATATTTTGCTGGTAGAAGATAACCCAGTAAACAGTATGGTTGCTGAAGGTTTCTTAACTCGTTTAGGCCATACTGTTGTCACGGCTGCTGATGGTGCTGAAGCTGAAGAAATATACAAAAAACAACGTTTTGATATCGCGTTATTAGATATTAACTTACCTGATACTGACGGTGTTCAGTTACTCAGTCGTTTACGCCGCTTAGAAGATAATAGCCATGAAGCATGGGAAGAGCCGACGCCGATGGTTGCGTTTTCTGCTCATGTTTTTCGTGAAGAAGTGGAGTTATATTTAAATGCTGGTTTTGCAGGATTCTTACCTAAACCGTTAGTTGAAAAGCAGTTGATTGATACAATGAGCAGTATCTTAAAAGGTGAGAAACGCGTGATTATCGAAAAAGGTATTGGAGAAGAGAGCGTGGAAGTGAAGCCAACAGAGAATACGATTCCACTATTAAAAGAGTCCGTATTAGGCAGTGATCTTCAAGTATTGGGCGAAGCGCAAGTGAAGCAGCTTATTCACTTATTTGGAGAATCATCGAGCTTAACGTTATCAAAACTACATCAGGCTATTGATGATAAAAATTTATCTGAAGTGGCTAAACAAGCGCATACCTTAAAAGGTGCAGCTGGAACCATGGGGCTAATGCAACTTCATCATATTTGCTCTGAATTTGAAAAAAATGCGAAAGAAGGTTCAATTAAAAGTTTAGATCTGAGCTCGCTACAAAAAGTCTTTGATCAATCTGTCGCGATATTAGAAACCACCTTTATCAGTGCATAATCAAAGCTATTTAGATGAGAAAAGGGCATATACAGTGCCCTTTTTTAATGTCTATGAAACGTTCAGTACTATTTAGTTCCTATTTGAAACGATATCTAGATCAGAAGAGATAGCAGCGCTAGCTGATCAGCATCTTCAACAAGGTCAGACAGAATGTTATACCTGTAGCGGAAACAGCGGTTATTGCGACACCGACAATAGTGAGAGATCGCGATAGGTGGTGTTGAGAGAATAATCGTAACTATTCTAATTAGAGTAAAGTTATAGCCTTGCTGTTTTTCATACACGATTACTTGTGATTGTTATCAATAGCGTTACAAGGTGTGCAAGATGCTCAACCTTTAAAGACGAGGAAAGATGAAATGATAGGAGGTGTATAGTGATGTGGAATGATTTTTACGTGATAAAAAATAACCCCGAGAGCAAAGCCCTCGGGGTTAAAAAGATTACTTAGAGTAATTAAAAATTACTTCTTAGCGTTCTTTTCTTTCTGCTCAGCGATTACTTTTTCAGCAACGTTTGCAGGACATGGTGCGTAGTGTGCGAACTCCATAGAGAACTGACCACGACCAGAAGTCATTGTACGTAGAGAACCGATGTAACCAAACATTTCTGAAAGAGGTACATCAGCCTTGATACGAACGCCAGTTGTACCAGCCATTTGGTCTTTGATCATACCACGACGACGGTTAAGGTCACCGATAACATCACCAACGTGATCTTCAGGAGTGAACACGTCAACGTGCATGATTGGCTCAAGAAGCTGTGCACCAGCTTTAGGCATAGATTGACGGAATGCGCCTTTCGCTGCGATTTCAAATGCTACAGCAGATGAGTCAACTGCGTGGAATGCACCATCAACAAGCTCAACTTCAACATCAAGAACAGGGAAACCAGCAAGAACACCAGTATCCATCATGCCTTTGAAGCCTTTTTCGATTGCAGGCCAGAATTCTTTAGGAACGTTACCACCGATTACAGATGATGAGAACGTAAAGCCTGAACCTACTTCACCTGGCTTCATGATGTAGTCGATCTTACCGAACTGACCAGAACCACCAGACTGTTTCTTATGCGTGTAGCTATCTTCAACAGGTTTAGTGATAGTTTCACGGTAAGCAACCTGAGGTTGACCAACGATAAGGTCTACACCGTATGTACGCTTAAGGATATCAACCTTAATGTCTAGGTGAAGCTCACCCATACCTTTAAGGATTGTTTCACCTGAATCTTCATCAGTCTCAACTTGGAATGATGGATCTTCTGCAACCATCTTACCGATCGCGATACCCATTTTCTCAGAACCGCCTTTATCTTTTGGAGATACAGCGATTGAGATAACTGGTGTTGGGAAGATCATTGGCTCAAGAGTACACTCGTGCTTAACATCACATAGAGTGTGACCAGTTTGAACGTTCTTCATACCAACGATAGCGATGATGTCACCAGCTTGCGCGTAAGTAAGTTCGTTACGATCGTTAGCTTGCATCTCAACCATACGGCCGATACGCTCAGTCTTACCAGTTGCACTGTTAAGAACTGTATCACCTTTGTTCAGTTTACCTGAGTAAATACGAACGAAAGTTAGGGCACCAAAACGGTCATCCATGATTTTGAATGCTAGCGCTTTGAATGGTTCGTCAACAGAAACTGTTGCAACTTCACCAGTTGGCTCACCAGTTTCTGGATCTGTTAGTGGTTGTGGATCTACTTCTGTTGGAGAAGGTAGGTAATCAACAACAGCATCTAGTACAAGCTGCATACCTTTGTTTTTGAATGCAGAACCACAGAATGTTGGGAAGAAATCACAAGTACGAGTACCTTTACGGATACAACGCTTGATGTCTTCGATAGAAGGCTCTTCACCTTCCATGTAAGCTTCCATTAGGTCGTCATCTTGCTCAACAGCAGTTTCAACAAGCTCTTCACGGTAAGCTTCAACATCATCAACCATGTCAGCTGGGACGTCTGTGATTTCGTAGTTTTCTGGAAGACCAGTGTCATCCCAAACGTACGCTTGACGGTTTAGAACGTCAACAACACCAACGAAATCATCTTCACGACCGATTGGAAGTGTCATGATTAGCGGCGTTGCGCCAAGTACACTTTTAACTTGGTCTGTAACGCGGAAGAAATCTGCGCCCATACGGTCTAGTTTGTTAACGAAGATGATACGTGCAACTTCAGATTCGTTAGCGTAACGCCAGTTTGTTTCAGACTGAGGCTCAACACCACCAGAACCACAGAATACACCGATACCACCATCAAGTACTTTAAGAGAACGGTAAACTTCAACTGTGAAGTCAACGTGTCCAGGAGTATCGATAACGTTGAAACGGTGATCTTTCCAGAAACAACTTACAGCTGCTGACTGGATAGTAATACCGCGCTCAGCTTCCTGTTCCATGAAGTCAGTAGTAGATTCACCATCGTGAACCTCACCAGTTTTATGGATTTGACCAGTTAGCTTAAGGATACGCTCGGTAGTAGTAGTTTTACCCGCATCAACGTGGGCGAAAATACCAATGTTTCTGTATTTAGATAAATCTGTCATTGTTTTTCTCTATCAACAATTACGGTCACATGTGAGGTCGCGGATTATAGCACTACTTATATCAACCAGAACATAGCTATGCGTAATAAAATCGTTATTCGCTTGCTTTTTACTCTAGCTGTTAGGCTTGTTGCCCATTTACACAGCAAATCAAGCTACAAAAAACAAGGTTAGTTCAGGTTTTTAGGAATTGTAAGTTGCTAAAGTTATATTTTTGTCATGTTTTTTGGGATGAGATTCTTATTCTTTATTTTCTTTTCTTTCAGAATTTGTGAACATTTAGATCTTTACTATCAATGATTTTTATCACTTTTTTACGAAGTACTGTTCTATTCGCTCATTTTTTTCCTTCATATTGTAATGTGGGGTAGAATTAGAAATATATTCCTTTTTGTTCTCTTATTTGAGTTATCGACATGTCTGAAGAAATTGAAGTTGAAGCAATTGGTGTTGAAGTTTCAGCTCAACCTATCGAATTATATAAAGTGTTAAAGATAGCCAACTTAGTCAGTGGTGGCGGTGAAGCAAAATATGCCATCTCTGAAGGTTATGTTGCAGTAAACGGTGAGCTTGAATTACGTAAACGTTGCAAGATATATGACGGTGATGTGATTGAGTTTAATGGTGAGTTTTACGTTGTGTTGTGCGACCAGCCAGTACAAGAAAAAATGATGCGTGTTGCAGAGGAAAAACCAAAAGCATCTCCTAAAGCGGCGTCAAAAAAAGCAAATAAAGCTGCTGATAAGAAAAAGAGTACTAGCAAACCGAATACTGCAGGAAATCGTTCTGTAACCAAAAAAGCGGCCAACAAAGCTGCTGATATAAAGCCAGATACAGCGACTGGTCGTAAGCCAATTAGTTTTTAAGATAAAACATTATTATAAACAAGGCGCGCAATGACGCGTCTTTTTCTTGCCTGATTAATGAGAAGGGATGATGAATAAACAATTTATTACGCTAGGTTTAGTGATTAGTTTTAGCTGTTTGAGTGGAAGTGTGTTGGCTGCAACTGTTTCATCGTTAACAACTGCTGAATGTCAGGCAATGTCAAAAGTTGGCGTGATGTCGAGCTCGGCACCAGTACAGTGCCAACGTTTGAAAAAAGTGACATTTAAATATCGTGATTTTTCTAATCGTATTCACACTAATGGTCAAATTATTGTAATGGATGCAACAGCGCCTTATGTGGGTAAAATTTTCGATGAATTATATCAACAAGGATTTCCAATTCATAAAGCGGTTCCGATTGAAAAATATCGCGGTGATGACACGGTATCGATGACAGATAATAATACTTCTGCTTTTAACTATCGCCCAGTAGAAGGGACGAGTAGTTTATCGCTTCACGCCTATGGTGCAGCGATTGATTTAAATCCGGTGCAAAACCCATTTGTGACTTTTGCGCGCGCAGGTCAGGCAAAATATAGCCCCGTAGAAGGGACAAAATATGCTAACCGTGAAATCTATCGTTATGGTAAACCAGATAGAAAAGGGATGGCTGAAACAGTCGTCGATATTTTTGCACGTAATGGCTTTTTATATTGGGGCGGTTTTTGGAATTCGCCAATTGATTATCAGCATTTCCAATTATCTAAAGATATGGCAGTAATGATGTCGCAGATGACAGCACAGCAAGCAACACTGTTCTTTAAACGTTATGTTGAGTGGTATAACAGTTGTAGTCGTATGTACCCCAAAGCCTATAGCCAGTATAAGTTTAATGATTACACTAATTACCTGAAACATAAGCTGGGTGTGTCTTCGATAAGTAAAGCGTATCAGGCTAACCCAAGTAAGGTTATGGCGCAGATTGAGCAAGTCCCTTTGCGTTCAGAGATTTGTGTTAAACGTTAATATTAATCGTACAGCCTTTAGTTGGCGCTTTAGGCTGTATTTCTCCACGATTATCGTAACCACTGAAAGTCATAATGGTAGAGATTTTTTTCTCTGAGTTTTCTTGGTTAACCCGAGGTTGGGTCGGCGGTATTTCGGCTTGCGCATAACGCATTTTTTTTGCGTTATTATTTACTAAATATACGGGAGCGATAGTAAACGTTGACATATGGCCTCCACAACTTAGTTTTATTTAAGATGTGCAAGGTTAATAGGTGGTTAGATGTCATTCAACGTAGTGGCTGTTAGGATATGGTCATTTGTTGGTCAGAGGAATGTTAGCTTCTTGTTCTTTAAGTAAATTAGTTTAACTTTGTGAATGTCATTACAGTTTGAATAAGTAAACGGCAGCTAAGAGCTACCGTTTTATGTCAGAGCTTTAACTATGTTATTTAGGTAAGCCTTCTGCAATAGGGTTGTTTTTATCTGCGCTCCATTGATACCACCCACCATCAAAGACACTGATATCTTTCCATCCCATAACATAAGCATAGAAAAATGCCTCAGATGCTCGCCAACCAGTACCACAGAAAAAGGCGACTTGTTGGTTTGGTTTAATATTCCATTTCGCCCATTGTTTCGCGATGAGGTAACCACTTTTCATTGTGCCATCTGGGTTATTAAAATCTTGCATATGGTAAGAGTCACTACCAGCGTGTCCCCATTTAGCCCCTTTGATACGACCTTTAGGCTTGATGTAATCATAGCCACTGGTTTTTCCAATATATTCTTGCCAAGTACGAATACTTACGAGTGAATGGGTACTTTGGGGTTCTTTTAGTATTGTTTTTGCTTGCTGGAGATCCGTCAGGTATTGAGGGTTTGCTGGAATCGTTTTACCAAAACTCACATCGTCGTGGTTTTCATTAATGAAAGCTTGGGTCGGGTAATGTGCGTTTTCCCACGCATTCCAGCCGCCATTGAGTAGTCTTACATCCTCAACGCCAGCATACATTAGAAAGTTAGCAAAGCGTGCTGCTGACATATTATTACGAGCATAGACAATGACAGTGGTGTTATAACGAATGCCTAAATCAGTAATGACTTTTTTAAGATCATTATTACTGACTTTATTCCACCAAGGCTTGCTTTCAATATCATTGGTATTGACATACAGCGAGTTGGGGATATGTGAAAGTAAATATGTGGACGGTGGACCCCATTCAACTTCAACAATTTTATAGCCGTGCTGTGGTGCGTACAATGGCTGCTGGTGATTGATTAGCTGATCTAACCATTGTGCAGATACTAAGTGTTTAAAGTTTTTAAGTGCTTTCAGTTTGCCTACATAGTCCGTAACGGGCTGATTAATTGTAGATATAGCGCTAAAACCTTGTTGTTTGAGTGCTTCACTCATTGCCGTCGTTGAGGTTTTATCGCCATACAGGACGGTTGGTACTTTCGGAGATAGCTGACGATTTTTAAGTAAGCTTGATAGCTGAATCGGTGTTAAAAGAGTGAGCCATTGACTATCAATATTGACAGCGTTAGGGATATGACCACCTCGAGTTGCATTTCGCTTTGGCCAACCGTTGAAGTAATTGCTGTCTCGACAATCAATAATTTGTATTGCTTGTTTCGTCTGCTGAGCTTGAGCTAGTTGCTCAAAGGTTTGAATAGGAGGTGTGACAGTGTTTGCTGCCGCTAAACATGGCATGCTAATCACAAAAAGGCACGTAATAAAAATTTGATTTAAAGAGCGCATATAGAACCTGTTTGATCTGCCATCAGGGCAAACGAGGCGACATTCTAGCGAAAATAATTTGTAAGACAATTGATGGCGATTAATTAAATCATCATCTGATTATAAAAATAGATGATGATGGGATAAAAAGTAAGTGGAATATAGAACAAAGCGAAGACACCAGTTCTAGTTTCAATTAAAGCTGGTGTGCATGAATTACTGAGTTATTTGGTACACTGTTTTGCCATCGTTAATCGTAGCTTGGATTTTAATATCTTCGATTTTTAATGGATCTATTTTCAGCGGATTATCTGATAATATAACGAAATCAGCTTCTTTCCCTACTTCAATTGAGCCTTTTTTATCTTCTTCAAAGTGTTGGTATGCAGGCCAAATTGTCATCGCTTTCAATCCAATTAATGGGCTTACACGTTCTGTAGGACCAATAATATCGCCTGTACGAGAACGACGATTAACTGTTGCAGATAATACGCGCATTGAATCAGGCAGAGCGACTGGCGCGTCATGATGTGACGAGAATTTAATTCCTTTATCGTAGACCGTTTTTGTCGGTGAAATAAATTCAGCGCGCTCAGGACCTAAAACAGAATCTCGGTGCCAGTCTCCCCAGTAATAAGTATGCATTGGGAATAACGATGGGAAAATTCCTAGCTCTTTTAAGCTATTGATTTGATCTGGACGAATGGTTTGTCCATGGATTAGGACTGGGCGACGATCTTTCTTGCCGTATTTATCTTCAGCTTGTTTTACTGCGGCGATAAAAACATCAATGGCAGCATCGCCATTGGCGTGAGCAAGTATTTGCCAGTTATTTTCAAAGGCTTGATCGACGTATTTGAAGGTATCGTTATTTGAAATAGCAGAATAACCGACGTAAGAGCCATCTTTGCCTTTAGGAGGCTCAAAGTAAGGCTGAGTTAACCATGCTGTTTTACCTTGTGGTGATCCATCAATCGTGAGTTTTGCACCACCGATACGGAAGTTATTCTTGTAGTCATTACTTAGGTAAGGGCCAGAAATGGTTTGGCTTGCGATCACGATATCAGGATAGGCAACGACATCAATTGGGGAATTACCTTCTTCCGAGACTTTTTGCATGATCGGCATAATGTTAGGAAATGCACGTCCTTCTTGGCCTGTGGTATAGCCAAATTGACTATAGAGTTCCATTCCCGCTTTGAAGATTTTTTCATTATCTTCATTACTCATATTAGCAAGTACTTTACCTAATACATAATAGAACGCATTTTCTTCTAACGTCCCATTAGGTTGTTGAGATCCTTTTTTACGTACAAAAACACCACCTTCAGGATCTTCAGTTTTATCCGTGACACCAGCAACTTCCAGCGCTTTATTATTTACTGCTGCAAGGTGGCCTGATTGGTGGATCAGAATAACGGGTAATTCTGTTGAGATTTTATCTAAATCTTCAGCTGTAGGGTGACGTTTTTCGGTTAGTTGTGAATCATCATAGCCAAAGCCAATAATCCAGCCTACTTTATCACTACGCTCAGGAAAGTCTTTATGCCATTGATTGGTTAATTCAATCAGGCTATTAATGTCACGACCTTCACCATCTGGTGGGGGTAGTAAGTTAGCGGATAATGCTTGTAAGCCTACATTGAAGACATGACCGTGTGCATCAACAAACCCTGGAATTAGTGTATTACCCTTTAAATCAACAATATTTGTTTCTGCATTCTTGTGCTTTTCAATATCAGAAAGACTACCTGTCGCCAGTATTTTTCCATTTTTAACTGCAACGGCTTCAACTTCAGGCTGTTTATCATTGATTGTAATAATATCGCCGCCGGAGTAAATCGTATCGGCATGATGCACTAATTTTGCTGGTAAAGTGGTTACAGCAGCAGAGGTAGGTTTAGTAACTTGCTGTGGTTCAATACTTTCAGTTTTAGTTTTTTGGTCGCATCCAGAAAGTGCCAAAATAGCTGGGATTGCCAAGCTGAGATAAGAGCGTTTAAACATATAATTTCCTTATAATTATCCGCAAAATAAAGTTTTTTTTACTTTAGGATGCAAGCATAGACGATGAGGTTACTGATTTCACAATTAATGTAACAATTCGTGATGTTATTATTTATTTAGTAACTTATTGAGAGTAAGGAACTAATTAATAAAATGTCGGTCGAATTAATCCAGTAACTGTTTATCTGATAACAGTAAGTGGAAAATAGAGGAATGAAAATGAGATGTTTGGTGCTCTTATTTGTAGGAGCTATCGCAACATTTAGTACAACGCTCATGGCAGCCGATAATGCCGGCTCAGATTGCCATTTAGTGACCTCTAATGTTGATATATTAATTTGTAAAGATCCTAAATTATCACTGTTACATAAGCTGATGGTAGACATGTATCAGCAAGTTTTAACCCAGTCGATGGTAAGCGAAGCTTCTGTGATAAAGGAAACACAGAAAAACTGGTTAGAAACAAGAAAAGGTTGTTTACATCAATCTGATGCTCAACGTTGTTTAGTGTCAACTTATCATTCTCGCTTAGATAATCTTACCGCTATTAATGCCACCGTTCTGGCACCACTTGCCACATATAGTTTTCACGATTTAAAAGATGCTCGCTATAACGGTATCGAAGATATTGGTACACCGATTAAATTACAGCATGGTTTATGGGCAGGAGAACCGTATCAACCTGGTGGTTCAGTCATGCCACAAGTCATACTGCTTGATGATATTAAAGCTGTGGGTTCACTGACGGAAAGTAATAACAAAATGGCAGTGGTTTTATTAAATTACTCACCGGGTGGAACAGGGCAATATTTGTATATAGCTGTTGTTGACAAAGAAAGTGGCCATTTAAAAAATATTGCGACTCAGTTTGTCGGCGATCGTTTTCGAGTTAAAGATCTAAAAATATTGAATAAGAAAATTATTTTAGATGTTATTCAGCCGGGTAAAAACGATTCAGCTTGTTGTCCTGGTGATGTGGTTCAACATGTCTGGCATTTAGATAGTCATAATCAATTAATAGAAGAGCCGAACACACGAAAAATTGTTCGTTTAACCCCAGATATTTTATCTAATACTGAATGGAGACTAGAAAGCTGGCGTTATGGCGATCCGGTGAGTGCCGAAAACGATATTCGATTACGTTATATTAATGGACATTTTACTGGTTCAGTTGCCTGTAATAATTATACGGTTTCCGTTACATCAGAGCCGCGTCCGGGCTTTATTAATGTATTAAAGCAGCATACATTGGTGACTGAAAAACAGTGCAATAATCCTTTAGCTGCAGAACAACAACAACGATATTTAGAGCAATTAGGTGGGGTGAGTCAATTCACTTATTTCGCGGGTAAATTAGCGCTTTCATATCAAGTCAACGGCCAGTTGGGGGTAATGATCTTCTCCAAAGAGCCATCCTCATATAATCAATAATCTTTTGTAACCCATTGATAAGAAGTATCAATAGACGTTGATACTTCTTATTCTTAAACTTATTAATTATTCAACCATAACTCAACAGCGCGTTGCGTTGAGGGAAAAGCAAAATTTTCTAGTTTGATATCTTGTTTTTTTACCCACAGAATATCAGCAACATCATCCTGTACCGTTAGTGTTGGTTTATCTAATAATTGATGACTAAAAAAAGTATCACAGGTTTTATATTCAATATTTTTGTAGCAATACGTATTACTGAATGAGCCTTGGTATGTGAAATCAGTCAGCGTTAAGTTGAGTTCTTCCTGTATTTCTCGTATTGCTGCTTGCTCTAAGGATTCATTAGGGTCAACAAATCCGCCAGGTAAATCCCATAATCCTAATCCTGGATTTCTACCTCTTATTGCTACCAGTAACTCATCTTCATATGACAGCGCAACCATAACAGCAGCCGCTGGGTTGTGAAAATAGGTAAAATTACAGGCGCTACAAGTAAATTGCTTATCGGTTAAACGGGTTAAGCTTGATTTGCCACACTGCGGACAAAAACGGGCTGTATTTATACTGGTCATCTTTCTAGTGACCATCTTTTTCTAACCAAGTAAGAATAAATTGCGCAATAGACTCAGGATCATTGATATTTAGCTGCGGTAGCGGACATAGTTGAGTATCTGCGTCAGTAGCAAATGCGATAATGTAAGGATCGTTAGGATACAATAAGGGTTTATTGTAAGACGGACGATGAATTTCTATTTTAGGAAAAGCTTGCTCTCTGAACCCCTCAATTAATACAAGATCGAGTTTGCTGTGATCGAGTTGCTCTAAACAGTCGTTAAGTTCAGGATCTTTACGTTCATCTTCTGGGTATTCAAAATAAAGCATGTGGCGTGATTTTGTTGCCAGTAATGTTTGCCCGCAACCCGCATGACGTAATCGATAAGAGTCCTTACCTGGTACATCAGGTTCAATGTCATGATGACTATGTTTTATTAAACCTAATCGAATACCACGTTGCTTGAGTAACGGGATTACTTTTTCTAATAACGTTGTTTTTCCTGAGCCACTAAAGCCCGCAAAGCCAATCAGAGGAGTGGGAGAAGTAATCATAGCTATTTTTAGGTCAAAATACAGTGTCAGTAATTATATCGTTAAATGATGGGGAAATGCAGCAATGCGCTGTATTTACTAACGATTAATTAAAGTAAGTCTTTTATTACTTATGTGTAGTGTGTCTTAAAAGTAATCCTTATCTATGAAAGTTTTGTTGTGTTATGAGTGACGGTCTAAAGTTAAAAGGTGTGGGCATTCTTTAAATAGTTATTGGGTTGTTGTCACAGTAGGGACATTGATGATTAACAGCATAGTTATAAAGACAGGGAGTGTGAAATGTGGGCAATACTTGATTTTGAGGCATCAGGTTTATCTGAACATTCATATCCGATTGAGGTTGGGTATTCTTTACCAGATGGAACAAACAGTAGCATGTTAATTAATCCGCTATCTGCATCCGATAACTGGTCTCATTGGGATAAAGATGTTCAACACAATATCCATAAGATATCTCGGTCAATGATTGAAGAGACTGGGATGCAAGTAGTGGATGTTTGCCAACATTTAAATACGACTTTAGGTCAATATGATTTGGTTTTATGTGACAGTGAATGGGATCTATTCTGGCTGGGGCGTTTATACCATGCAGCACATATGCGTCCATCTTTTGTGCTTACAGAGGTAAGCCATTGGTTAAAAAATCAAAATGGACTGGGTCAGGTACACTTTAAATTGGCTTTAGATAACTTAGGGGCGATGAGGCATCAAGCAGGATATGATGCAAAACAAATCCGCTTAGCGATAGATACATTGGTTAAGTCATCTTAATTAAAATTTTATCTTTAGAAAAATTAAGTTACGAGGTTTGTATTTGTAAACATGGGTTAGATGTTTACAATGCCGTTTTCAATGATTGATAACGAGATAACGTGTGGCAGAGTTTTTACCAACCGTTTTAGAAACAAAACAATCCTTACGTGTGGCTATGTTTAATGTCGCGATGTCTGAGCCAGAACAAGGGCGTATTTTTCAGCAAACATCGGGTTTAACTAATAAAAGATTTCAGCGACTCGCCGCTATTATCCAGCATGTTAATGCTGATGTTTTGTTACTGTGTGAATTTGATCACCCTGGTAATGGGGGCGATGATGGTAGCCTTGATAATTTTTGTCAGCATTATTTATCTCATTCTCAATATCAACAATCTGCGATTGATTACCCTTATCGCTATTGCCCTTCATCCAATACCGGCCTAATAACCGAAATAGATCTAAACGGTGATGGTCTCTGCACGTTACCAGAAGATGCCCAAGGTTACGGTGAATTTCATGGTCATTTTGGTTTTGTTATTTTATCTAAATGTCCACTGCAGCAAGAGAATATTCGAACGTGGCAGCACTTTCTTTGGAAGGATATGCCGAATAACTTAATGCCTGTCGATTATTATTCAAAAGAAGCTCAGCAGATATTACGTTTATCTTCTAAAAATCATGTTGTTGTGCCTATTGTTGTTGAAGATAAAGAAATTAATTTACTGTGTTGTCATCCAACCCCTCCTGTGTTTGACGGTAACGAACGTCGAAATGCAAAACGTAATCATGATGAAATCCAGCTTTTAATCGACATCATTAATGATGAATCCTATTTAGTTGACGATAATGATCAAGTTGGTGGATTAAAACCTGATGATGCCTTTATTGTAATGGGGGATTTAAATGCTGATTTAGATGATGGCGACGGATTTAAGGACGCGATTAAACACCTACTGAAACTCGATAAAATAAATACAAGGGTTAGTAGTGGCAAGCAGACGCCTAAAAGTGAAGGTGCAAGGCATTATTATCCTTGGCAAAAGCGTACTGGCCGTAAAAATGAGTGGACGCATTTAGCTGGGTTGCGGTTAGATTATGTGTTGCCGTCAAGAAATTTAGATGTGATAAAAACGGGGGTTTTTTGGCCGGATAAACATGATTTATTACGTGAACTTATTTTAGATTGTAAAGGTAGAGAAAAGCCTTCTGCAGGATCAGATCATCGAATGGTGTGGGTTGATATTAATATTGCGGACTAAATGACGATGTGATCATGTTGGCATATTTATATTATAACAATTATTTAGAGATAAAAGTTAACAGAGATAGTAATACCTAATGTTACTCTTCACCCTGGTTATTTTTCGGGGGGAGTCATTATGCGTTTGGTACTTAGCCGCTATTGGTTTTTCTGTCTTTTATTTTGTTGGTCTGTTGCGGCAAATAGTTTACAGCTTAATCCGACATATCGACAAAGCGCTAATCAGATCCGCCAAACCTTTGAGCCTCAGTTATATACATTGCCAGCCTATACAGCGGGGCATTATGGCTTACGTATGTATCGGCAGTCGTTAGATCCTAAATACGCAGCCGCGATATGGCAGGACATGGCGCGAGTTGCGAGTAACTTAAATCGCTATTCAACAGAAGTTGTGACACCTGAGCAAGTACAGCGATACAGTTTAGCGCGATTAGCGAATTATAAAACATCACCTAAAGAGCGTAGCCAACGTCGATATAAAGCGACTCAAACGATGCCTGAATATGTATATTTAGGCGTTGGGTTGCTCGGCTCAATGGCGCGTGCCGATGAGTATGGATTAAAGCATCAAAATGATGCGCAATTAAGGCAGGTTCTTCGCCGTTATGATTTTAAAAAATATGTTACTGATCCTGAAATGATCCAAGCGTGGGCAGCACAACTTGCAAATCAAGTCTATTGGTTAAGACAACTGGGTGAACAAGATGTGGTGAATGATTTCATTATTGCTTTTCGTGAAACTTATCCTGATAGTCAAGACAATCAATTATCTTCTCTGCAATACAGCAATAAAATTTATGGGTTAACGCATATTATTTTTGCGGCATCGAAATACTATCAATTACCGCTCCATGAAAAAGATCATCAATGGATTTTTGATTACTACCGCAAAAATATCGATAAGATTATTGCTGAAACGAAAGAGGATGTTATTGCAGAGGTCGGGATTAACTTTTTATTGGCAGGGTTAGAGGCAGATCCCGTAGTAGAGAAAACCCGCAAGGTGATTCAGCAAGCAATAAATCCTCAGCATGGAATGATCCCATCAGTAACGGGTGATATAGATTTAGTCTCTGGTGAGCACCGCAATGTACTTGCGATAATGTTACTCGATTGGAAAGAAACGCATTTAGCGCCGACGCTAAGCGACCATCCTCAAATGTTCAAGCATATACCGTATGGATTGATTGCAAAATAGCATAGGAAGGGTAAAGGTATATTTACGCATAATAGAATTGATTGAGAATCAAACAATATCAATTAAATATTTTGACAAAGTACCGGAAAGGTTTGAATAAGCAAGCAACAGCAGTTACTGCTGCTTGCGTAGGCTGTTAGAAATATTTACTACGAATTTTGGCGTATTTTTCTTTCAGTGCGCTAGTTGTGAAGGTTTTAACAACCATATTGGGTGACCAATAGCTTGGTGACCACCCCGCTTTTTGTTTCAATTGCTGAATAAAATGATCTGGTGTGATCCCTTTTCTCCACGCACTTGGTAGCATTGTTGTTTGCGTGTAGCGATCAATTAATACAATACCTTGGCGATTGCTAGGTATTTGTAAGTGTTCGACTAAGGCCTGATGAGAGTGAATTGGCAACGTTTCAAGTGGCGATAATACTTCGATTTCGATTGTTAATTCATCAAGTTGTTCTTCAGAAAGAGGCATAAAGCGACGGTCTTCGTATGCACTAGCCACGGCTTTATTATGAACTTCTATGACTAATGGACGCGAAGCAATAGTTGTCCCCATAGAGCCTTGCAATGCATTATTCACCTCTAAGGTAACAAAACATGCTGCATGTTGTTGCATCTTTCGCGTGTAATGATTAAGCCGAGGTGCATTTATCGGACGATCAGAAAAATGGTCATGAATAGCATTGCGTGCAATATCCAGTAATTGAGTTAACTCACCTTTATTATATGTTTGTGGTGTAGCTATTATATCCACAACTCTCTCCTTAACTCTGTAATGACAGAGCAGTTAAATTCCGTGATAAAAGCGATTTATTATTGTTCATTGGGCTGCTTTTGATTATCCGTTAGTGTTTGAATGCAAAAGGACTGACGAAACAGTTAACGGTAGTGAGGTAATTAATATCATCTATTTTCGATGAATGTTCAACATGTGAAAGGTTAAAATTTGTTAACTTTTCTATCGTTATTTTATTCAGTATTTGTATTTTAATTTCTTATAAAACAAATTGTTATATTTTATCTGTTGGAAAGGGGGTTTTACTAATTGACTATCAATGAGTAATTGCGAATAGAAAGTGAACAGTGCAACTAAAATTAAATATTGTTTAGATCGTAAACAGGTGTGAAGTAGATGTTTTACTATTAAGCAAGTTTCAATTATCTTGACCAACTTATCTTATAGAAGAAGTGGCATTGTGATGACTGAAGTAAAAAACCTAACAATCGAACAGCTTGAGCAATACGACAATTTAGTAATTACGCAGCCGAATTGTCCGTTTTGTGTGAAAGCAAAAGCACTACTTGATGAGCGTGGTATCGAGTATACAACACTTGTTTTAGGACTAAATTTATCAAAATTAGTGATGGTTGATTTCATCGAACAAAAGGCAGGGCTAACGGTTCGTACTGTACCTCAAATTATTTTAGATGATAAATATATTGGCGGTCATGACGATTTAGTCGCTTTTCTTGAGCGCCAAGTTGAAGCAACTGAGTTTGATGATTTTGAATTATAAAAATGGGCTGAAAAGCCCTTTTTTATATCTATTAATAGTACATGTATGAGCTGACCTTATGAAACTCGATTTTTCTCAATTAAACAAACAGGCCAAACAATCGTTTGGTGACCAACAAGCTATTATTAAAAAAGTGATGCAAGGTAAAGTAGTTAACTGTAAAGAATGCGATCAATCATTATTCTTAGTTCCACCTGAAAAAAGCGAACAACCAGGGATTGCATGTAAAAAAGGCTGTACTCATATTCATTTAGATTTCGCCTAGTTAAGGGGATATTTTAATTGTAGGGTGTATAAAAAAGCACCATTGAATTGTTTTTTTTAGGTAAGTATTCCCACATTATTGATAACGAGTGTTACGGAGTTGCACACTATTTCTAGCAAATCGGCATTCTCAATTTCTATTTTTATATTGCTAGTTAATGCAGTGATTAATAATAAAAAGCTATTTACGGAAGTGAGATAACTTTGATAGCTGATAATTTTATAAATTTAAGCTTAAGTTATAACATCATGAATTAAAGTATAAAAATAACTACGATGATAAAATTATATTTATCAGCCAACGATAAAAAAACAGTCTAAAGTTGATAGGGTAGTAGTTAGAGTACAATGAAAAGCATTATTAATTTTACACACTGATATCATTATTTTTTATGGGATATGGTGTTTTTTATAACAAATGAATTGTTTTTAGACGATTAAGCCATCTATTGACAGTTATTATGATGAAATGGTTATATATTGCCGCTCAGATTTTATTTACAGGACTAAGTATTGATGGTTTGAGTTGTAATCATAACGGGACTTTATAAATGAGTAAGCACGATAAATATAGTATTCATAATACCGACTATACAATTGGACAAGATAATGTCCAAAAATGGGGCTTTGATGTCCATAATGCGGTATTTGGCGTTAGTGCAGGATTAATTGTTCTCTTTTTAGCAGCAATTCTTATCAGCGATCCTGCAACAGCAAAAGCAGCGTTAGATAGTGTTAAAAATGCTATCGTAAATAAATTCGATACCATGTTTCTTTTAGCGGGAAACTTTTTTGTTATTTTTTGTTTAGGGCTCATCATTTCTCCTTACGGGCGTATTCGCCTTGGCGGTAAAGAAGCTGAATCTGAACATACAACCTTATCTTGGTTATCCATGCTGTTTGCTGCAGGTATGGGGATTGGTTTAATGTTTTGGAGTGTTGCCGAGCCTGCCGCGTATTATACCGGATGGGGTGGTTCAACACCGCTAAGTGTGACACCTGAAACGCCAGAGGCCTTTAAAGTCGCGATGGGTGCAACTATGTACCATTGGGGTTTACATCCATGGGCTATTTACGGTGTTGTTGCGCTTTCTATGGCATTTTTTGCTTATAATAAAGGTTTACCACTTTCTATTCGTTCGGTGTTTTATCCTATCCTTGGCGATCGTACTTGGGGTTGGGCTGGCCATATTGTTGATATTCTTGCTGTGCTTGCGACGCTATTCGGTTTAGCGACATCATTAGGGCTAGGGGCTCAGCAGGCGGCAAGTGGTATCAACCACGTATTTGGTACTCATGGTGGTTTGGGATTACAGATTGGCATTATTATTGTCGTTACTTTAATTGCCATCTACTCAGTAGCACAAGGTATTGATTCTGGCGTTAAATTGCTAAGCAATATCAATATGCTGGTAGCATTAGTTCTTCTTGTTTTTGTCGGCGCCGTTGGTTTTACTGTTTCTATGCATACAATCCCAACAACGATTGTGGGGTATGTAGAGAACTTCATTCCACTCAGTAACCCATTTGGACGTACAGACCAAGCATGGTTACACGGTTGGACAATTGTATACTGGGCATGGTGGATTTCATGGTCACCATTTGTAGGTTCATTTATTGCACGTATCTCAAAAGGTCGTACTGTTCGTGAGTTCTTAATTGCTGTCTTGATTGTGCCGACTGTGGTTACAACTGTTTGGATGTCAGTATTCGGCGGTCAAGCCATTCACCAAGTGATGGATGGCATTGGATCGTTAGGAAAAAATGGTATTACTGAAGTGCCACTGGCGATGTTCCAGATGTTTGATGCACTACCTTTTGGTACTATCTTATCTGTTATTGCTGTTTGTCTTGTTTTAGTATTCTTTATTACTTCATCAGATTCAGGCTCATTGGTTATCGATAGTATTACTGCAGGTGGTAAAATTGATAACCCTGTGGCACAACGCGTATTTTGGGCTGTTATTGAAGGTTTAATTGCGATTGCATTGTTGTGGGTAGGTGGTACTCAAGCAATTCAAGCGCTTCAAGCTGGCACTATTTCAACGGCACTTCCGTTTACTATTATATTATTGCTAATGTGTGTAAGCCTATTGCTTGGCTTTAGAACAGAAAAGTACAAGTAAAATTATAAGGGTGATTTAGCCTAAAATGGTAATAAAAACCGCAGTGTTCATACTGCGGTTTTTTTTTATTCCCAAATTTGATCAATTGGCGTATCGGGGGGGAAGTGATATGCGATTTGAGCTTGTAATAGCTCAGCTGTCGCTAAGGCATCTGTTAACGCGTGATGAGGTTGGTAAGCGGGTAATCCATATCGAATTCTACATTTCCCTAATCGAACTGAACCTGGCTTTTTCCCTTTTAATCTCGCCCAAATACCACTGTATTGCTGGTTTTGGATAAATGATTCAAGCGCTAAAGTATCAACAACAGGAAACTGGATACCTTCGTTTAATCGCACTCGTAATGCCTTATCCATAAACTGTCGTTCGATGGCTTTGTAATGCACCACTACGACTTTACCTGCTAAAGAATCTAATACCGCTTCTAAAATTCGACGTATATCTGGCGCCGTTTGTACATCTGAGTGTGTAATACCATGAATGATGACGGAGTCTTCATCTAGTTTTGCTTTTGGCTTTACCACCCAATGCTGTGATTGTCTGCAATAAATACGATTGATGGTGAAGGGAACAAGCCCGACACTAATAATGTCATCTTTGTTAGCATTGAGCCCTGTTGTTTCAAAATCTAAAGCAACAAATTCAATGTCCTTTAATGGGGTATCACCACTAAAAATACCATGTTGATAATATTGTTTAATTCGTTGGTCTTTAGCATCATGGGCAAGTTCCGCAAACTTTGTTTGCCAATCCACTATCGGAGTATTACGAATGAAGTGGGTTGATGATGTTTTTTTGAATACTTCTCTAAACATGCTTCGTTACCCTTAACGTGTTGCTTGATAGCGATATTTCACGAAGTTTTGGGCTTTACTTAAAATTTGGAAAGCATCTTTAAGATTACGGCGTTCAAAATCGGACATATTTTCAGGCTCAATACTATTATCAGGTTCTTGTCCTTCTTCAACATCCAATGCTTGATGGCGAATACGGACCAATGAAATATATTCCATGGCATCGCGAAGATCTTGAGCACGTCCCGGTGGTAAAATTCCACTTTCAATAATATCGTCCAAACGTTCGAGCGAATTTTGTGAACGTGAACCTACCGCAAGGGCATGGACACGAATCAAATCTGCTAATGGCGCTGTACCACGACGTTTTAGATTAATCGAGTTATTATGACGTCCATCTTTTTCCATTACGAAATCTTTAAAGAAGCCTAATGGTGGCGTGCGATTGATTGCGTTGCGTGCAAGGCAAGCTAAAAAGCGAGGGCTGTTACGGGCACGACGAACAATAAAACCATTAAGTTGTTTAGCCCAACGTAATCTGCCCCAAACACCGCCTAAGTCAAAAAAGATAGAGCTATTTAATAACGCTTGAGGTTTTGGATTATCAATCCAATCAGCAAAACATTGTTCCCATTCATGTCGGGTTTTTCGCCATTCTGGATTTGTCGCCATAATGCCGCCAGTACAATAGGCATAACCACATGCAGCAAGGCCATCACAAACAAAAGTCGCAAGTGCTTCAAAGTACGCATTATGTTTATCATGATCGAAGGAATTATCTAAAATAATGGCGTTATCTTGGTCTGTGACGATGAGTTGTTCATCTCGTGCCATAGAGCCTAAGGCCAAGAAACAGTATTGAATAGGTGGTGGACCGAGCTTTTCTTCTGCTAATTCTAATAAACGCTGTTTAAAGCTGCGTCCAATTTCTGCCATTGCGCTGCCAATCATGTGCGAGTTAGCGTCTTCATTAACCATGCGCACAAAGCAGTCTTTAACTTGTGCTGATAATTGAATGAGCTCTTCTACAGATTGCTGCTGATAAATACTACTAACGAGAAGTAAGCTATTTTGCGATTCATAGCGAACAATATCAGAAACGCTAATAACACCTATTGGTTGTTTGTTTCTAAGTACAGGCAAATGGTGAATGTTATAACGCAGCATAGTCAGCATCGCTTCAAATACATAGGCATTATGATCGAGTGTAATGGGTTCTGCTGTCATGACTGAAGAAACAGGCTTTGAGGTTGAAATACCTTCGGCTAATACTCGGGTACATAAATCACGATCAGTAATAATTCCCGTGACATAATCGTTTTCATCATCGTCATCGGTAGCATTACTGTCACTGAGTAATAATGCAGAAACGCCTTCTTCAGCCATTGTTTGTGCTGCCGTTTGAATGGTTTCGTTTTGATCAATGATGACGGCATCACGAGTGATCAAAGTTCTTAGTTTTGATGTCGTCAGATCATTTTCATCATGTTGGCTTGATACGGCATGACGTAAACGAGCCCCATCTTCAACTTCAACGAAATCCGCAAAGCTATCGTATTTATCGCAAAGTTCAATAAATAGAGTATTGGGAATACAGTAGAGTAGAGTATCTTCTAGCGCTTTTGCTGGCATTCGGACTCGGTTGTTCATCAACAAGCCCATTTGGCCGAAAATATCACCTTCATCAAGACGATTGTAGAGCTCGCCCTTACGGCGGTATATTTCAACAGCACCACTTCGAATTAAAAACAGATCATGAATGCTATCGCCAGTATTCAATATCATGGTGCTCGCACGGTAATAAGCGACTTCGACTTCAAGAGCAAGTTGATGAAGTTGCTCTTCTGGCAAAGTATCAAAAGGCGGATACTGTGAGATAAAATTGAGAATTTCTATTTGTTCCGCTTCCATTACATCTTCCGTTATTTAAGGCAAGTATTTAGTTGGCGTTGGGTATTCAATGATCTATTGCTTATTAAAGCTAAGAAAGCGATTAAGTAATAGATAGATGAAAGTTTAACGTATAAATGAGGTTAAAGCATACGGAAGAGGAATTAAACGCTTGTCACGGCTACAAGCGTAAAAGATAGGTCAAATTATTCTGAAAATTGAATTACATCAAGAGATAAGCAATACAGCCGCTACCGATAAGGCGCGCCCCAGAGAAAAAACACGCTTCAATTTTGCTTTCAATTACCTCATCAATCTCATCATATTTTACTGTTAGAAACGAAACGGCAAAACCTACCGACATTGCAAAAAGAAGAACAGCAAGATCAAATAAAAAGGCTTGAATCCATGTACATTACATACCTTAGTTAAATAACGTAATAATATATAATGATGAGATCTTGCCGACAAAAATAGCATAGATAATCATCAGTATTTAAGTCGTTTCTTTTAAATAATGAGACAAAAGTATCTTCGCAGTAGCTATCTATTTTCATCGAAGAGAGCTGATAAAACGTCATTAATAACGTTAATCATGGAGATTGCATTTATGCCATATAATGAACTGAAAATACTTTAAATCTAGATGATTGTATTATCAATATTCGTCGTATTTGTATTAGGCTTTAATAAACAACATAACGATGAATATGAATGGAAGCATAATCTTAGATATCTGACGATGGGGTATCCGTATGAGAATTGTTTTCTTTGGTGAAGCGCTTGTTGAAATAAATAACACGACTAAGTATGCAACGTATGGTGGAGATGTACCCAATACAGCCTTGTATTTGTCTCGGCTTGGACAATCTCGAGCTATTTCTGTCAGTTATGCGACTGCCGTAGGGACTGATAAGTTATCACTATCATTATTATCGTGTTGGCAGCAAGAAGGCATTGATACGAGTTTAGTCCGGTATCTTTCGACTAAATTCCCTGATCTTTGTTATATCGAGACAGATAGAGAAGGGCACTGTTACCGCCATTTTTGGAATAAAGATAATGCTGCTCGTTATTACTTTTCAAGGGAGTCATCACCACTTGAAATAGCATTAAGTAACTATAACTATCATGCTATTTATATCAGTGCAGTAAGCTTTGCATTATTAACCGATGAAGCAAAAGCAGCGTTATTGGTACTGTTAGAAAAATATAAAATAGATGGCGGCAAAGTCTATTTTGATAATCGATATCGGCCTCATATGTGGACACCACAGCAAGCAAGATACTGGATATGTCAGTTATTACCATATATAGACATTGCTTTCATTGAGATAAAAGACGAACAACGAATCTGGGGCACTAGCTTTGACATTATTGAACGCTATAGTCACTCGAACTGCTGTGAATTAGTTATTAAACAATATAGCGACCACCCGATAAGCGATCTTAAAGCCCTTCATACTCAAATGAAGATATCTGTGATCCAACCAATAGGGCAGACGACGGATTATATTGCAGATAATGCGTTTATTGCAGGATATCTGGCCGGAAGGATTAGCGGTAAAAGCATTCGCCATTCACTTAATCTTGGAAAAGAGCTGACTTTAAAAGTACAGACTCATTCTAAAGCAGTGATCCCTGCTGCAGCAATGCGAGATATGATGTAACGCAATGATGTTTTTACATCTTATGATGACCAAATCACAGGCTGAATCATATAATTTGGTTGTAAAATAATCGCTTAGCATTATTTTTTAAAAAATAGTATTGACTCAAAAGCTACATTACGTAGAATGCACCCCATACCGAAGAGCAACTCACTCCTCGGTGTGAACAAAATGGCGCGTTGGCAGAGTGGCTATGCAGCGGATTGCAAATCCGTGGACCTCGGTTCGACTCCGGGACGCGCCTCCATTCTCTTTTGAGAATATTATGCGACACTAGCTCAGCTGGTAGAGCGCAACCTTGCCAAGGTTGAGGTCACGAGTTCGAACCTCGTGTGTCGCTCCAAATTAAAAGATATGGCGAATAAGCGGTATCTATAGATGGTGTCTTACCCATCGCAAGTAATTGCGTGCCCTGGTGGTGGAATTGGTAGACACAAGGGATTTAAAATCCCTCGGCGTTCGCGCTGTGCCGGTTCAAGTCCGGCCCGGGGCACCATCTTTATTTTACCTATTAGGTAAAAAAGAAAAAATAGAATTAAAAGATATAGCGAATAAGCGATATCTACAGATGGTGTCTTACCCATCGCAAGTAATTGCGTGCCCTGGTGGTGGAATTGGTAGACACAAGGGATTTAAAATCCCTCGGCGTTCGCGCTGTGCCGGTTCAAGTCCGGCCCGGGGCACCATCTATAAAGAAAGCTCATCATTAGATGAGCTTTTTTTTCGTCTGTAATGTGAGTACATCAAATAAAAAAGAGCCGAAAGGCTCTTTTTTGTTATTTATCGCTATCAGTGCCGAAACGAATGATGCAACTTTTAGCAAATTCGGTTGCTTCGTTCGCTGTCCAATCACCTTTTGGTTTTTCTTTTAATTGGTTACACCAATCTTCACTGCCCACTTCCGGTGTACATGCAGAAAGTAATGTTACAGCACCTAATAAAATAAATAACTTCTTCATAAACATCCTTTATTACTGATTAATTATCAGCTTCAGCGTTAAATTTCTGCGATTACTCACAATGCCGTAAGAATGGCTGAAAGGTCACGTATTAGCAAATTTTAAAAAGTGTTTTATGTGATAATTATGTAATATTTCAATAACAAAGGAAAAGGCTGGTTTGCTAAATACCAATACTCTGATGCTTCGGAGGGCTAAGATAATTATTGATAGTCCGTGATTTGGCATGATTGTAAGGAGGGCATGATGAAATTAAATTGTGATATGGGCGAAAGTTTTGGTGCTTGGAATATGGGAGATGATGCAGCAGTGATGCCATGGATCAATATGGCGAATATTGCGTGCGGTTTTCATGCATCCGATCCGACAGTGATGGCAAGAACGATTGCTTTAGCTAAACATCATGATGTGATCATAGGTGCTCACCCTGGGTATAATGATAAAGAAGGGTTTGGACGACGGCCTATTCCCCATACGTTGGATGAAATCAGTCATAGTGTGGCTTACCAAGTCGGGGCGTTAGATGCGTTATGTCGGCTGAATGCTGTATCTATTACGTATGTGAAGCCTCATGGCGCGTTATATAACCAAATGATGCAAGATCCTGAAATTTTCGAAGTCATTGTTTCAACGATCGCAAAACTTAATACTTCCCGTGTTCTTCCTCTTTCTCTTATGGTCCTGTCACGAGCAAATAATGAGGCATATATTCAAATAGCCAGACAAAAAGGTGTTTCTTTACTTTTTGAAGCGTTTGCAGATAGAGCTTACACAGCCGATGGATTATTAGTTCCACGACATGAAGCTGGTGCAGTACATCACCATCCTGATTTGATAAAAGCGCAAGTATTACAACTCGCTCAAGGTAAAGTGAGAACCCAGAGTGGGAAATTATTAACATTACAGGTTGATACCATTTGTGTGCATGGTGATAACCCTGAATCAATTGCAACAATTAAAGAGATCGCCCTGTTATTGCAGTCAGCAAATGATAATAAATAGGACGTTATTATGCTTATTAGTCGGTTAACTGAATCAGCCATGATGGTGGAATTTGGGCAGAAAATTACCGCTGAAACAACAGCCATGATTGCTGATTACGTGACGTTTATTAAAACACAATATAGTCGTGAATTAATCGATGTTACTCCCTCGTATACTAAAGTGATGTTACATTTTCGGCTGGACTGTAATTGTTATTCTTTATTGGTTGCGGCAAGTGAGCAATGGTTTGCTGATCATCGACTAAGTTATAAAGGCTCTCGCCATTCAACATCAAAACTGCATCAATTACCTGTTTATTATCATTCAGATGTTGCGCCAGATTTAGCTACTGTCGCCGCTCATAGCCAGTTAACAGAGCAACAAGTCATTACTCGACATAGTGATAAAATCTATCAGGTAGGTGCAATAGGTTTTACTGCTGGGTTTGCTTTTTTATCTTCGGTGGATGCTGAAATCGCAATGCCTAGACTGTTGTCACCTCGGCTTCAAATACCAGCAGGAAGCGTCGGTATTGCCGATAACCAAACCGCAATATATCCCGATCAAAGTCCAGGAGGTTGGCATATTATTGGTAATTGTCCGCAATCCTTATTTTTAGCTGATCAGTACCCGTTATCTATTTTTTCAATTGGCGATCAGGTGCAATTTTTTGCGATCACCAAACAAGAATTTTTAGATCTAGGAGGGCAGTTATGGAAGCGTTAGAGATCATTGAATCAGGGATGCTAATGCAGTTGCAAGATCTCGGTCGATATGGTGTGGCAGAGCATGGATTAAGCCAAGGTGGCGCAATGGATCTTCATGCTTTCTGCTGGGGGAATTTATTGTTAAATAATGATCCTAATGCAGCTCAAATAGAGATCACATTAGGGCAAGTCAGTTTTAACGTTCTTACCGATTGTACTATCGCTCTCACTGGTGCTGATATGCAAGCCAAGATTGATGGGAAAAAGGTTATGCCCTGGCAAACAGTACGCTTATTGCGTGGGCAAGTATTGCAGTTAGGCTATGCACGTCAGGGGTTAAGAGCATATTTAGCCATTGACGGTGGATTTTGTGTTAAAGAAAGTCTAGGTAGTGTATCGACAGTCGCTAGGAATCATCTGGGCGGTTTTGATGGTACGGGGCAGTCACTAAAAGAGGGGCAACGACTTTCTAAATATGGTGGAAATAACGTTTATCATTTTCAAGCAGTACCCGCACGCTATATACCCCATTATGCCGAAAAGTTAACGGTATCTATTATTGAATCATATCAAGCAGAGTGGTTTTCTTCACAGCAAAAGCAGCAGTTTTATCAGTCAGAATATCAAGTGAGTCAACATAGTGATCGCATGGGCTATCGGCTTGTAGGGGAAAAGATCCTCCCCAATAAGATGACATTGATCTCTCAACCTATAGCAAAGGGAGCGGTTCAATTTCCTGCATCAGGAGAGCCCATTATTTTACTCAATGATCGACAAACGTTGGGAGGATATCCTATTTTAGGTTGCATTACTCAGCGCGATCTTAATTTGGTTAGTCAATTAAAACCGGGAGATTCAATCCGATTTTCACCATTAAGCCCAGAGCGATTTGAACTTGAGTTACAGAAATGGTTTACTTTCTGTCGATTCTTTAATGTTTTCAATTGTGGTAACGAAAAGAAAGAAAGGTGATTGGATGTATATTTTCGGCTATGGAAGCCTGATCAATAAATACTCGCGAAACCGTACAGGTAATACTGGTAAATCTTATCCTGCATTAGTGCATGGTTTACAGCGTTCATGGGGTAATGTTGATGGCAGTTATCCTATCGCACCTTTAGTCGTAAAGCCGGGACAAGGTGTCTGTAATGGCGTGTTAATTGAAGTTGATGAAAAAGGTTTGAGAGACTTTGACCAAAGAGAACATGGTTATCAACGTATTCAAATTACTGCACAACAAATTGAATTGTTAGAAAATACGAAGCTCACATTATCAGAACCAGTTTGGGTGTATATCAATAATAGTGCTTTACCACCTTGTCAGCAGTTTCCTATTACACAAACCTATGTTGATACGGTTTTAGCGGGATGTTTATCTATTTCACATCAATTTGCAGAGATGTTTATCGCAACGACGACAGGCTGGCAATACCCTTATCAAAATGATCGTCATTCGCCTAAATACGGCAACTTAGCTGGCGTTTATGATGTTGATAGAAAGCAGATTGATATACTCATTGAAAATACGATTTCAGGTAATTAACGATCTGCTTATCGTTATCATTTAAGCGAGATCTACGGTGGCAAAACCGAATAAAAAAGGGCCGACAAAAACAGTTGATATCTTTTGTGCTAAATGTAAAACGCTCTTATTTAAATATCGAAAAGGTGGAAAAGGGGCGTTAGTAAAATGTTTTAAAGAAAGAATTGTAAAAGATTTTACGATTGAATCTGCAATATGCCCTGAATGTGGTGTGGTATTCGCACGAGATGCATTAGTAAGAGGTACACCTGCATTTAAAATCATTGGTGGCAAAGTGACGATGAAATAAATAAGAAGCCGAGTTATAAGTCAACTCGGCTTCTTGCTACCAATGAGGATTACTTTTTGAATAACTGCTTTGGTGGGCAATCAATCTTTTTACTCATAAGTACCGCTTCTAAATCGACAATTTTACGGTGATAAGTTGCCTTTACGAGTTGATAATCAAGTGATGGCGCAAACCATAATGAAAGTTGGCGATCGCTTTTTCTCGTTTGATTAACCCTAATAGTATTTAGAGTACCAAAATTAGTATCGATTGTTTCATTACCCACGACTGCAAAGTAGTAGTGGCTAGTTTCGTCACTATTTTGCATGATGAAATCAAAGTTCTTTTTACCTTCAATTAAATCAAGACGCATTTGGCTACCAATTGTGTCTCCATCAAGAATAGGCGCGAAAGCATTGGTATATTTCTGCGTTTTTCCATCATCAGTCACTGTAGAGTTATGGCCATCGTTACTAAACGTTACACTGACATTTCCTGCCATTAGTCCAGTGATCGTTCGTTGAAATTTATCCGTGATGAAGCGTTGAGCAGCATCTGACCAATGTAATTGAGTATGAGAGTGCATTTTTGATTTAGTGATTAAAACATCAACCTCACTGTTGGTATAAATATCAGCGTTATCACCTTTCCAAACAATGTGACGTTGATAATGACCAATTTTCTGACCTTTAAAAAAGATATTGTAATTTAATGTCTTTTTACATTGATGAAATTGGTTCGGAAAAGAATAGGTGGCATGACTTACTTTTTGTAGTGCTGTTGAAGGATTACTTGTCGGTGCTGCAATGGCTGTTACACTCAATAAAGATAAAACCGACGTAGTAAATAAAGACAATAAACGCACAGGTACTCCTAAACATTTAGATATAACGAACATTAGCGTTTTATAGTTTAACAGGTTTGGTAACAAGATGATCAAGTAGCATGTGTTTTATGCACCAAGCCACTTCGATTATATAGATCATTCTGCAAATGTCTTTTTCAGCGTAATAATTAATAATAGGACTGAAATGAAATAAAAAATTAATCTATTATTAATTCCTTTTAAATCATGTGGTTATGATTTTGATTGTAAACGGTCGTAAAGATCATCTTTTAATTAAAAAATAACGTGTTGTTATTTAAGAAATTTTATCTCGAGGTCTATACCTGTCTGTTGTGACACTAGTAATACAGTTATTTGACGTTTAGTGTTAGCGCGCCTATTTTTTATACGTTTATGTCTAAAGAAAGAGGAGTGTGTGATGAAAAAAATGAACTCGTCATATCGATTACAAATTATCAAAGAAGTTGCAACTCGGCATCAAATGAAATCGACAGGTGATCCTATGGCGATGCACATATCACAGCTACTAGAAAGTCATAATAATGAACACCCCATAAAGCCAATAACAACATTTGATGATAGTCATTATGATGACAATGCAGGCGGTTGGGTAAGCAATTTATGGGGTAACGAAAAATAAAACAGGATAATTATAATCACGGGAAGTGATGGATGAAGTACGATGATGATCGTAGCTTTTTTGATACATTGAGATCATCGATGAAGAATGCTTTTTTCTTAGCCTGTAACTGGAACAAATTTTGTGTCTGATGTACATTGCGGTGTCATTATATATTTAGGCTAATTGATGAATTACACCGAACTTGATAATTACACGCGTAAGTGGATTTTTACCCATGCTTCGATGCCTGTTCCTACGACAGATCTTGAGCAAATAAAACCGTTAACCCAAGCGCGTTCTTCGCAATTGTGGCAGGAACATATTAGTAAACAGAGTCCGGATTCTGATCACTTTGAGCACGGTGATTGGGCGGCAGATACAAAAAACTGGTCAGAGCCTGAAGATTGGCAAGATGCTTGGGATAACGATGATGATGCATCATTGCCAGCTGCTATTTTGACAGCTTTGCAATGGGAAGATAATACAACGATTTATTTTTGCTACGAAAAGTACAATATTGTAGAAACTAAATGGGGTGTATTTAAACGTAACTGGAAAAACTTTTTGTTTTTTGATGATGGTCCAATTCTATTGGGTCGCAAACAAAAACAAGCGCTGTGGTTTCAATCCAATGGTACTTATCAGTTAGCATCACGCCCATAATTTTCTAACGCCCTGTAATATTTATTTCTTTTTAAATTACAGGGCGTTGTTATTTATGTTTTTTCTTCAATGGGCTGTAATTGTTTTATGATCTGTTGAATATTTTTTAATGCGATGTGTAAATTATTGCTTGAAGAATGAACCGAGCCTTCTTTTGTTATTAAAGGTTGGTTTAATGGCTCGCCTAACGCAATAAAAAAACGTGCACTGTGGTTTGTGGTTGTGACGGTAATGGGTAATTGCGAGTGAGCAAAAATTCCCATTTGATTCGGATGTAGTTGATTATTTGCGATATAGGCGTGACCTGAGCGTAAATAAATAAAACCTGCAACATGGGTCTCTGGTGGTGTAAATGTCCAACTACCGTATGACGTGACAATAATATCAAGATAGATAATATTGCAGTTGTGTTTTATTGGGCTTTCAACACCATTGTAGTGACCAATGAGTACTTTTGTTGTCGCGTGTGTGCCTTCAACGAGAGGTAGTTTTTTACTGGCAATATGAGTGCTTGATGGCGCAGTCATTTCTCCTTCTTTCTCTGAAGGCGAAGCGGTCCACATTTGAAACGCTTCTGCGATCCCATTGTGTGGTTTCATCAGTGATTTATGTGCCATACCATAACCACAGGTGGTGAGGTGAATATCACCCGTTTGAATGTGATTTTTACCGTTAATACTGTCATCGTTTTGGATTGATCCGATAACGGGATAGCTGACAGCATCGATACCTGAGTGGCCATGAAAACCTAGTTCATTATGTGCTCGGTTAGTAGATAAATAATGATCCCAAAGGATAAAGGGGTTGGTATCAGGAAGATGCGGGGTATCGATATAGGTGACGATGGCACCGTGTTTTATGCCGTGCCGAATTACTGCAATTTTTCTAGTCATTGCTATTGTTACCTGTTTTCGTAAGGCTAGAAAACAAGCCTATGTATCATGCCATTACAAATTAATATTCAACTCTTCTTTAGCCTAGTTGCTTACTCGCCGATCTGCCGCATTATTAGCAACAAAAATTTGGTTACTGGTAAAATGAAAGTTGAATATTAAACGTTTAACATTTATTTGTATTACAATAATCAACATTAAATAGATACTCAATATTGACGAAATAATAGGAAACACGAATGACTTTTTCTTTTGGTGGCTTGTTTAAACAGCAAGCATTTATTAATGGCCAATGGAGTGACGCCTTTTCTGGTAAAACGGTAAATATTACTAATCCGGCGACAAATGAAGTTATTGGTCATGTTCCACTTATGGGTGTAGAAGAAACCAATATTGCGATTGATGCGGCAGATAAAGCGTATCGATTGTGGTCAAAAACAACAGCGAAACACCGTTCGATGATCTTACGTCAGTGGTATGAGTTAATTGTTTCACACCGTGATGAATTAGCTCATATTCTTACTGCCGAACAAGGTAAGCCACTGGCTGAAGCGAAAGGTGAAATTGCCTATGCGGCGAGTTTTGTTGAATGGTATGCCGAAGAAGCTAAGCGTCTAAACGGTGAGATCATTCCAAGCCATAAAGAAGACGCCCGTATTTTAGTTTCTCGCCAGCCTGTTGGTGTGGTTGCTGCCATAACACCCTGGAACTTTCCTGCAGCAATGATCACACGTAAATGTGGTCCAGCTTTTGCTGCGGGTTGCTCCGTGGTATTAAAACCAGCCCCTGATACCCCTTATACTGCATTCGCCTTTGCAGAGCTCGCGCATCGGGCGGGCATTCCTGCTGGGTTGTTTAATGTTATTACGGGAGATGCCGTTAAAATTGGCGCAGAGCTTATGAGCAATAAGCGAGTTCGCAAAGTTTCATTCACAGGCTCAACGGCAATAGGTAAGCTTTTGATGGCACAATCAGCCGCTACTGTTAAGAAAGTATCTTTGGAGTTAGGTGGTAATGCGCCATTTATTGTGTTTGATGATGCGGATTTATCTCGCGCGATTGATGGGGTAATGGTTTCTAAGTTTCGTAATGCAGGGCAGACATGCGTATGCACTAACCGTATTTATGTTCATAGTGATGTGTACCAGCAATTTGTAGAAAAGCTAGCAGAAAAAGTGTCAGCACTAACGGTTGGCAATGGTGTTGATAATGGCGTAACCATAGGTCCGTTGATAAACCGAGCTGCGGTTGAGAAAGTCGAAAAACATATTAACGACGCTATGATGAAAGGAGCTAACCTTGTCATAGGTACACGAGAGTCTTCAACAAACTGCTTTGTTCAGCCTACGGTGCTCAGTAATGTAACCGATAATATGTTAGTGGCGAGTGAAGAAACCTTTGGCCCGTTAGCTGCTGTGTTTAAGTTTACGGATGAGCAAGATGTTATTACACGTGCTAATAATACTGACTCAGGACTTGCTGCTTACGTTTATACCCAATCATTATCACGCGCTTTTCGTGTGAGTGAAGCACTGGAATATGGCATGGTCGGAGTGAATGAAGGGTTAATTTCTACAGAGCTCGCGCCATTTGGTGGGGTAAAAGAATCAGGTATTGGCCGAGAAGGTGCGCATCAAGGTTTAGAAGAATATACTGAGATGAAATACACCTTAATGGGTGGCTTATAGCATTTTGTTATTCTTTTAGCGTTATGTCTAGCGAGCTGAGTTACACTGCGTTTCTCAGCTTTCTTCTTTCTATTCTTCTTGGATACTATTTTCCATGGTACGTATTAGTACGACGCCTTCATTGTCTGCAATAAAGCCTTACAGGATTATTTTCACTTTATTTCTTATTCTCTTTTTTTCGTTCCCAGCTCAGGCTGTTCCATTGGTTGGCTCAGCATGTTTGATCCGTCACGGTAATAAAGTTGTCGTTATAAAAGAAGAAATATCAGGGAAATTGGCTTTACCTGGCGGTCGAATTGATCCTATGAATAGCCCTGAGCAGGCTGCTGTACGTGAAGTCTATGAAGAAACTGGCATTCATGTTGACGCGGTGAAGTTGCTAAAATTACGGGGTAACACAACGTTATTTGCGTGTGTAGCGAAGCAGCCCATTCCAACAACAGTGATCTCGCCTTATACCCAACCGTTAACAACGACAGAAAATGATGATTTGTTAATTAGTACTTGGCAAGCGAAGCATTTTACCAAAGAGGTGAAGTGTGCATATTTACTGTCAGCTGAAAACATTACGCCAAAAGATTATCGCTATCCTAATGATGTTCCACTGATCCAACACTTATTATCACAAGTACCCAATAGTGAAATTACAACCAATGCCGCAGACTACCAAGCGGTGAGTAGGTTACATCAATGGGAGCTGACACAGATTCAGTCATTTCAACAAGAAATCAAATCGCTGCCTGATAGTTACCAATCACTTTTTCAACGAGTGCTATCTGTGTTTAACTTACCCGGTGAAAAGCTGTTTATTGGCTTGTTATTGCTCGTTGTTACCGTCGGTTTTGGTGTCACAGCAATGTTGTATTTATCAAGCGTTCTTGTGACTGTCACTTTTATTGCTTCGGTAATGAAATTAGCGCTAGCATCACCTCGTCCATTTTATATTTGGCCAGAGTTACAACAAACAGCAGCCAGTGGCTTTGGTTTGCCGAGCGGCCATACATTAATGGCAACGGTACTATGGGGATTGCTTTGGTACAATTTGCCGTTGTTGATTCATCGCTATCGACCCCACTTGACTTCAAACCTAACGACGTTTCGCTTTAAGACACTGCCGCTGTTGATTATTGCGATTAGTTTACAAGCTATCGCAAGGGTTTGGCTCGGTGTGCATTTTATCTCAGATACCGTACTTGGCTTGAGTGTTGGGATAATGCTTTTAGCTTTGTTTATTTGGTGGCAACGTTCAGGCTCAGCCTATCAGCATGTGCGTAATTGGCGGTTTTGGGCGCTACTTAGCGTGATAATTGCTGTGGGTGTGAGCTATTTTCAAGTCCCTCAGCAAGTGTATTTATTAGCCTGTACGCTTGCAATGAGTGCCGCTGTCTTTATTGATAGAGGTCAATCACGACAGACAATTACTTATACTCAAAAATTGAAATTAGCAGTGATGCTACTTGGTTCTGTATTGGCGATTGGATTTTTGAGCTCATTATGGGTAGAGATCGTAATAAGTACAGTCGCTATATTATTGATAAAAACATTAGCTATTGTCGTCATGGTTATGGCGTGCGTATTGATGACTGCGCATAGCTATCGTTTGAAATAAGCACCTTCAAGGCGGAAGCGGAAGTGACAAGCAAGGATTGTTTGTTTTGTTCTATCGCGTTGTAAGGTAAAGTAAAGTGATAATAATATCTACAATTGATGTGCCGATGATCGAATTTATAACGATCAGGCTATAAATATTAAATGAGAGAAGGCCAGTAGTCGTAGGACACGACTCCGCTATAAGTGATAGCGTACACTGGAGAAGGAGCACAATGTTACCAGCATTAACCCATCAGCACAGTATCGAGCAACTGGTGCTTTCATTCCTTGACGATTTATCCGCGGCAGGTTTTCGAGGCGAGATAGAGAAAACCTATGCGAGTCGACTCGCTGTTGCAACAGATAATAGCGTTTATCAAGTTATTCCTCAGGCGGTTATCTTACCTAAAGATATCGATGATCTGGTGTTAATTGGTCAAATTGGTCAACAGAAAAACTATCAAAAAATCACCTTTTCTCCTCGTGGGGGCGGTACGGGAACCAATGGCCAATCATTAACGCCTGGTGTGGTTGTCGATATTTCACGCCATATGAATAAGGTACTGGAAGTTAATCCTGAACAAGGTTGGGTTCGAGTACAAACAGGTGTCGTAAAAGATCAACTTAACGATGCGTTACGTCCTCACGGTTATTTTTTCTCTCCTGATTTATCGACCAGTAACCGCGCTACCGTGGGCGGTATGATTAACACTGACGCCTCGGGTCAAGGGTCGTTAAAATACGGAAAAACGTCTGATCATGTATTGTCGTTAACGGCAGTCCTTGTTGATGGTTCAGTATTAAAAACCGAAGCGTTAGATGAAACGCAAATAGAGTCGATATCAGGTGATGATCTCGCTGCAAAAGTTGTGAAAACCTCAGCACAAATATGTCGTGAAAAACGCCAGCAAATTATCGATAAGTTTCCACCTCTTAACCGCTTTTTAACGGGTTATGATTTAAAAAATGTTTATGACGATGAACTAACACAATTTGATATTGGTCGTTTGTTGTGTGGTGCAGAAGGTTCGCTTGCGTTTATTGCAGAAGCGAAACTGAATATTACGCCGATCCCGAAATCACGAACGCTTGTAAATATTAAATACGATAGCTTTGATTCAGCGCTACGTAATGCGCCAATGATGGTTGAAGCCAAAGCGCTATCGGTAGAAACCATCGATTCCAAAGTATTGAATCTCGCAAAACAAGATATTGTTTGGAACACTGTTAGTGACTTATTAACCGATGTGCCTGGCAAAGAAATGCTTGGGATTAATATGGTTGAGTATGCAAGCAACGATATTGCCGAGAACCAACAACAAGTAAAAGCACTGTGTGAGCGACTCGATGCCATGATAACGGCAAATGAAGCAGGCATTATTGGCTATCAAGTTTGTGAAGAGTTGGCGAGCATCCAAAAAATTTACACTATGCGTAAAAAAGCCGTGGGTTTATTGGGTGCAGCAAAAGGTAGTCAAAAACCTATCGCATTTGCGGAAGATACCTGTGTACCTCCTGAAAACTTAGCTGATTTTATTGCTGAATTCCGTCAGTTACTTGATGAAAAGCAATTAAATTATGGCATGTTTGGTCACGTTGATGCGGGTGTTTTACACGTTCGTCCGGCACTTGATATGTGCGATCCAGAGCAAGAGCGCTTGATGAAAGAAGTCTCTGATCAAGTTGTTGAGCTAGTGGCAAAATATGGCGGATTGATGTGGGGCGAGCACGGTAAAGGCTTCCGCTCTGAATATGGTCCGGCTTTCTTTGGCGATGAGTTATTCACAGAGTTACGTCGAATAAAATCTGCGTTTGATCCACACAATCGTTTAAACCCGGGTAAAATTTGTACGCCATTAGAGAGCGATGATCAATTAGTGAAGGTTGATGATCGAAAGCGAGGTTTTTTTGATCGTCAGATCCCTATAACAACGCGAGATAGCTTTAAACAAGCGATGGAATGTAATGGTAATGGCTTGTGTTTTAACTATGACACCAGCTCGCCTATGTGCCCATCGATGAAGATCACCGCAGATCGTCGCCATTCTCCGAAAGGGCGAGCAGGACTGGTTCGCGAATGGCTACGTCAATTAGCAGAGCAGGGCGTTAATGCGGATGAGTTAGAACATAAGTTATTGACCACGACACCGACGATTAAACAGATCATTGATCGTCTAAAAAATACTTATGGCGAACGTCGTAAGCAATATGATTACTCCCATGAAGTGATGGAAGCGATGAATGGCTGTTTGGCATGTAAAGCCTGCGCAAGTCAATGTCCAATCAAAGTAGATGTTCCAAGCTTCCGCTCACGCTTTATGAATATCTATTACAGCCGCTATCAACGCCCAGCGAAAGATTATTTAGTCGCGTATGTTGAAAACTATTTACCGTTAATGGCTAAAGCGCCAGGGGTGATGAATGCCTTAACACGTCCGGAGTGGTCGAAAAAACTCACTGAAAAAGCGATTGGGTATGTTGATATGCCGTTATTGTCCTTGCCGACATTAACCGAGAAACTTGATGGACACCATGCGCTGCGTTTTGATCTGCAATGGTTACAAGCGCTGTCAGAGCAAGAGCGTCAGAATTATGTGCTGATTGTTCAAGATCCGTTTACCAGCTTCTATGATGCTGAAGTGGTAAAAGATTTCATTATTTTGGCTGAAAAACTGGGTAAAAAGCCAATTTTAGTGCCATTTAAACCAAATGGTAAAGCGCAGCATGTAAAAGGTTTCTTGCGTCAGTTTGCGAAAACCGCTCGTAACACGGCTGATTTCTTGAATCAATTAGCCGTGCTCAATATTCCAATGGTGGGTGTCGATCCTGCACTTGTACTTTGTTACCGCGATGAATACGCTGAAGTATTAAAAGAAACCCGTGGTAACTTTGAAGTGTTAACCGCACATGAGTGGTTATTACCCTTATTGCCAGAGTTAAAGCAATATAAAGCGACAGAAGAACAACCTTGGTATTTATTTGCTCATTGTACTGAAAAAACCAAGATGCCTAATGCTGAAAAGCAATGGGAGACGATATTTAGTCACTTTGGTATAGCGCTTCAATCTGTTGCGGTGGGTTGTTGTGGTATGGCTGGTACATTTGGTCATGAAAAAGATAAGTTAGAGACCTCTAAAGGGGTGTATAACCTAAGCTGGAAACCCAATATCGATAAATTAGATCCTTCACGTTGTCTGGCTACGGGATACTCTTGTCGAAGCCAAGTAAAACGTTTTGAGCACATTAAATTTCAGCACCCTGTACAAGTGTTATTAAAAACGGTGCAAGAAGCTTAATTATTGATAAAGCGAAGACACTAAAAAAGCGAGCTGATGCTCGCTTTTTTAGTGTCTGATGTAATAATGATATTAGTCGTTATTTGGTGCTAACCAACGGTATACCCAACCAGCTAGAACCGCACCGATAAGAGGCGCAACCCAAAACATCCAAAGTTGAGATGTTGCCCAGTCGCCAACGAACAAAGCAGGACCTGTACTACGTGCAGGATTAACCGATGTGTTTGTTACAGGAATACTGACTAGGTGAATAAGTGTTAGCGCAAGACCAATAACTAAACCTGACATTTGTGGTGATGCTAGCTTGTGGGTCGCACCTAAAATCACAAACAGGAACATAAATGTCATCACTACTTCAGTAACGAAAGAAGATAATAATGAGTAGTGACCAGGTGAATGCTCGCCATAACCGTTTGATGCGAAACCGCCAGCGAGATTGAAACCAGCGTGGCCACTTGCGATAACGTAAAGGACAGCAGCACCAGCGATAGCACCAAGTACTTGAGAAATAATATAAGGGATAACGTCACCTGTAGGGAAGCGATTACCCGCCCATAGACCAACAGTTACTGCTGGGTTTAAGTGGCAGCCAGAAATATGACCTATCGCGTATGCCATAGTTACAACAGTCAAACCGAATGCTAATGCTACACCGAGAAAACCGATGCCTAAGTCAGGATAAGCAGCAGCCAAAACCGCACTACCACAACCACCAAGCACTAACCAGAATGTACCGATAAACTCGGCAACCAACTTTCTCATCATATTTCTGTTCCAGATATTATAAAAACGACGCACATAATGGATTAAAAACACCGTTCTATCTAGCGGTGTCCATTTAATTTAAAGATAAATTATCATTATTTATCTGAATTCAC
This sequence comes from Photobacterium sp. GB-50, assembly GCF_003026755.1. Taxonomy (NCBI): domain Bacteria; kingdom Pseudomonadati; phylum Pseudomonadota; class Gammaproteobacteria; order Vibrionales; family Vibrionaceae; genus Photobacterium; species Photobacterium sp. GB-50. The sequence continues at coordinate 375,755 of NZ_PYNX01000002.1, forward strand.
AGAAGTGAATGACTAACTATAAGTGTAATTAAGTGTAGTGATTGATTTGTGATTAAACATTACAAATCAATGAGTTAGTTGCTAGTTGTAGCATTGATTACTATGCGGTATTTTTTTAAGTGGCTGTGTTTTATTCTGATTAAATAAGTTACGACTATCAGCAATTAATTCACAATGGGTCTCTGTCCAGTGTCGTCATTTAATTACACCATCATGAGTTTCAGTTAAAAGGGGGGAATTTTCGCCTCAGTCACCGCAATGGGCATACATAATACCGTCACAATATTGAAGATCTGGCTGGTGGATATGGCCGCATATAATTCTATCAACCGGATTGTTTATTGCGTGACTAATCGCAGCTTGACGAAAACGAGCAATAGCTTGGTGCGCTTTATCGATCCTTTACTTTAAATATGTAGCTAAGGACCAATAAGGTTTATTTAATTGACAGCGACTATGGTGTAGCCAGCGATTGAGAAAAAGCATGAAGTCATAGCCTTTATCTCCTAAATAATTATGAAAGCGATGAATGGTGATCAAATCATCAAATTCATCACCGTGTAACGCCAGTCTTTTGTTTCCAGTCGCTGTGGTATGAGTGTATTGGCGTTCGAGTTGTATATGACCAAAATCGTAGTGAAGAAAGTCACGGATTTTTTCATCGTGATTGGCTGGAATGTAGATGATCTTACAATCGTGGTGTGCTTTATCGAGTAATAGGTTTAGTAATGCATGGTCAATAAGAGCGATTTCTTTGAGGCCATAAATCAATAATATCACCCACTAAAATAATGGTTTCAGCTTGGTTATGTTTAAAAAGTTGAGGAGGTAATCAATTTTACAATCACGGTTACCTAAATAGAGATCAGATAGCCATAAGGTGCGATAGCTATTGATATTCATGATTCCTCAACACTCTGTTTAGGATGAATTTTAACGCTATCGCGGTTTTATGACTTTTAAGTGGCTATTTAATTAATTTCTAATCACTTTCATCAAACAAGTAAGCTTCTATTTGCTCTGAAAGCCATTTAATGACAGGTGTTCGGCGCGATTCGGTTTCTACAACCTCACCATAAGCTTGCCAGTTCATTGCTCGGTTATACTTGATGACTTTAAGTGTGCCGTCGCGCAAGTAATGATTAATTAGAATCGCAGGTAAATAAGACCAACCGGTTTGATCTAGCACCGCATCACGAAGGTGTTCGTAAAATGATAATGCAATGTATTTACCAGCCTTCGGCGTAACAATTTTCAGGTTTTCTTCGTCGATGTATGCTACGGCAATTTCAGTGAAACGCTCAAGATCGGCTGCTGTCACTTTACGTAATTGACTAAGCGGATGATCTTTATGGGCAACGGACATCATGCGAATTTGACCTAAATCGATCTGATTGACGCGTGACAACTGATGGGTATCTGGTAATAATCCATAGGCGACATCAACAAGATTTTGGGTCACCATTTCTTCTAGTTCTTGTGGCGGAGCACTATAAATAGAGACACTGGTTTGGGGAAATTGTTTACGAATATCACGCAGTAGTTTACGCCACACAGCTTCTGGTAATGAATCATCACGTGCGATACGAATGCTGGATTCAACACCGGCTAAATGCTGATCACAGCGGGTTTCAATATCACGGGCAATGAGTAGCATTCTTTCGAAATCATTAGCAATTGCATCACCGATACTGGTGGGAATTATTTGGTTTCCTGTTCGATTTAAAAGCGCAATACCGAGTTCATCTTCCAGCGCACTTAAAGCGGCACTGACTGTAGTGCGGCTTTTTCCTAATTTTCGTGCGGCTTCTGCAATAGACCCTGTCTTAATTGCATACAAATACATCTCAATCTGATTGGTTCTCATGCAGAATTTTGCCCGTTAAATATACAAACCTATATGCTCATATTAGCGACGAATAACTTGTCGCTCAGAGATTATATTATTAATCTAAGTCACAGTATTATGTACCTAGGATAATTCAACAACAAAAAACGACGAATAATTTGTCGATTGAGGTATATATGTCTAGCAAGATACAACAAGAGCGTGGATTGCTATTGTTGTCAACAATATCATCATTTTCATTTGCAGTAATAGGGATTGTTTTAGGGTCTATTGTTGGCTCGTTAGTAATTGTGTTTGATGGTGCCTATTCACTCGTCAGCTTAGCGTTAACCATGTTATCACTGGGTGCTGCGCATTATATTCATAAGCCTGAAGTGGATAAGACAACCCCTCAATTTGCGATGATTGAGCCTGCTGTTATTGCGATTAAAGGTTCTGTTATTGCCATTATGTGTTTATGGTCTTTTTATTCAGCCGTTGAAGCAATTTTAGCGGGTGGTCGTGATATTAATGCGGGCGTTGCACTTGCATTTGGTATGGTAAGTGTTACTGGCTGTTATGCGACTTACCGTTATATTAAGTTGAAGAGCGAGAATATTGAATCAGCGTTAGCCGATGCTGAAGCAAAACAGTGGATTATGGACACGGTGATCAGTGTTGCTGTACTTGCTGGTTTCTTTATCGCTAAATTATTAATGATGACGCAGTATGCTGGATATGCAGTCTATGCCGATCCAACAATGGTTGTATTAGCGTCGATTTATTTCATTATTGTTCCTGTAAAAATGGTATGGCTTTCAGTACACGAACTACTAGAAATTCATGGTCAGCCAATGGCACATGTAATGAGTAAATAAAGAGAGTAAACGAGATAAGGCCAGCTTTATTGTTTGATAGAGCTGGCCTTATTTATTATGCTATACAACGACTAACGTCCCAGTAAAAGGGTATCTTCAATTTCACGGTAATGTGTTGCGGTATTGATAAGTGATGTTGCTGTTAAGCCCGGTACGCCATACACTTCAACCTTGGTATTATATTTGGTCTGTACTTTATCAACTAACAAATCAAAGTCACCATCGCCTGAAAGTAAAATAATACGATCAGCATCTTGTGCATGTTCGATAACATCTAGTGTAATACCCACATCCCAATCTCCCTTAGCAGAGCCATCACTGCGTTGGATAAATGGTTTTAGTTTTACTTCAAAGCCAATCGCTCGCAGAATATTTTGAAATTGTCTTTGCTTTTCATCTCCTTTATGGATGGCATAAGCGTAAGCTGCGATGATTTCTCTATCTTGTGAAACTTCCGCCCAAAAAGCATTGTAGTCGAAGTTAGCACGATACTTTTCTTTGACGGTGTAGTAGATGTTTTGTACATCAACAAATATTGCCACTTTTTCCACGAGAATTCCAAATTGGTTGAATTTAAAAGCTATGTTGAAGAAATGACGAGGATAATTCAACTGTTATTGAACAATGTGTTGTTATTGTTGGTTTTTTATTCAAAGAAACATAACGAGTCGTTACAAGCAACAAATCGCGATGGAATATGGAGTAAAATTGGAAAACTATGGTCTTAATAAAAAGGCAATCACTCGCAGAGATAATTTTAAGAGATAAAGTGATGAACAAGATATTGATCGGCACACTGTTATTAAGTTCAAGCTCAGTATTGGCACAGAGTTGCCCTGTAGATGTGCCACATCCAATTCACATTGATAAGGGGAATATTTCTGTTTATGAGCAAGGTAAGCCTAAGTTACTGATTGATAAAAATAATGAAGTTTATATTAATGGTGAAAAAATTGATTTAACGGCAATGCAGCAAAAAGCAGTCGAGGCCTATAGCCACAATGTTCAGACTTACCTACCGCAGATGGCACAACTAGCACAAGAAGGCGTTGGGATGGCAACGGATGTATTGGGTGAAGTAGCCAATAGTTTTGATTCACAAGATGCTTTTAAAAACGTTGAAACGTTAATTGCTCAGTTTGGTCAGCAGGCTAATGAGAAATTTTATAATCAGCAGGGTGAGTTTGTTATGCCTGCTGATGTGTTTTCTAATATGGATACTAATTGGAAAACCGAGTTTGAATCGGCAATGAAACAAGTCAGTGTTCAATCAATAGCGAGTTTATTTGCGGCGCTTTCTGATGAAATGAAAAACGGTGATGTAGATTTTACGCAGCTTCAATCAAAATTTTCCGAATTAAAAGCACGCTTAGGCGAACAAATGGCCCAACGTAGTCAGCAAATGAAAGTAAAAGCAGATAGTTTATGTGGCTCTATTGAAGGTCTGGCTGAGCAAGAAAAACAACTTCAACAGGTGATACCGCAATTGAAAGGCATTCCAATGTTTGAGATTTAATTCTTTTTATTATTTACTTAAATAGCGCAGTTCTGCGCTATTTTTGTTTGTATGTTTTTTGTCCTAAAGATGAACTATGTGTTAAGCTAAAAAGAGAAAATAAGTAATAATATCGTGTATTTAAAGGAAGATTTTTACATCATTAAATAACGCACTTTGACCAATAGGGGATAAATATGTTGAAGATTGCTGTGATAATTGGTCTGTTACTGTTTGCTTATTGGGTTATGCGCTATATGTCGCCTACGAACCAAAGAAAGGTTGTTGTTGGTCTTTTTTCCATATTAGGTAGCGCTGCAATTATCTTTATGGGGTTCGAGCTGTTCCGCTAGAGCAGCATGACGCTTATTTATTTAAATATGAAAACACTAAGCGTCATGATAGATCCAATAATTACAAAATATCAGTTAGAGCAATACCCACACCAATACGTTGCTGCTTGTGGTTATAATCAATCAGATTTTCGCCGTAGCCTGTTGAGTATTTAGTATAGCCGCGCAGTTTACCCCAGAGCGGGAAAGTTAAACCAACTTCACCATAGCCTTTATGAGAGGCAAAGTTTTCACGTCCAACAAAGCTGAATTCATAGTCATCCCACTTGTAAACCACACCGACTTGGTAATGCCCCATGTAATGTTCGATATCAGGGTTGTCATCACCAGATGGAGAGGTGGGTTCTTTTTTCTTATCTTCAGGAATACGCCACCATGGTCTAAATGAGAAGGCAAAATTTCCCTTTTCAAAGATGAAGTCGGTATATACACGGTTCCAACTACGAGATAACCCTTGAGTTCGACCATTTGATTGATGTTCGATACCTATTGTTGCCCATGTATTACCACCAAGAGGTTTCCATGGTGTAGGCGCTAAGTAAAACATTTCAGGGCGATAGTTGGTTTCTCTAAATGGGCGTGAAATGTCACTAGCATATACCTGCCAGTAAGAATTTAATGTGAAAGCAAGAAATACGCCATCGCCATCAATGAGTAAATCATCGTAGTTTAATGGTGTTTTAAAACTTATCTGGAATTCAGCTTCAGCATTCTTTAAGTGATTATCCCATTCTGTACCGTTATAAGCATCACGATTAATACTGTCAGTGAGGGTAACAGGAAGGAAGTAGTTCATACGGTGAGGTGTAATAACAAACGGATCAAACGTAGTCTCACGTTCACGTTGTAAACGCTGTGAGATCATAGGCTCGTTACTGATTTTTTTAGCCTCAGCTATTAATTTTTCACAACGACTACGGATTTGGCTAAGTTTTAAATCACCGCTTTGATTTTTTACAGCATACAATAAGCATGCCTCATAGTCGTCATTAGGTGCCGCTGTCACAACACAAGGGGCTGTAAACATCGCTAATAAACAGAAATTATATACTGGTTTCACAAGTAATTGACGTCCCTAATTATAAGTGCAGGCAAGTTACATAACAGTTAAGCAAGCTGATTTTAACAGTTTGTTTTGTATCAATTACTATCTATTATACATACCAAATGTCAATATTTGGTTAAATAAAACGCCACATAGAAGTGGCGTTTTTTGTAACGGGCTATGTTAATGAATATTAAGCGCCAGCTCGACTGCGTGTCGGTTTATTTGGTCGACCTGCCTTTCCGTTGCGATTTTTATTACCTGCAGGTTTGCCATTACGGACACCTGCATTGTTGCCGTTATTTGGGCGCTTATTGCCGTTTGTCTCACTTCGGTTACCTGTCCCTTCAGGTTTACCATTAGCCGTAGGTCTTCCATTGGCTGAAGGTTTACCTTTTACTGTTGGCTTTCCGTTACGGGGTGTTGGGCTGCGCTTTCCATCTTTACGGATATCTGGTTGATTTGGATGCTTAGTCGCAAATCGCTTAGAACCATGGCGACCTGAGCCACGACGCTCTGCTGGGGTTAGCTCAGCTTCAGTTCCTGGTGGTGGAACTAAACAGCTTGAACGATTACCGATTAAGTGCTTTTTGCCCATCGAAATGAGTGCATCACGTATCAATGCCCAGTTAGCTGGATCATGATAACGTAATAGTGCTTTGTGTAAGCGACGTTGACGTTCACCTTTAGCAACAGATAAATCTTCGCGGCCTTTATATTTTACTTTTTTCAGTGGGTTTGTTTCAGAGTGATACATCGCCGTTGCATTACACATTGGTGACGGATAGAAGTTCTGAACCTGATCACACTGGTAATCATTTTGCTTTAACCATAATGCAAGGTTAAGCATGTCTTCATCTGTGGAGCCCGGGTGTGCTGAAATAAAGTAAGGGATCAGGTATTGCTTCTTACCTGCTTCCTGACTGTATTGTTCAAACATTTCTTTAAAGCGATCAAAGGTACCCATGCCTGGCTTCATCATCAGATCAAGGGTGCCTTTTTCGGTATGCTCTGGGGCAATTTTTAAGTAGCCACCAACATGGTGAGTCACAAGTTCTCGAACATACTCTGGTGATTCAACCGCTAAGTCATAACGCACGCCTGACGCAATCATAATCTTCTTAATGCCTTTTAGATTACGTGCTTCACGATACAGATCGATAGTATGTTTATGGTCAGTATTCAGCTTTTCACAGATCTTAGGGAAGATACATGATGGACGACGACAGTTGGCTTCTGCACGTTCATCAGAGCAGCCTAAACGATACATGTTTGCTGTTGGGCCACCAAGATCCGAAATAGTACCCGTAAAGCCCGGCACTTTTTCTTGAATATCTTTAATTTCATTCAAAATCGATTCTTTTGAACGGTTTTGGATGATTCGACCTTCATGCTCAGTGATTGAACAGAAAGAACACCCGCCAAAACAACCACGCATGATATTCACTGAGGTTTTGATCATGTCATAAGCTGGGATCTTTGCTTTGCCGTAGCTTGGGTGCGGAACACGTGCAAACGGTAAGCCGAAAACAAAATCCATCTCTTCAGTTGAGAGCGGGATCGGTGCACGGTTTACCCAAAGCTCTCGATCAGCATGTTTTTGAATTAGAGCACGGCCAGAGTAGGGGTTGGTTTCTAAATGCATCACACGGCTAGCGTGGGCATAGAGAATACGGTCATTAGCTAATTTTTCATATGACGGTAAACGAACAACTGTTGTTTTTGCATCGTGACGTGACGGCTGTACACGTACTACTTTGGCTTCGTTTTTTTGTTCTTGTTTATTAGTGTCACAGTTTTCTTCGGTTGCGTATGGGTTTGGCATTACCATTGCGCGGCCGGGCTTTTCAATACGTGAAGAGTCAATTTCTTTATACTCTTCAGGAACTTCTTTCACCATTACCGCAGTACCCGCGATACGCGTTAATGATTTAATATCTTCGCCATTGCCTAAACGGTGCGCAACTTCAACCAGTGCACGTTCAGCGTTACCAAACAATAAAATGTCGGCTTTTGCATCCATTAATACTGAACGACGGACTTTGTCAGACCAGTAATCATAGTGTGCAAGACGTCGAAGGCTCGCTTCAATACCACCTAATACAATAGGAACGTCTTTAAATGCTTCACGGCAGCGCTGAGAATATACGAGTACTGCGCGATCGGGACGTTTGCCCCCTTCATTGTTCGGGGTGTAAGCATCATCATGACGAAGCTTACGATCGGCGGTATAGCGGTTGATCATCGAATCCATGTTACCGGCGGTAATACCAAAAAAGAGATTTGGTTTACCCAGTTTCATGAACTCATCTTTATTGTCCCACTTCGGCTGGGAAATAATACCAACGCGGAAACCTTGGGCTTCTAATAGGCGACCAATGACCGCCATACCAAAGCTAGGATGGTCAACATAGGCATCACCAGTAACAATAATAATGTCACAGCTATCCCAACCTAACGCATCCATTTCTTTACGAGATGTCGGTAAAAATGGTGCTGTGCCATAGCATTCAGCCCAATACTTAGGATAGCTATCAATAGGTGTTACTTTCGTGTGCATGTTTTGACCTCTATATTTTGAGGCGGGAATTATAACGGTTAGCGGTATCACTGACTAGCCCCTATAAAACCAGAGAATTTTTATGGATAAATCATTACTGAAACATCATTTTTATAATAGCTAACTATGCTAAAAATATTTCATATAGAGCGTTAAATTAGATGTATTAAATGAACTATGAATCATAAAACATAAAAATGTTTACAATGGACGAAAAAAGAGAAGTGAGAAAATGGATGAAGACTAATGAGCAGGAGAATAAATCGCTGCCGATATTAACAAGCTTTGAAGATAAGCATGCCTATTGTGAGCAAGTTAAAATGGCTAACTTTACGCAAAGTATGCGGTTAGAAGGCTATGACATTCGTGTGCCTTCACCGATAAAAAATATGCGAGAGCGTAATGCATTGCGCCTGCAACTGATTAGGTATTATCAACAAGAGAACACTGAAAAGGTGTGAATGTGGACGATAAGTACGGTACAGATCAAGATCCTTATACTTACGAAAATTCTTATGTATTGATTAATAAGCTCAATATTAGAGATGAAGCTTTATTTGATGAGGCAGAAACTCAATTTAATATATTGGCGGCGATGGGAATTGAATTTGACTCACCACCTTATGATTTCGCGTATTTTTGTCAGCTACACAAATGGCTTTTTGATGATTTGTTTGAGTGGGCGGGTCAGTGCCGTACGATTGATATATCAAAAGACGATACACGTTTTTGTCACGTGAGTCGTTTACCGCAAGAAACCACTCGTTTATTCAACCAACTTGAAGCTGAACGTTATCTGGTCGGGTTACCCTTTGAAGAGTTGATTGAGCGATTGGCACAATATTATTGCGATATCAATGTATTACATCCTTTTCGAGAGGGAAATGGGCGGACACAGCGAATACTGTTTGAACACATAGTAATTAATTGTGGCTATAACATTAATTTTAGTGGCGTAACCGCAGAGCAGTGGCTTAATGCGAATATTCAAGGGGTCGTGTGCAATTATAAGCCGATGCAGGATATATTTAGGCGCTGTGTGGTAACGCCTTAATGTATTTGTAACTGTCGGAGTAAAACAGCAAGCTATAAACGCTGAGAGTATAGCGTTATATCGCTTGCCATTTCTAAGTTCGATAATTAAAAGTTTTGTTTTTCAGCGATAGACTGTTGTTCAATTGCCGTAAGTGGTTGCAAACTTCTAACATCTGATGCTGCCGGGCTTTGGTAAACCGCTAGACCGAACTTAGGGATCATTGCAAAGATATGGTCAAAAATATCTGATTGCACATCTTCATAAAAAGCCCATCGCGTATCATTCACAAAAACATAAATTTGGATTGGTAATCCATTGGGGGTCGGCTCTAATTCACGTACAAGAAAAGTCATATCTTGACGTATTTGAGGATGTTGTTTGAGATATACATCAAGATAACCACGAAATATCGCAACATTGGTTAAGCCAGTATTTGGTGGTAGGTTTTGTTTTTTCTTTGTCAGAATTGCAGGTACAAAATTTATTGTTGCTAACTGTGCTTCATCATTGCTGTCGATAAACTTGATGGTATCAATATCGATTAACACAGAGCGCTTAATGCGACGACCACCTGATTCTTGCATTTGGCGCCAGTTAATAAAGGAATCTTGAACCAGCGCATAAGCGGGAACATTGGTTACGGTGTTATCCCAGTTTTTCACTTTTACCGTGGTTAATGAGACCTCTTCAATACTGCCATTAGCACCATATTTATCCATTTGGATCCAGTCACCTACTTTTACCATTTGGTTTGCTGATAACTGGATACCAGCAACAAAGCCTAAGATAGTATCGCGGAAGACTAATAACACTAAACCTGTCGCAACACCTAAACCACTTAAGAAATAAACGGGAGAGCGATTGGCGAGTACTGAAATAGCAATGATAAAACCAATTAAAAAGATGATTAACTTAAATAATTGAACAAAACTTTTTATTGGTAGATCACGGCTCATTAATTTGATATCGGCAATATCATTACTGGCATCTAAAAAAGCATAACTACTTCGAATAAGAGCCAAAATAAGCCATAAACTTAGAAGACGGTCTATTAATCCACTAAGAATAATATGTTTATCAAGTACTAGTGGGATGAGTAAGTTAAGCACAACGGCAGGAATGATCAGTGACAGTTTTTCAAACACCGCATGTTTGACGATTACTGAACCCCATGAGGCCTTTGATCGCCTGAGCATGGTATTGACAATTTTCAGTAATCCCCAGCGAACGATCACATAAGTAAAAAAAGCGACTCCAACACATAACACTAAGAAAAATACTGTTGATATATTGTCATGCGGTTCAATATTGACACCAATTTCGGATAAAATGTGCGCGATATCAACTCTAACTTCTTTGCTCACAGACTCACTCCATTTGATTACATTTAATAATAAACTATTAGCGCATCATACCTGAAAAAAATAGCTAATGACTGTTAGTATATAACTGAATATTCAATGATGTGTGTTGGAGATTGACGTGGCGAAAAAGTTTTATGTTGTATGGCAAGGACGAGAGCCGGGAATATATACCGATTGGGCGAGTTGTAAACAGCAAGTGGACAAGTTCACTGGTGCTAAATACAAGTCATTTCCTAGCCAAGAAGAAGCGCAAGTTGCTTTTGGTGGTAAAGTTCCCACATATAGAGCATCCGCTGCCACAAAAAATACCGCAAAAGCCGTTAAAACGAGTAAAGGCTCTTTGACCGCAGAGCAAGTACTTGCAGTAAAAGCAGAGATTAAAATCTTTACTGATGGCGGTTGTGATCCTAATCCCGGTAAAGCAGGTTCAGGTTTAGCTCTGTATCGAGAAAACCAATTAAATGAATTGTGGTTTGGTTTATATAACCCGCAAGGCACCAATAATACCGCTGAGCTAAATGCGTTATATCAAGCCTTACTCCAAGCTGAAAAGTATATTGCAGGTGGCATAAGTGTCGCGATATTTTGTGATTCACGTTATTCGATTCAGTGTATTACTCAATGGGCGGTATCGTGGAAAAATAATGGTTGGAAAAAAGCAGGGGGGGAGATCAAAAATCTAGATTTGATCCAACCAATGTTTGAGCGCTATCAGACAATTAAAGATATGATCCAAATTTACCATGTGAATGGACACGTCGGCATCGAAGGCAATGAATTAGCTGATAGGATGTCTATTCTCGCAGTAGATGAGCGCGAGGTTGCGTTTTCACTATATCAGCAACCCTTAGATATTAAAGTGATTTTAGCCCTAAGAGCGGGCTAAAATCGGTGATAAATTATTCTTGATAACTGAGTAAAGCGAGCATACGTTCAATGTTCGCTTTTTTATTTCCGTGATTTCCCATCATTTCTTGATTGCCTAACGCAAAGAGCCAATCTTCAATCGCATCGCCATCAATATCGTCACGAAAATTGATCAAATTCGCCCATTGTTCAAGATCGTCATCATCAATCTCTTGCGTTAAGTATTTATTCAGTACTTGAATGAGCAAAGATTTAGTAACAATAAATGGTGTGTCTTGAGCCGATGACTCTGCATTAAGGTAGACAGAAAAGGCATTGTCACGTTCAGGGCCAAAACTCATAATTTGATAAATAGCTTGTTGTTTATCCACTGTAGTTAACTTTAATCGATGGTTGAGTGGTTATTCTGCCGTTTTAGAAGCAATAAAAAAAGCCTGTAGAGCGCTCTACAGGCTTGAGTATTTATCATATTAATTTCGATTAAGCGTACATAGGTACAAGCACGACAGTACCTAAAATGACGGTAATTAAGCCACACACCACAGGTACAACAGTACGTTTAACCACATCGAATGGGCTGATTTTCGCCATACCAGAGGTTGCAACAATAACACCTGATACCGGTGAGATAGTACGACCTAAGTTTGATGCTTGAAGCATAGGGATGATAAGGAATGCAGGGTTTAAACCTAACTTACCCGCAAGTTGAGGTGCAAGTTCAACAAAGGCATAGAAAGGCGCATTACCTGAGCCTGTTGCAATAGCAGCGGCAACCGTTAGTGCTGTTAGTAATAGCATTAGCGCGACGCCACCGGCACCCGCTTTATCAGCCAATGCGAGTAGGTTATCAATGGCACCAACAGACATTAAGCCTTGCGCAAACACACCAGCTGCGACCAATAGCATCACTACGCCTTTGAATGCATCACCCATACCTGCGTAGCAAGATTCTAGATTTTCAAGTGTAACTTTGCCGTTTAAGCGATTAGTCAGAAAATCGACAATTGCACCAATGGTAATAGATAACACAACAATGGTGTAAATATCGATTTTTAGGCCAGGGATAGTTTCACCATTAAATAGGAATACCCCAATGATTGGCATGAAAGGTAAAATTGAGTAATACCCAGGCGCTGTCACTTCCATTTCAGAAATATCAACACGCTCCATTGGTGTGTTGTTTTTCTTATCAAGATATTTGTTCCAGAAGAAAGCAGCGACCGCCATTACAATAATGGCACTGATAGAAACTGGTAATACGGTTTCAACGGCAAACACGTGTAATGGTAAACCTGCTTTTTCCGCAGCAACCACCACATCACCTGACGTTGGCGATAGGATGATCGCAGCAGGGGAGGCACAGACTGCCGCTGCCGCTGGGCGAGAAATACCCATAGCAGTCATCATTGGGAATAGTGTCGCCATTAATAGCACACCAAGACCAGTTGCAGAGCTCACGGCAAGAGACATTAAACAAGCAACAATATAAGCAGCAACTAATAGTACATAAGGCGATTTAATTAATGACAAAGGTTTTGAAAATTGTTTTACCACGACATTATTAGCACCAATGTGGGTCATGTATGATGCGAAACCGCATAACAACATGATTTGTAGACCTAAGCCGCCACCACGGTACTGCAGCATGTATTTTACATACTCAAGAGAATCGGTGAATAAATTACCTGTTGATGCAACTTTTGCAGGTAAAACAGAATGACCTAATAAGCCTGCAATAATTAATAACGAAACTCCCGCGGTGAGTAATACTCCTGCAGCTTTATATCCTTTAACAATGTAATAGCCAACGGCGATGGTGATCACCAAGCCTATTAATAGCTCCGTCATGAAGACTCCTCATTTCATTTTAAATCTAATTGTAAAAAGTTATTACTATGTGGTGGTATTTGCTGCTAGTAATGTAACTAAAATAAAATTATTAACGAGATTTAATCAGATAAGTTATGATCTAAAACAGTATTTACTGTTGATTGTTAATTTTATGATAAATAATATAGTGATTAATTGAATGTTGTTACTATCTAACTGTTAAATAACAATATTCATATTGTTTTCTATTAAGAGATAATAAGATTTAATATCAACTCGATTAATAAGATAAAGCGACTTAACTATTGCAGTGTTGAATGATATTTATAGAATGCAATTATTGTTGGCAGCAGTGCTGCTTTACATAATCAATAAATGCTTGATCAGCTAATGATAAATATCCTGTTTTACGCCATGCCATCACGATATCAAGTAAGATCGGTTGTTCAAAAGGAATTGGGACAAGCTTTGGTTCATACTCTGTCACCATCTCTAGTAATGTAGTGATGGCGAAATCTTGTCTCACGATTTTAAAAATCATCGCCAGTAAGTTAGTTTCAAATGAAATGTTAGGTGTGAAATGGTATTTCTCACAGATGCTATCGATTGTTTCTCGATGAAAATAGCCATGTTTAAACATGACTAGCTCTTGGTTGAAAAAATCAGAAAAAGAAAGGGATTTATATTTTGAGAATTCATGATTCTCTGAAACTACAGCAACCATTTGTGATTTCAATAGCGGCTCTGGATGCAATGAATCAGGCAGTTCATGATTAATGATCACACCAAAATCTAACTCACCATCAATGATCATCTTTCTGATTGATTGAGTGCCAGCCTCTACAATACTCAGTTTTAAATGTGGATATTGACTCTTAAAGCCCATAATGATTTCTGGAAAGAAATATGAGCCTAACATGCTTGGAATACCGACACGCACTTCTCCTTTTTCTAATCCTCGTAATTCAGCCATTGCGGTTTGTGCATCATTAATTTTCTGAATAATCGCTTTGGCGTGAAGAAGTAATACTTTTCCTTCATCGGTTAATTCTACTTTGCGTTCATTACGTGAAAATAAGCACAAGCCCAGTTGTTGCTCTAGTTTTTTGATTGTCATGCTGAGCGCGGGTTGAGCAATGTGTAACTTTTCAGCTGCTCGCGTAAAATTATTTGTTTCTGCTAGTGCGACAAAATAGGTAAGTTGTCGAGAATCCATAGCTATAAACCAAAGTTATTATGATTATATATATTATATATTTTCATTATTGCATGGCAATTGATACCGTAACTACTCTTTGATAGATAATTCTTCCCACGTTAATGCTTATCTCAATGATATGGGTAATGTATTGAGCATTATTTTCTGGTGAATATATGATTGAACTCCATTCGTCTCATTATAAAAAAGCTTGTTTTGCATTGGCATTAGGTTCTTTTATTGTGTTTTGTAACCTTTATTTATTTCAGCCTATGCTGCCACTTATGGCACAAGAATTTGGTGTGAGTGCGACAGCTATTAATTGGATACTAGCGGCAACGACATTAATGTTAGCCGTGTGCTTGATCCCTTGGGCGATTGCTTCTGAAATTGTCGGACGGCGTGTGATTATGTTAGTGAGTTTGTCATTATTACCCGTCGTTGGAAGCATCATGGCTTTTAGCAATAGTTTAATCACTCTTACCATTTTAAGAGCTGTAATGGGGATTTCTGTTGCTGGCTTTATTGCTGTTGCTGTTGCTTATATGGCTGAAGAATTTACACCTAAAGCACTTATGGTTGCGGTGGGAAGCTATATTAGTGCGAATTCACTAGGGGGGATCGTTGGGCGATTATATGGCGGTATTGTCAGTGAGCACTATAGCTGGCATCTCGCCGTATTAGGATTGGCTGGTTTTAGTTTGGTTGGTGCAATCATTGTGATCAAGTTATTACCTAAACAGCAACACTTTAAGCCTAATCGCCAAGGCTTTCGCGTTCATGGCAAGCATTTGGTACAGCATATAAAGCAACCTATATTATGGATCGCTATGTTGATTGGCGGTATTAACTTTGCGCTATTTGTTAACCTTTATTCGGTATCTGGTTTTAGATTGGTCGCGGCACCGTTTAATTTACCATTGAGCTGGGCTGCTTTAATCTTCCTTTGCTATTTAAGTGGCACATTTACATCAAGATTCAGCGGTAAATGGGCTAATAGATTTAGTCCTGTGAGTGGCATATTATTAGGTGGAGTGATTAGTTTTCTAGGAATGTGGTTAGGTCTAATTGAATCACGTCCAATGATCATCATTAGCTTATTACTGATTAGTTCTGGCGCTTTCTTTACTCATTCACTTGCTTATGCATGGGTCAGTAAACACGCACAAGTTGCTAAAGCTACAGCAACAGCGATGTATTTAGTGCATTACTATGTGGGCGGTAGTGTAGGGGGCTTCTTATTAATTTACTGTTGGCAGCATGGCCGATGGGAAAGTGTCGTTGCTGGTGGAACGGTACTTTATAGTGCAATGTTTATTTTATGTGGATTATTAGCCCGAGAAGCCGGAAAAAGTAAAGCGCAAATAATAGAACAACTTGGATAATGATCTAGTGGATATTGATAGTACGTTATAGACAGGATCTATAACGTACTTTAACTATTTTATTTCAATCAATAATGTGAAATCACTGTGCTCACCACGACGAGCAAAAGCACGATATTGACCAACTCGAATGGTGTATTTACCGCTGTATGGCAGAATATAAGCGCCTTGTTTATTGAGTGCTTCAGAGTATTCACTGAGATCAACGCCTGATTCTAAGTGCTTATTAGATAGGTTAATCCACAACTTCGTACTTTTTGTCAGAAGTTTTGCCGTTAGTGCCTGCCCTTTTTTTGCATAAAAAACATAATCGTTAAAATCGTAACCTTTTATTTTTGCAGGATATTCAGCGCTAGTTGCACCTTTTTGAAAATGTACGTCCTGTGTTTTATTTGCAGCCAAAGCAAGAGATGAAAATAAGCTGATACATAAAATACAAATAGTGAGTGATAAGCGGGAAAAGAATTTCATAGCCTTGTCCAGTAAAGTAAAGAGAGATAGACCTTATTTTATTAGTATATCAGGCTATTAGAATGATGATAAATCCATTCATAGTCAGTGATACTGATATTTAAAGTTTTATATATATTTTAGACGTGATTTAAGGTATCTTATATAAAACTTGGTGTATATGGATGGTGCATTAAAAATGGAAAATAAAATAAAAGATCTAACCGTAAAGCAGCGCTTGCTACTGGCTAAGCAAGGACGATTTATTCACATTTTATCGACAGATCCTGATCGCCGAGTTAGAGCCGCAGCAACAGAATATAATCTTGATATATTGATTGATGATGATGCTGCTTTTGATGCGCTTATGGAGTTAGATTAAAAACGATCATTTTATTTTCTCAATGACTGAATCTAATAATGTTGAACCATGATATATTTTAAAACTGAGAAAATTAACAAAAGGATATTGTTTATTTAAAATCGCTTTATCTGAGTGCATATTTTTTATCATTTCTTTCGCTAAACCATGCAACTGTTCTGAATTAAAAGAAGCTGGGTTATATTGGTAACTATAGGTTAAGGTTTGATCAGAACAATTAATGACATAAAAGGCATTAATTTCTGAGTTATTGGTTTCTAAGGTATTTCTTCCTGGTGGTATGTCAGCACAAGAATAAATAGCGGAAAATACGGGTGAACTGCTAAGTAGCAATAACAGTGGGAGAAGTTGTGATTTTCTCATATAAACCTCCTGCAGTTTGAATAATTATGATGATTAGAAGTTAAAGACTAAATAGCTAAACTTCTTTTTAATTTTATCGCTTTCACTATGAAAGATGGCTTAATTATTAAAAATTCTTATAGTTAAGAAGTTTTTAATAAAATATGCAAAATGCGTCTCAAATAGAATAAATGACATTATTGGTTTATTTTAAAATGTAGCCTCAATTTAGAAAATCTAGCCATATATTCACATCACAGAATAACTCGGTATAATCGCTGTACTTTTTATCTACTCAATGACGTTTATTATGGCAGGCTACTTAACCTTTCTTGTGCCCGCGCTACTTGGTGCGCAACTTATCCTTACCATTGTTTTGATGAAGGGCGAAATTTGCCCAGGTCAACGTGGTCGTGTTCATAAAATGTTACCAGTATTGCTTGTTGGTTGGTTACTCGCCGCTATAGCACAGCCTTTAGCCGTGTTACCTTTACTGTCATTAGCGTTCTTTACGATGAAAGTGAAAACAGGGAAAACACGTGATGCTGGGCCTATTAAAGTTTTATATGGCAGTGATGTATTAGCCTTTATTTGTTGGCTTGTGTTATTACCCACCTTAAATATGCCTGAAATTGCGATTAGCCTAGTTGCTATCGCATTATATGGTAGTGCATTAGCCCATGTTTTACTGACTTTTGCGCGTACGCGTTTACAGGCATTTCATCGTATATTGCCGTTTGCTGGTTTCATCAGTGCAATATTAACGATTTTATTTATGATCTGGCAGATCATGGCTCTCGGTCAGGTAACTACAAGCCACCATATAATAGAAATTATTACGGCGTTAGCATTAATGGTGATTGGCTTGGTGATTTGGTCAGGTCACATCTTATTAAATAAAAAAGCGAACAATTGGCAATTAGTGATTGCGCTTGTAGTGTTGATGTTTTCTGCGGGCTTACAGTTAGTTTTGTTTTAAAACTATCGATATTAAAAACAATGAAATAGAGCCGCTTTTATAGCGGCTTTTTTGTATTGGTTATCTACGTCTATGCTTAATGAGTAACATGAACACTTTTTAATTAAGCCATTATGTAGGGAGCTGGAAGGTGTATGGAAATTAATAATCTACTGAGTATGGATGGCAATATTGTCATTGGGATAGTGAATGAACGCTTACGTTTAGAGTGCAGTAGCATGTCTGAATTATTAAGTCGTTATGAACTAGATGAAGGCGAATTGACAGATAAGTTGGCACAGCTAGGCTATCAGTATGATCCAATAACCAATCAATTCCGATAATACATTAATCTATAAATTAGCCTCATAAGTGAGGCTTTTATTTTGTCTAAATTATGCCGACTTAATACCTTCTAAATGGAGCTGGCATTGTTGCCTTGCCGTTGCGAAAAAAGCTTG
The DNA here is from genome assembly GCF_003026755.1 of Photobacterium sp. GB-50. Classification (NCBI taxonomy): domain Bacteria; kingdom Pseudomonadati; phylum Pseudomonadota; class Gammaproteobacteria; order Vibrionales; family Vibrionaceae; genus Photobacterium; species Photobacterium sp. GB-50. The sequence goes on from NZ_PYNX01000002.1 coordinate 394,187, forward strand.
TAGATAGTGACGTTGTTGTTCTGATGCTCTAATCGCAGCAAATAAACGTCGCCATAAGCCTTGCTCTAACGGCTTACTTACGACTAACCCCTGTTGCGCAAAATCATGAATAGCCCAATTAGGTAGTACGGCAACGCCTAATCCAGCCGACACCATTTGCACAAGCATCAAAGTATTATCCGCCTGTTTCCAAGCTTTCGGCTCTATGCCAGCAGGTTGTAGGAAATGTTTCACGACATCTAAACGATTTTTTTGTACGGGATAACTCAGCATGGTGTGAGCGGCAATATCTTGCGGTGTGATAAAAGGCTTTTCTGCTAAAGGGGAATTAACACTAACGATTAATCGCATTTCAAAATCAAATAAAGGTTCATAATGGATCTCGCTACGTGGCTGAATATCAGACGTGATCACTAAATCTAGCTCACCGCAAGCAAGAGCAGGTAATGGTTCGAAGCCAAAGCCTGATGAGAAGTCTAGTGTTACAGCTGGCCACTGTCCCTGATATTCCTTCAATGCAGGCATTAGCCATTGAAAACAGGAATGGCATTCAATCGCCATATGTAAGCGACCATTCGCATCTTGTTTTATGTTAGCAAGTTCATGTTCTGCATGAGTGATTTGCGGAATAATTGTATCTGCAAGGTTTAATAAAATATCACCTTCTGCAGTAAATTTTACAGGTCGAGTTTTTCGTAAAAATAGCTGACCACCAAGACGTTGTTCCAGATCTTTTAATTGATGAGAAAGAGCCGATTGGGTCAAACACAATGTATTAGCTGTCGCTGTTAATGAGCCAGTATCTCGTAATACTGATAATGTTCTAAGATGTTTTAATTCAATCATGCTTGTCTACGTCCTTGTGAAAGCGTGTTCTTTTATCAACTTATCGTTTTTTGCTATAACCCAAACATCTAGATGGCTACACGTCCATATTAGCGTGGATGAGTTTATATCGCCATACTATCAACATGAGAAATATTCATAATCAAAGTGAATATTTGGATGTCAACGTGTAGACAACAGAAAGCAAATCAAAAATTTTGCAACTCTGATTGTGGTTTGAAAACACATAACTAGCTTGAAAAGGAAGCAGCACTTGAAAATATGGTCAGTACAGAAATTACTACGTCAATAGTTTATTAAAACAGTAGGATAAATAAGTAAAAGAGAGAAATAAAAAAGGCAGCTTCAAGGCTGCCTGTCTGTTTTTCTAAAGTAAATGCTTATTTAGTATCAGCAACTTTTTTCGTGAACGTTAATGTGTGTTTTGCATTTGTTAGTGTCAGCGTGTCGCCAGAAATAGCAACTTTGTTCCAGTCTGATAATGATTTTGAAAATGTTTGCTCAACTTTCATTGCATCGTCAGGACAAAGCATCATTGTCATCCCCATTTTTTCAATGCGTAGTTGTCCATCTTTAAGCTCTGCTTGACCAAAGTAACGGTTGCACCCTGCGTTACCGTTAGCGGCAAGATCCGAAGATAGTTCTAGACTAGGGGCTTGGAAAGGTGCTTGTAATGCAAGAGCTTTGTGATCGATTTGAACTAATTCCCAATTGCCATTGCTGATTTCGTTTGCAGTGACTTTATGTGGCGCTGAGTTCATAGCACTGTTACCTGCACAAGCGGTTAGCATCAAAGGAAGTACCAAAACTGATAAAAGACGCTTTTTCATAATAATCATTCCTGAATAAATTCTATTTTTAAGTCGGCGTTATTGTACACTGTTTCATTATATAAATAACTATAGCTTACATTACTCTACCAGAGTATTACTTTACATTTATTTACGTAACCAAATGTAATTCGTTATGCTAAGTATAAGATTATTTGAAGATTTAATTATTCCAAATCTCTCATATTGTAACGTGTTATCGCTGATGAATCATGTTTTAAGAGAGAAGGCATGGATATAACGTGATGGTTATAAAATGACGAATATAGCTAGCGCTAAAAAGGGCAGGTATTACAGAGATGAGGTAATACCTTGCCCATACTTATTTGGTCTATTTAAGCTTTTTTAGATTCAATGGCTTTTTCAACCATATGAAGATGCACATCTTGCTGTGGGAATGGGATTGAAATACCTTCACGATCAAAGCGCATCTTCACTTCACGTGTGATATCCCAGTATACATCCCAGTAATCGTCTGTTTTCACCCAAGGGCGCACGATAAAATCAACAGATGAAGAGTTTAGAGTGTGTAATTTAATTGTTGGCTCCGGGCTACGTAGTACTGCCGGATGCTCAGAAACAATGTCATTTAACACACGTTCTGTTTTTTCAATGTCATCGCTGTAACCAATACCAAAGATCATGTCTACACGACGTACTTTTTCGTGCGTTACGTTCTTTATGATATCACCCCAAATTTTACTATTTGGGATCATTAGCATCTCGTTACTGAATGTTTTGATTGTGGTGTTTACAAGACTCATATGGCTTACTTTACCCGTAATACCACCAGCTTCAACCAGATCACCGACATCAAATGGACGGTAAATCAGTAGCATCATACCTGCAGCGAAGTTTGATAGCGTATCTTGTAATGCGAAACCAACAATAATACCGGCAACGCCGAAACCCGTTAGAATAGGGGCTAGGTTTAGGCCAATTTGAGATAAAGCAATAAGCAAACCAATAGCAAAAACGGCTTTCCCTGACATAGAGATAAAGAACTCTTGCATCAAGATAGACATGTTTAAGTTCTTTGTAGAAACTGCACGCTTTACCATTTTTCTTACAATGTTTTTCAATGTTTTGAATGCAAAGATGATCAAAACAAAAATAAACACTTTAAATAGCATTTGTGGCAGGTTGCTTAGTAACCAATCTTTTAGATCTGTTGTCCAACCCGATGCGATAGACCAAATAACTTTGCTATTTAGCAAATCATCAGTAACGTTACCGGTTTGTTCGAATAGTTGTTTTTTGTACTCAGCAGTATCAATACCTACCGTATCTGCAATCTCAATCAGATTTTCTAAGTTAGTCGTATCATTATCAACTTGACGTTGAGCTAGGATCTGGGAAAGTTGAAGTGTACTTTTTTCACTTTCACTGGCTGATTTTAATTGCTTATTAGCAACATCTAATGCTTGGCTATCAAAAGTTAGAGATGTTGAAGTAAATGCTAGGCGGTGCTCAATTTTGTCGGTTAATTCTTTTACAGCTTGTGGGGCTGGTTTTCCTAGCTTTTCTAGCCATTGATAATTTTGCCATTCTTCTTTTAGAATTGAAGTTGAAAACTGACGTGTTTCAGCTATTGTTTTTAAAGCAACAAGTTTGTCAGCATCTTTAGCTTTATCGAGAACTTCCTGATCTCGTGTTAATTTTTCATCAAGAAATTTATTGGCTTCTCTAACAAATACAACTTGTTTATCTACTTGTGTTAACAGCAACTTTTTATCGACATCGTTGCTTTTAATCATACTCGCGAGAATATCACGAAGTTCGTTATTTTTATTTAGTATTTGTAAGCGGACTACATCGAGAGAAGATCCCGTTAATGTAGTTGTCTCCTTAGATAAGGTTACTATTTCACTATTGAGTTGAAGTAGTTGCTCTACTTTAGGATTAACGGTTTGCTTGGACGTATCGGTCTTACTCTCGGCAAAGCTAAGAGAAGACACAAGTAATAATATTAATACCAGAAAGCGCATAATGCGGTTAACTCCTACTGGTGTAAACATAATCAAAGAAAAGCCATATATACAATTCAATTAATGCATATTTTTGCTGGCTAGAGAAAATAGGCGCAGATTATATATTAGTTTTAAAGCGGAAAGTTAGAAATTTGCAAGTAATCAACAAGAAGAATGGATGGTACAAATAATCGTTTAAGTTGATATGAAAAATAGAAAACCACGACAATTTAGTGACTTGTCGTGGTTTATTGTAACTTTATTATGAACGTTCATTTAAGTTTTGGCGCGCTATCTCACTGTCTTTGTCTGCATAGAAATGGACTTGAAATTGAGTATCAGGTGTCATTAATTCAACTTTATGCCAGTATTGAGGCGGGCTGATGAGTGAGTCATTTGCCTGAATAACAACCTCTTGTTCGATTTCTCCTCGTCTTTCTGTAAAGCCATAAAATTTCAGAGTCCCAGATATAACACTAATTTTTCCGTATACACCTTCACGGGTGTTGTGCTCATGAACTAACATTTTCGGCACAGTGTCACGATTAAATACTGAGGTTGATTTGTAGTTAATAAAGCTATTAGGAATAGATGCCATAAGTTCTCTCCAATATTATTTTTGATTAGGCTTGGTGAGCTGGTAAATCCTTGTTTTGATAACAATCAGCAAAGTTATGATTACGATCGCGATGTTTAGCTTCATCTTCTCTGATTCTTAATACAACATCTCGCAGTTTTGCATCATCATGTAACTCATAGTAGTTAATTGCAATTTGTGGCGCTGCGACATTTTCAAGTTCACCACTATCAATTTTTTCTAAAAATTCGGTATAGCTTTTACAAGCTTCCTCTTCAAAGTAACCCACGACACGGTGCGCAATCTTTGATGAAGTGAGGTAAATAATACTGTATACACAGATGAAAACGGCTTGCCCTAATAAGACAAGTCCACGTTCAACCCAGCTTGGTTTAGCGATATCTAAAAAGATCATTAAGTGCATACGTTCATTATCTGCTTCACTTAATAACTCTTTGATCCACCCCTCATCATCTTTCATTCGGCGAAGGGCTTTTAAATGGTTAAACATACCGGCAACCATGCCTGGTACGGCAGCAATGGTTTCTAAAATCACAGCACGTTTAGCGTATTTTTTGCCATAGAAAATATTAAGAGAATACTTGAGAAGCTGTGTGATTTTATACGCTAGGCGCTCAGAAAATTTAGTGGTTTCTCTGTGTGTTAAAGCAAAATCTGACATTGGACTACTCGCTCTTTCTTAAACATGTATTAATAATACATGTTTAAATTATTAAAACAAGTATTTCAAATGCAACATATATAAAAAAGCCTCTTCACAAGGAAGAGGCAAAAAGTACCATCGCTATTATTATTCTAAAAAATGCGAAGAGGAAGAACGTTAATTAACTTCTATTAATTAACCAAAATCACCATTTACATAACCACGAGTGCGTTCATCTTGAGGGTTATTAAATAGGTTTTGCGTTTCATCATGTTCTACTAATTCACCCATAAGGAAAAATGCAGTACGGTCAGAGATACGACGTGCTTGCTGCATTGAGTGAGTAACGATAACAATGGTGAAATCTTTCTTCAGTGACTCCATTAAATCTTCAATTTTTTTGGTCGCAATAGGATCAAGTGCGGATGTTGGTTCATCCATCAAAATAACTTCAGGTTTCATTGCGATTGTACGTGCAATACATAAACGTTGCTGCTGACCACCTGATAGGCCAAATGCGTGTGATTTCAAACGATCTTTTACTTCGTCCCATAATGCGGCACCACGAAGAGATTGTTCTACAATCTCATCAAGGGTCTTTTTATCTTTAACCCCTTGTGCACGTAGACCATAAGCAACGTTTTCGTAAATACTCATTGGGAATGGATTTGGTTTTTGGAATACCATGCCGACTTTAATACGTAGCTGAGCGACATCAATATTGCCATAAACATCTTCACTATCCATGGTCAATGATCCTTTGATGTTTACGCCTTCAATAAGATCATTCATGCGGTTAAGGCAACGAAGTAGGGTAGATTTACCACAACCTGATGGACCAATAAGAGCGGTTACCTGACGATTAGGAATCGGTAAGTTAATTTGTTTTAGCGCTTGGTTCTGACCGTAGTAAAGATCTAGGTTTTCAATATTAAATTTATTCATTTTATCTTCCTCAAAATTAGTAAGTCGCAGTGTTGAAACGGCTCGCAATTAGTTTGGTAATTAAGTTAATGATAAGAACAATCACAATAAGAACAGTGGCAGTACCGTATGCCTGATTCCATTCATGAACGGTGTAAAGTTCTTGGGTTAACTTATAAAGGTGCACGGTAAGCGTTCGACCAGAGTCAAAAACACTTTCAGGTATACGTGCAACCATACCTGCGGTCATAAATACCGGTGCGGATTCGCCAATAACACGACCGACACTGAGGATGATAGCTGTTACAATTCCTGGCATTGCACTAGGAAGAATAAGTCGCCAGATGGTGTAAATTTTAGATGCGCCTAAACCATAAGAACCTTCACGGTAGGTTTGAGGAACAGCCATTAGTGCTTCTTCTGTGGTTCGAATAATAACAGGCAGAATCAAAATACTGAGTGTTAATGCACCCGATAAAATTGAATAGCCAAAACCCATAACAACCACGAAGAATGTCATACCGAATAAACCATAAATAATTGATGGAATACCAGCGAGTGATTCTGTACAGAATCGAATGACTTTAACTAAACGACTGCCTACTTTTGCGTATTCAGTTAAGTAGATAGCCGTCATAATACCTAACGGTGCTGCAACTGAGATAGAAGCAATAACCATATAGATAGTTGAGACGATCATTGGCCAAATTCCTGACTCTTGGCCAATAGTGGTATAGCCAGAAGTAATAAAGGACCAATTAACATGGGCTAGACCATTACTTAAAATGTACCAAATCACCCAAAGTAAAAAACCAACCGTGATACCTGCTGATAACCAAATTAAAAATAAAGCGATCTGATCTTTACGTTTTTGTGCTTGCGGGTTGGCTTTGGCCAATACCGATGTATTTGCTGTTAATGACATAACTTTTACCTCGCACGCTCACGGTTTAAAAACAAAAGCGCGCCGTTTAGCATCATGATGAAAACCAGAAGGACAATACCTGTAGCGTACAATGCACTGGCGTGAATACCGGTTGCGTAAGACATTTCGATAGCAATATTTGCCGTTAGTGTACGTGCCGACTCTAATAGACCATCAGGCATAGCAGGGGAGTTACCCATCACCATAATAATTGCCATCGTTTCACCTAGAGCACGAGCAACACCTAAGATGACGCCAGTCATGATGCCTGAGCGAGCTGCCGGAACCAGTAGTTTGAAAATGGTGAACATCGATGATGCTCCCAATGCTAAAGACCCTTCTTTATACGCACGAGGTACAGCGCGAATAGAGGTTTCAGATACCGTAATAACTGTTGGTAAGATCATGACGGCAAGCACGATGATACCCGCCAGAATAGTGTTACCAGCAGGGACATTAAACACTTCTTGGATAAGCGGCACGATAATAACTAAGCCAAAGAAACCATAAACGACAGAAGGAATACCAGCTAATAGTTCGATCATTGGACGAATTAAATCGGCTAGACGTTTTGGGGCTACTTCTGCAATAAAAATAGCAGTTAAAACACCAATGGGTACACCTAACACAACAGCACCAGCCGTTGAAACCAGTGATGCAACGATCATTGGTGCAATGCCGTATAGCGCTGGTGGTAACCAATCAGTACCAAGGACGATACCAGCTACACCAGCTTGCGCAAAGGCAGCATAACCTTCGCGGAAAATAAAGTAGCCAATGGTAATAAGAGATAAAATGCCGATAGCGGCACTTAGCATAAATAGATTTTTAAAGACTATTTCTCGCCAATCAATTCGTTTTTTTGATTTTAGCGAAGAAGTGCTCTTTGCTGTTTTTTCAATATTCGCGATGGTCATTACTTACTCCAGAACCAGTACAAAAGTGACCGGTTACTGACAAACAAAAAACGCTCAGCCCTAATGAGCTGAGCGTAAAATACTAATTAATGTGTAGAAATGAAGCCTTTGTTTTCAACAATTTTCTGTGCGTCTGCTGATTTCATCCAAGATAGGAATTTTAGCGCTTCAGCAGATGGACGGCCTTCTTTGAACACAACAAGGAATGGACGCTGTACTGTGTAGTCACCAGACTTGATTGCAGCAACAGAAGGTTTGTGACCGTCGATCGCTAGAGGTTTAACAGTATTATCTACTGAACCTAAAGAGATATAACCAATAGCAAATGGGTTGTTTGCAACGGTTGTTTTCAGCTGACCATTACCACTAGCAACTTGTGCTTTCTGTGAAATAGCTGAAACTTTAACGCCATTGATTTTTTTCTTTAGTTTCATGATGTCTTCAAAAGCACCACGAGTGCCTGATGCTGTATCACGTGTAGCAACAACGATTGGCTTATCTTCACCGCCAACTTGTTTCCAGTTAGTTACTTCACCTTTATAGATTTTTGCAACTTGCTCTTTTGTTAGGTCAGAAACCGGGTTGTTGTTATTAACAACAACAGCGATACCGTCACGAGCAATAACCACTTCTTGTACTTCAGGCGATTCTTCTGATGCTTTAAGTGCACGAGAAGACATACCAAAATCGGCTGAGCCATCGTGTGCAGTACGAATGCCAGCTGATGAACCTGGGCCTTGAACCTCTACTGTTACATCGTTTCCTTTCGCGTAAGTCTCACCAAAAACTTCCATAAGCGGTGTTACTGAGCTTGAACCTACAACAGAGATAGTTTCACCTGCAATTGCTGCAGTGCTAGCTACCATTGTTCCTGCTAAAGCGATTGCACCGATAATCTTTGTTTTCATTTTCCTAGTCCTTCGTGGTTGCTTATTACTGTAGATATAAATGAACGTGACAAAGATTAGGAAAGTTGTGTGACACTTATGTTTCAGAACTTTGAACACTCTATGAATGTTGTCACAAATACTTAATAGGGATTAATTGGGGCGTTAATTGAATGTTATTAAAGCGGTAAGTGTGCTTTATCGCTATTTGGTATCTTGTTTTTATGGGGTAATTTATATAGTTACAGCTGCTTGTGAGCGATTTTTCACCTATTTATATTCTCAAAGATTGAATGTTACGATGCGTAGAACTTAATCGTTGTTAGATGAAAGCTTATTTACGATATGAATATGAGCCTCTATATCAGAAAGTTGTTTGACACTTTATCTATAGTAAAATGAACGGTTGTAATGGATAGTTAAATTGTAATGACTTCCTAACCAGACTTTTTATGTTAATAAAGGCTATCGATGTTAAAAAAAGCGCAGCAAATGGTGGTGTTTAATGCTCTAACCAAGCAGAAGAGTTTTACAAAGGCTGCTCAATTACTGGAAATTTCGCGTACTCAAGTGAGTAAACTGGTTCAACAATTAGAAGAACGTCTAGGTGTACAACTCGTACAGCGAACAACACGTTCTTTTGCGTTAACAGAATCAGGGCGAATTTTTGCGAAACATTGCGAAGTTGTTGTCGATGAAATTAATGAAGCTGAGAGTGAGCTGTTGATTTTTGGTGATAGCCAGCAAGGATCATTACGGGTGGGTATTGCCCAGTCATTTGCTTCAAATCATGTGGCGCCTTATATCAATGAATTTCATGAACAAAACCCATTAGTTAATCTTGAACTCAGCTTATTTGATCATCGTGTTGATTTGATCTCAGAGCAATTAGACTTATGGATAGGTTTTATGGATTCTCCTCCTCAAGGTTTTGTTGCTCGCCACTTAACAAATTGTGACTTTGTTTTAGTCGCGAGCCCTGATTATTTAGCAAAATATGGTGTGCCTTATCATCCTGATGATTTACAACATCACAATTGTATTACGTATTTTAGTCGTGAGCGTAAAGACAATATTTGGAATTTCAGCTTAGGTAATGAAGAACAACAGGTGAAGGTAACGGGCAATTATCGAGTGGATTCTGCTGATGCAATACGCGATGCAACCATTTCTGGTAATGGAGTAGGGTACTTAGCGACGTATTTATTAAAAGATGAAATCCGCCAAGGTAAATTAATTCGGTTAATGCCTGATTGGCAGTTAACACAACATATGCCATTGTATGCAGTTTATCCTCGCCATAAGTATTTACCCTCGAAGGTGAATCTTTTTATTGAGTTTATTCGTGAACATATCGCGTTAGGGAATATCTCATGTCAGGTATAGTGAGCCATTAAACTTTTCATGTTGGTAAGTCTTTATTTTCATCAATCATATGATGTAAAAAACAGCAGCGTGACGCAAACGGTTAGCTAAACGCTGTTTTAAATGTTTCTAATTGTAAATTATGGGAACAATACTATCCCATATAAGAACCAATCAAACGCTTTTCGTTTGCTTAGCTTGAAAAGTAGCCGTTTCCTGTGTTTTTTGTTTCTCGATTGTTAATTGTAATAACAATTTGATCCTTGTCACGTTTTTATTTCTCAATAGAATCCCCCCGCAATCGTTTACTACTACACATTGGAGATTGACCATGCATTATTTGGTCGGCATCTTAGGCATTATTGTTATTTTTGCCGTTGGTTTTTCATTTTCAGAAAATCGTCGTGCAATTAATTGGCGTAGCGTGTTGGGTGCATTTTGTATTCAAGTTATTTTTGCGGGCTTCATTTTATACATTCCTATTGGTCGTGTAGTTTTAAACAGCATATCTGGTGCCGTATCCGGTATTCTTGAATATGGCCATGAAGGTACGGAATTTCTGTTCGGTCAATTAGCACAATTTAAATTAGGTTTCATTTTCGCTGTTAACGTTTTGCCTTCAATTGTGTTTTTCTCTGCGCTAATTTCTGTACTGTATTACTTAGGCGTTATGAAATGGGTGATCAGTACGATTGGTGGCATATTACAAAAGCTACTGGGTACAACACGTACAGAGTCAATGTCTGCAACGGCTAATATTTTTGTCGGTTCAGTGGAAGCGCCTTTAGTTGTTCGACCATTTTTGGCTCGAATGACACGTTCAGAATTATTCGCAGTAATGGTTGGCGGTTTAGCATCTGTTGCTGGTGGTACCATGGTGGGATATGCGGGATTAGGTGTTCAGCTTAAGTACCTTATCGCAGCAAGCTTTATGTCTGCTCCTGCAGGTTTGATGATGGCAAAGTTGCTTGTTCCTCAGACTGAAGGTGTTCACACCATGGAAGAAGAAGACGATGGTGAAGAAGACGAACCAGTTAATATGGTTGATGCCGCTTCTCGTGGTGCGTTAAGTGGTTTACAAATAGCTATGGCAGTCGGCGCAAGTTTACTGGCGGTTATCAGTTTAATCGCGCTTGTGAATGGCGGCTTAGGTCATATTGGTAACTGGTTAGCCTCTTTGGGTCAGTGGTTAGGTTTTAACTGGGATGGTTTACATCATTTAAGCCTTGATATGATCTTTGGCTATCTATTTGCGCCTGTTGCATGGTTAATTGGTGTGCCATGGTCAGAAGCAACAACCGCTGCAAGTTTGATCGGTACTAAAATTGCCGTTAATGAATTTATTGCATTCGCTGATTTAATGAAGCCAGAAACTGTCGCTAAATTAAGTGAGCACTCCCAAGCGATTGTGACCTTTGCATTGTGTGGTTTTGCTAACTTAACCTCTATTGCAATGTTAATGGGCGGTTTAGGTGGTATTGTCCCACAACGTCGTCCTGAGATTGCACGTTTAGGTATGAAAGCTATTTTTGCTGCAACACTTGCTAATTTAATGAGTGCGACATTGGCAGGTTTATTTATTCCTCTTTCACTGTAGTATAGAAAGCAGAATAAAATACAAAAACAGAGAGCCGAGGCTCTCTGTTTTTGTATATGTGTTTCAAGTCGCGATTAAATAACAAAAAGGAAACGAATATCATGAAATCTGATGTGGATAAGCTTGTAGCAAAACATGCTGAACTCATTCATAGCGATGGATTGAAAGTTCGCTCACATACTCAGCGAGAAGACGGTGAGTGGATCCTGCATACGTTGATGATTGAAGGTTACGACGTCCCATTTAAATTTAAACGAAAGAAAAAATATCAAAGTTTAAATGGCTGTAAGGTGAATATGACCTATTACCCTGAAGTGATAATGGTGGCAGGGTTTGAAGTTGAAACGATGAAAGTGGTTCGAATTAAGCGCTATTAATGATTTTCCTTATTTCAAAGAAAAACGCCAAGATGCATAAATAGCAACCTTGGCGTTTTTTTATCACGTATATGGATACGGGTTAACGTTGACTATTCATTTGTTGAAGCTTATCTCCGATAGGACCTGAGAAATTAAAGCCATCATGAACATCCCAGTTAATTGACCACGTCATTACACCGCCAAAGTTAGGATACAGTTTAGTCGGTACGACCGAGCCACAGCTACTGCCTTTGGTGACACAATCTAGTGCATCAATAATATTTTGTGTTGGTGCTTGTCCAGAGTTCGCGGAACTTGGTCCTGACGGCAAGCCAATCGCAACTTGATCATCGCGAAGTGGTGCAAATTGACTGCCATCTGCCAGTTCAAACCCTTCTACTAACATTTTGACTGAAGCCACCATCATATCAACCGATCCTTCAGGGGCGACTCCTGACGTATATGGATTTGCTAAACCACCGTTGTTATATAGTTGTACATGCAGCAGATTTAGCATGTCACGTAACTCATTTATCATCGGGATGTAAGCGCCCCAAATTCCTGAGTAAGCAATCATGCCGCCTTGAACATAAGGGTGTTCTGGTGCCATGGTTAAATACATATCACCACCAATGTTGGCTTCGATTTGTTTTAACGCAACGGGTAAACGGGCTTGGATCTCTGTGCCATGGAGTAAGTTTGACCCACTTTCTAAGTCAATATCGAGTCCGTCAAATCCCCACTCATTAATAATATCAGTCAAGCTTGAAACAAAGTTTGCTTGGTCGGCATCGTTATTTAAAGTGATAGTACCCTCAGCACCACCCAGTGAAAGAACGATGATTTTACCTTGTGCGCGTAATTCACGAACATCATCTTTAAATTGTTGTGGATCAAGCGGCTCACAACTACTGCGAATGTCACCGTTGTATAAATTAAAGTGAACAGTACCGTCGCTGTTGCGATCATTATCAGCAAATGCGATATCGATAATATCCCAAGCGGGTGAAATATCACGAAGACGTATTGGACAGCCAGAGCCATTAACGAAGTTATGCCAATAGCCAATTAAGTTATGTTGAGTCTCAATCGGTTCTTGAACTTTTACACTGGCTGCGGTTGATAGTGCGGTTTCACCGTTACCATTCGTAGCGAGGGCTGTGACAGTGTAATTACCTGCAGATTGCGCCGTCCAAGAACTGCTATAAGGTGCAGTTTTATCGGTTGCAACAACATTGCCGTTAATAATGAAATCAACTTGTCGAACATCACCGGCTAGTGCTGTCGCTGTTGCTGAAAGGGTGAGTGCTTTACCTAGTGTGACAACAGAGCCACTACTTGGAGATGTTAAGCTAGTAACAAGAGCCTGATCGCTTACAGTAACCGTAGCGCTAGCTTCATTCGTGTTCGCTTCATTATCAGTGGCAACGGCTTTAATCGTGGTATTACCTAAATCTGATGCTAACCACTGTGTGCTATAAGGAGCTGTGAGAACGGTGTCAATAAGTTGTTCGTTAGCATAGAAACTGACTTGTTCGATAGTACCATCGGCATCAGTAGCATCAGCATCAATCGTCAGAGTCGTTCCTGCTAATACCGTTTGTTGATCACTAAGAGAGGTGATCTTAACGTCAGGAGCAATGGCGCAAATTCCTAAATCTGTCCATGCATCTGTCCAATACTGTCCCTCACCAGGCTTATAAGCCCAATCAGATGATGATGAACACCAACCTGCGATGTCACAACGGTATTTATGATTATTACTCTCTACTAAATCACCTGCTAGATAATCAGTACCAGATTTAAAGGTTGGAATATCACCACAACCACCACCAACAATAACGTCATCAACAGTAAGAGTTATCGCACTTGATGTGGTTGTACTATTTTCATTGTCTGTTGCTTTGGCTGTAATTTGATGATTACCAGCCGTTGATGTCCATTGTGCAGTGAATGGGGCTGAAGAACTTGTTGCGATTAGTTGGTTATCAACAAAGAACGCTACCTGAGTGACGGAGCCATCTTTATCTTCGGCATTGGCTGTGATCGTTACCGTATCGCCTTCAGAAATAGGAGTATCAGATGTTGGTGAACTAATTGAAATACTTGGCGCAAGGTTTTCACTCGCTGAAACGACACTAATATTCACAACATCTGTTTTAGTGGCATTTTCATTATCCGTTGCTGTGGCTGTAATGGTGTAGTTACCAAGCACCGTTGTCCAATTAATTTGGTATGGGGCTGTATCGACAACTGCAATAGATTGTTGGTTTATGAAAAACTCAACATGTTGAATAGAACCGTCTTTATCACTTGCGTTGGCAGCTAACGTAATATCTGTTTGCGCGGTTAATTGTGCATTATTAAGCGGTGAGATCAGTGTTACGGATGGATCTTGATTCCCACTGCTCATGCAGCTGTCTACTAATGTCCATTCTTGCCAAGGGCCTGAGTGATTTGAAGGCTGATTGCCTTGAGACCACCAATTTGCATTATAGATGTTGTTGTCTTGTTGGACTTGGCTACCGCCATTATAGGCTATATTTGCTTGCCATTTGGCGATATTAGAACAATCTGCCGCGTAAGCATGTGATGTGCTAAAGGCGACGGCTAACGCACAGGTAAGAAGTGTCTTTTGCATTGTCTATCCCTATTGCAGTTAAAATTCCTCGAAAGTGAGTAGAATAATAATGCGAGAGAAAGTGAATAAATGTTAAAAACAAGGTGCTTAACTTTTAAGCTTTATTAAGTCACTCACAGTGTAAATAGAATACAAAGTGAATGTCATTTTTATTTTTGAGCGGTCTCACAACAAAGAGATAGTTAAAATTGCTTGGCTGTGATTCTAAAAAGGAATACATTTTGTGTAACAGGCTTATTAGCCTAGAAATATCGGACTAAAGGAAGAAAAATGGATTGGTATCTTGCTGTTTTAAAAAAATATGCACAGTTTAATGGTCGTTCACGTCGTAAAGAGTTTTGGTTTTTTACGCTTTTTAGCGCTTTGATCAGTATGGCACTAGGGTTTGCTGATAGTCTTTTAGGTTTACCAACCATTGGGGATGACTATGGCGTATTAGCGGCATTATATTCACTGTTTATTGTTATCCCTAATATTGCCGTGATTGTCCGTCGTTTACATGATCAAGATCGTACCGGTTGGTGGGCACTGATCATGTTTGTTCCGATTGTTGGTATCTTAGTGCTGATCTATTTTATGGTACAAGACAGCAAGCCAGGTGATAACCGATTTGGTCCCAACCCAAAACAAAATGAAGGTTCATTCACGGTGTAAATACCAATTAATCATTATATTGAACGTAAAGCTCAGACAAAAGTTCTGGGCTTTTTTATGTGTGAAATTTAAGCAGCCAATGAAAAAAAGTATAAATTGATAAACGTTCCCTTGCATATCTTAGTGTGTTTGGTAAAAAGAAATGAGCGAATATGGAAAGCGCGGTTATTTTTGTAGGAGGCAACGATGCTTATTGCTGATAAATTATTAAGTAAAGCAATTCAAGAGCAAGTAAAGCGTGAAGGTGCGTTGAACGCTTTAGAAACCGTATATTCAAAAGCGCGTTATGCACACTTTAAGCGTGTGAAATGGGGTACTCAGTTCTTTGATGGTATTCAGTTTGGCGACGGTAGCTTAATTGCTGTAAAACCAGGTTCATTTAACCGCTTAACTCTCGTTAGCCTTGCTTCAGAAAAGCACGTGGGGTGATAACCCATTATTCTGAGTAGTGCTCTCGTTAAAGCATTCTATAAGCCTATTGGTGGCAAGCCCTGAAGGCTTATATAAGCAGATTGCTGGTCTGAGGATATAATCTATTATTTCATTCTTTAGAAATGTGTTTTAGTATTGCAACAGATGAGTGATGTTCGTTTTGACCGAAATGAAACATCATGACCACTCATCATTATTAATATCGTTTTTGGAGTACGATTAATGTTGTGTAACTTTTCTATTCATCAAGTTCAACGACAATGCTCGTTGGCTGTCTTTTCGAACCTATCTTTATATTCATCTCGATTTAGTCACGGCTATTAATTAGCCGACAATCTAAAGATTAAAATCATTTGATAATACGCAGCCATAAGCTGAGGCTTTGTGTTGCATATATAAAGTAAGGGTATTGTGTGAATTTAAAATTAATAGGTAGCTCGCTGATTATTGCGGGTACAGCACTCGGTGCAGGAATGCTCGCTATTCCAATGGTATTGGCTCAGTTTGGCTTATTGTCAGGCACAATTTTAATGTTGATTATTTGGAGTGGTACTACGTATTCAGCATTATTATTACTTGAAGCCAGTATTAAAGTTCGCGGTGGTTTAGGTATGAACACTATCGCGAAACAATCATTAGGAAAGGGTGGACAGTTAATCACTAATGGCTTGTTATACGCACTATTAATATGTTTATTAATGGCTTACATCATTGGTGCCGGCGACTTAGTGCATAAAATGGTACTGAATTTAGATTTAGATATCTCGTTAGTTCAAAGTCAAATTTTGTTTGCTGTTATTGCTGGTGGTATTGTCGCGGCTGGTACTGGTGTGATTGACAAGCTTAATCGTGTGTTATTTCTCTTAATGTTAGCAGTGCTTATTATTACGCTCTTTGCCTTAGTGCCAAATATGTCACTAGCACACTTTTTCACTGCAACAAATGACAGTAGTATTGATCTAATCAAAACCAGTGCTGTGTTATTTACCAGTTTTGGATTTTTTCCTGTTATTCCATCATTAGTGTCTTATAACGACAAAGCGACACATGCGCAATTACGCAATATGGTTTTACTAGGCTCGTTTATTCCACTTGTGTGCTACTTATTGTGGCTTTACGCTGTTGTGGGAAGTTTATCGTACGAGCAATTAACACAGTTCAATAATGTTTCCGAGCTAATTAATGTGCTGGCCACTCGATTTGAAGGAATCCATGTCATTCTTTCATTATTTACGGGACTAGCGTTGCTGACTTCATTCTTTGGTGTAGCTCTTTCATTATTTGACCAAAATATTGATTTATTTAAACAAAATCGTGCGGTGACGTATGTTTTAACCTTTATTCTTCCATTATTAGGCGCCATATTTGCTGCAGATAAATTTTTAGCAGTATTAAGTTATGCGGGCTTAATTATGGTGTTTATTGCAGTGTTTATCCCTATGATGATGGCTCTTAACTTAAGAAAAGCAGAGGGTAAGACACAAACAGCAATAAGTAATGATGCGTATTACGAAGTTGGAGGTGGGCAAATTGCAATGATGGTTTGTTTTGGCTTTGGTTTGTTCTTGATTGGAGCGCAAGTTATTTAAACTAAGCGTAATAGTAAAAGTGTGGGGCTGATAGATTGACCGATCTATCAGCCCCTTATTCTAGGTATGTATTAAGTGACCGACTTAGACATACCAAACAGAGAGTGACTATTGGAGTGCGATAGGAGTATCGCTAGCACACACTGTTATTTTTCCAAATAATACAAAGTTTCTGGTAGTAGGGCTAGATGATGAGAATTTTAGGAAATCTTACAGTGTAAAGAAATGATTACAGATAAAGGGAGCATGGTGCTCCTTTTATCGCTAAATTGCTCGATTATCTGTGCTACATTTTGATTACTGTTAAGTAACGCTTTGGATAACCACTTTTGTAATAGTCGGTTTCAGTCACACCAAAATGCTTTTTAGATGAAGAGCTATGAACAAATTTCAATGTGTTTTTACCCACTTCAGTAATAATACCAGCATGACCTGGTTTACGAATCTTCGGATTTGTTCCTGTGAAAACAATAAGATCACCTACTTTGGCATTTTTTAGTGATACTTTTTTATCATAAAGATTAGGGTAAGCCGCTGTTGTACGAGGTATTGAAATATCGTACTTGTTATAAACATATTTAATGAAACCTGAGCAATCAAAACCTTTAGGCGTTGTCCCACCCCACACATACTTTGTACCAAGATACTTACGTGCGAAGTTGATCATGTCTTGTTCTTTTTTTAACTCAGTGTTTGAGATAGGGGTAACGGATGGCTTAATAACTGTTTTAGCTACCACAGGTTGTTTTGAGAGCGCTTCGGGCTGTGGTGATGCATTTACCGTTGATTCACAAGCAGTAAGAAAAAAAAGAGAACAGGTGATAAGTGCCACTGAGGATTTAGGTAATGTCATAACTTTATGTGCGCTTGCTGTTTAAAAAAGGAAAAGATAGCTCATCATAACGGTTAGATGAAAGTTGTGTTAATTTTTTACTTGAATCCCTTCACATTAAGGTGATTAAGTTATCGATGATCAACAAAAAATAAAAATTAATTATGTAACTTATTGTATTTTATATAAATATTAGTGCTTTTGGGGAGTAAAACGAAATGCATAATCCGTTTTGTTACTATAAGTTATTGATATGTCACATAAGGTTTTACTGGTAGGTGTTTGATTCTTTTTGGGAATACTCTATCATACCGATTATATCAATAGGTGTGTATTATATTTATAATATTGTTCGCGCTTTATCGATATCCTAAAAAGGTATTTGGTGTGGTTATGTTAAGAAGTGTAGTATTTTTTCTGATGATGTTTCTTTCTTTATCTGCGAAAGCTGAAGAGAGATTAACGCTTTGGTATTCGCATCAAGATAATAGTTTTATTGAATTATTGGTAAGTGAATTTCAAAAAGAAAATAATATAAATATCTCTCTTGTTCAATTTGATCCTGAGAAGATAAAAGCTGAAATTTTACTGGGCGCACAATATGGTGGTTTACCTGATCTTGTCATTTTTCCCTCTGATTTTGTTGGCCTACATAGTTTAATGAAACTATCAAGTATTCCTAAAAGTTGGTTATCACCAGAGCTTTCTCGAACGGCGATGATGACAGCGTACGTTGATGATAAATATTGGGGAGTTCCTGTTATTCAAGGAAATAACCTATTGTTATATTATAATAAAAAGCTAGTTTCTCAGCCAGTGAGTAGTTGGCATGACATTATCGATACCAAGCAAAAGTGGCTTGATAAAAATATTTTACCTATTGGGTGGAATTACCTCGATATGTATTACTTTATACCATTTTTATCTGCGTTTAATGGTTGGCCCATTATTGATGGTGAAATATCACTTAATACACCAGAAATGGTTAAGGCTTTAAAATATTATCGTTATTTATCAGAGCAAAAAATTGTAAATCCTGAATGTAATTATACTTGTTCACAAAGTGATTTTATTCAAGGTAAAGAGGCGTATGCGATTAATGGTGATTGGGCATATCAAGATTTAAAGAAGGCAATGGGCAATGCTCTAGGCGTAGCCTTATTACCTACTGTTGATGGTAATGTAATGCACCCAATGAGTAGCACATTTCTTCTGTCATTACCTAATTACAATAACCACACGTTACATAAAAAAGCCTTAATTAAAAAGTTTGCTAAGTTTATTCAACGCTTAAGTATTCAACAATTGGTCTATAAAGAGACACGTTTATTACCTACGTCAGAGAAATTATTGAATCGCTATCAGCAGCAGGCTACAGGTGATGAGCAAATATTGTTTAAGCAATTTGAATTATCTAAACCAATGCCATCAACAATAAAAATGTCGATAGCATGGCAAGCGATGGCTATTGGCTTTAAGCGTTATGAAGATGGACTATCAGCAGAAAAAACGGCTGAATTTATGCAGCGTATCGCTATTCAGCAATGGAAGCGGTTGAGTAAAAAATGAAACTAAAATTAAAGTCATCACTGGCGCTATTAATGGTTTTCGTTGCGGTTTTACCAGCATCTATTATTGGCGGTTTATTAATAAAGCAGCAAACAGAAGTTGAAACTAATTACCGAATTGATCTCATAGAGCGTTTATCCACAACGTTAGCACAAGAGTTTAATTATCGCTTTTATCTATTATCTACTGCGCTAGATGTGTTATCACGAGATAGGTTGTTAGTGCAGGGCATTGATGACTTCTTTCTGACTAGCCATGTCGATGCCACATTAGCAAATTTAGTTGATAACACGCCATTAGCACAAGCGGCTTATTTGGTTGATGCTAACTGGGATGAGGTAGAAAATTATAATGGTATTAATGGAGTAAAATCCTTCTCCAGTTTGAAAACCTTGTTGAGTAAGAGTGTGGGTACGAGTAAAAGTACAGGCAATCAATGGGTGTTTAATTATGGTGATGAACATTTGATGCCTGATAAATTTAACCCTAGTCATAAAGGCGTTGCCATAGGTGTACCTATATATCAGTCAACGCTGACGGAAGGGCTAAAGCGTAAACCGTTAGGTTATTTAATTGTTATAGTGCCTGTGGAAAATATTGTTAAGGTTCTTCGCCCTTATTTAAAAGATGGAGAGCACGTTATTTTTCATCATAATGGCATGGATAATATTGCGGTTTATAAAGGTAAACTTGATCCCTTAATGCCGACGGTATCAAAAACGGCTGAAGTGACGATAGATAATAAATATATTGCAGAGCCAATGTCTTATGAAGCTCAAGTCTTCATGAATAAATATTTGGGAGAGAATCCCTTTACTAATTCATTAAAGATATTAACTATTGTCGCTATTATTGTAATTATGTTTACGTTATTAACGGCGACAATATCGTATCGTTGGTTCGCAAAACCTTTAACCTATCTTATGGACAGTGTAAGGGGGTGTTTAGGTGGCAATTATAATATATTAGATAAAGATTTAAGATTTTCTGAATTAATCATGGTGAATAATCTTATTCAGAAAATGTCGACCACAATAAAAGCCCAGCTTAGTGACTTAGAAGATAAAAATGTAAAGTTGATGACTTTTAATGATCAACTAGAGCAGAAAGTACATGAAAAGACGTTAGAGTTAACTCACTCATTACAGCGCGAAGAAAAACGTCGAACCATGCTTCAGTCACTCTTGTTATTTAGTAATAAATTACAACATGGTGATATTCACTCTACGGTTATGACGCAGTTAGTGAGTCTGTATCCTTATTCAGGATGGGGGATGCAGTTATTTATAAACAAGAATACAAATTGGTTTAGTGAAGGCTTGTCTAACATTAATTTAGAGAGTATTGATGCAGATGCGCATTGCAGTGATTACTTTCGTATTAATAGTGGCGATAAAGTGCTTCAATGTTTCAAAATTGTCGATACACATGGTGTGTTATTGGGGATTATTGTGATGGAGCACCCTAATATTGCACGAGATGACTATGAAATTATTTCATTATTTATTCGTCAATTATCTGCAGAACTTGAAGGTCGATTACTGAATGAAGAGTTGGAAAGAAGCGCAATCACAGACCCATTAACGGGGCTAAGTAATCGTAAAGCGTTTGATGTTGATCTTGATGAGTGGATAAAAATTGCACATCGATATCCAGAACAATACTTTGGTTTGTTTATGATCGATGTGAATGGTTTAAAGCAAGCCAATGATGAATATGGGCATCATATGGGTGATCAGCTGTTAATCGAAACGGGCAGGCTTATTCAAAGTGTTTGTCGTAGTACCGACAAGGTATATCGTCTCGGTGGAGATGAATATGCGATTATTATCAAAGGTGGTGATAATGTAGGCTGTGATAAGTTAACGTTGCGTTTACAACAGTTAGTTATAGATAAGCATTATGCACGCCTAGCTTCAGGAGAGAAAGTGGCTATTCACTTTGCTATGGGCTGTGCTAGCACTGAAAATATTGATGCACGTGCACTTTATCAAGTAGCAGATAAAGCAATGTATTTAGATAAAAAAGCATATTACGAACAAATTGGTAAAATGCCAAGGTAGCTAACATCAGAAAATGCATAAAATTAAGCCACGATAGCTGATGATTCAGTTATCGTGGCTTTTTATGATTAATCGCGTTATTTGTGATTTGAAAAGTTATCGCCTTTAGCTAAACGATCATAAAGAATCACATTAACGGCAGCGGCAAGATTCATTGAACCATTCGTTGGTACATAAATCGTTTCACGACAAAAATCAGTAATTTCTTTTTTTAAGGTGCCGTCTTCAGGGCCAAAGATATAGAAAGCACGTTTTGGGTGCTTATAGTCAGGTAATGCTTTTGCACCTTCGATTAAATCAACAGCAACGGGTATACAGCCGATAGGAATGATTTTCTTTAAGTCTTCAACACCTATTAGCGGTATATCAAGTGATGCTTTTTTTGTATCAGTACAAAACTGTGCGGCATGATCATAACGCGTTCCCGTATAAAACACCGAGTTAACACCATAACAGCCAGCTGCGCGCATAACAGATCCAACATTCTCCGGTGTTTTGGGATTAAATAGGCCAATACAAGAATAGCCTTGGCTTTTTTTGCTCATACTTCTATCTACTTTAAATTACAGATAAATAAATGTTTAACCGGTGTCAGTTAGACATGTATTTGAAGCTAAAAACAAAGCAGGTACGAATACCTTCTTTTTTGTTTGTTACTACTTACCACAGCACTTTTTGTATTTTTTACCACTACCGCATGAACATGGGTCATTACGGTTGGGTGTCTTTTCAAACACAGTGGTTTTAGGTTTATTTAAAACACTGTCTAGCTCTGCAATATCTTCTGCAATGTCAGCCTTGATAGTGATATTTGCAAACAGTTGGTTGTCATTAACTTGCTGCTGTACTTCTTGTTGACGTTCTTCGCTGTTCACAATCAATGTGAGTGGGTTGGTTTCCGTGCCCAGTTTGGTTTCGCGTTTCGTGTTGTAACCAAAGCTTTCATATTTTGGTTTCTTTTCGATACGACCTTTGAAGAAGAATTTAGACATGGGATAACCTATTTACCATGAATTAACCCAAACCATAATCGTGGGTTAATTGTTACGAATAAAAAACCACCGCGTGGGTGGTTGAAATTGCGGGCATAATAACCGCCATTAGTGAGCTTATCAATAGTAACCCATATGCGGTATAAGGTATTTTGAACGGCTAAGTGAGAGATGAAGTATGATTGAGAATGTGAATTGGTGAACGTTTAAACGTTTGCGTCAGTCTGGGTATCTTTTAGATTGACGATCGTTTCTAATAATGAGTACTTTAAAGAAAAGCGCAAGAAGAAACGGCGCTCAAAGGCTTAGCCTATTGGCATAATAGAAAATTTCGACTGGTACTGATAACAAATGTTGTTAACATAAGCCGTAATAATTTTCTGTATTAGTGATTTATCGCTGTCTAGTCAGCGATTTATGCATCGAGTTGGTGTTAATAGTCATTATACTTTTTAACAAAAATAATAAGGTATAACGAAATTTTTTTATTTTTTTCATATTTATTCGTAACGAATGAAAAAAATACGGCATAATAAGGCCCCGTTATACCAAGCAATTGATTGCTGTCGCAGGTCTGAAGATCTGAAATTAATGGGAAAATGATATGGTTCAACCAGAAAATAACTCAATTGTAATTTTTGGTGCGTCAGGTGATTTGACACACCGAAAGTTAATACCTGCGTTTTATCACCTTTATGCTAATGGTTTATTGCCTGAAGATTTTGCAATTTTAGGGGTAAGTCGTACATCATATAGCGATCAAGAATTTCGTGATAAGTTAAAGCAATCTTTGACAGAAAATGAAAAAACCGATGACGAAACATTGGTTAATTTTTGTCAGCATCTTTACTACCAAGCATTAAATACGTCTGATAAAGATGAATATGCAGTCTTGAAAGAACGCTTAGATACTTTCAAAGTAACGCACAATACCCAAGGTAACGCTGTTTTCTACCTCGCGACACCACCAAGCCTTTACGGCGTGATCCCAGAATGTCTAGCCGCTCATGGCCTAAATGATGAGACAGAAGGTTGGAAAAACCTGATTGTTGAAAAACCATTTGGTTATGATCTAGCGTCAGCGATCTCATTAGACAAGCAAATTCATGCTTGTTTTCAAGAGCACCAAATCTACCGTATCGATCACTACTTAGGCAAAGAAACGGTACAGAACCTGCTTGTATTCCGCTTTGCAAATGGCATGTTTGAGCCGCTTTGGAATCGTAACTTTATTGATTACGTTGAAATCACTGCGTCTGAATCATTAGGCGTTGAAGATCGTGGTGGCTACTACGACGGTGCTGGTGCTGTTCGAGATATGTTCCAAAACCATTTGCTGCAAGTATTGGCAATGGTTGGTATGGAATCGCCTGCTGCAATTAATGCTGATTCTATCCGTGATGAAGTGGTTAAAGTGATGCAAAGCTTTAAACCATTATCAGATGATGATCTTAAAAATAACTTAGTGTTGGGTCAGTACACGGAATCAGATGCTCGTGGTAAGCATTTGTTAGGTTATCGCCAAGAACCAGGTGTAGCGGAAGACTCACGTACTGAAACTTACGTTGGTATGAAAATGTTTATTCAAAACTGGCGTTGGAATGGTGTGCCATTCTACGTTCGTACAGGTAAACGACTACCAACACGTGTGACGGAAGTGGTTATTCACTTTAAGAAAACACCGCACCCAGTGTTTGGTGAAAATGCACCTGAGAACAAGCTAATTATCCGTATTCAGCCTGATGAAGGGATTCTAATGAGCTTTGGTCTTAAAAAACCAGGGGCAGGTTTTGAATCTCAAGAAGTATCAATGGACTTCCATTACGACAAGCTTGAAGAAACCCATATGCTGACAGCGTACGAACGTTTACTTCTTGATTGTATGAAGCAAGATGCAACCTTGTTTGCACGTACAGATGCTGTTCGCGCTTGTTGGAAATTTGTTCAACCAATTCTTGAATACAAAGAAAACCCAGAACACTTATTTGGTTATGCCGCAGGTACGTGGGGACCAAAACAAGCTGATGACTTACTTGCATCAAGTAATCGTGAGTGGCGTTTTCCTTGTAAGAATTTAGCAAACACTGACTATTGTGAGCTATAAGCATGATTAATTATCGCGTATTTGAAACACCGCAGGATGTTGTCGTTTCATTAGCTGACACCATGATGGCAATGAGCAAGCAGGTGAAGCCTGTCCATATATCGCTTTCTGGTGGGAGTACACCAAAACTGTTGTTTAAAACATTAGCGCAAGCACCTTATGCGAAAGATGTTAATTGGAGCAACTTACACTTTTGGTGGGGCGATGAGCGTTGTGTTGAGCCAACCGACCCGGAAAGTAACTTCGGTGAAGCAAACGAGTTATTGTTCCAACAAATCGATATTCCAGCTGGCAATATTCACCGTATTAAAGGTGAAGATGATCCTGCTGTAGAAGTGGTTCGATTTGCAGAGGAAATGGATGCAGAAATTCCACTTAAAAATGGCTTACCTGCATTTGATTGGATTTTATTGGGTATGGGAACCGATGGGCATACAGCATCATTATTCCCGAACCAAACAGACTTTGACGATCCTGAGCTTTCTGTGATTGCAACACATCCAGATAGCGGTCAAAAACGCATTTCAAAAACAGCGCGCTTACTTGAAAATGCGGATCGTATTACCTACCTAGTGTTAGGTGAAAGCAAAGCTGAAGTATTGCAAGAAATTAATAATACGCCTGCAGAAGCTCTTGCTTATCCTGCAGCGAAAATTAAAGCCGTAAATGGCAAAACAGAATGGTTTTTAGATTCAGCAGCGGCAAAACTGCTGGCGCAAGGAGAATAATATGAAAGGCGATATCGGTGTAATTGGCTTGGCAGTAATGGGCCAAAACCTGATCCTAAACATGAATGACCACGGCTTTAACGTTGTTGCTTACAACCGTACTGTAGCAAAAGTGGAAGAATTCCTTGAAGGCCCAGCAAAAGGCACAAACATCGTTGGCGCAACGTCTCTTGAAGATCTTGTTGCTAAGTTAGAAGCACCACGTAAAGTGATGCTAATGGTTCGTGCTGGTGATGTTGTTGATGCATTCATTGATCAACTAATTCCACTATTGGATGAAGGCGATATCATTATCGACGGTGGTAACACTAACTACCCAGATACTAACCGTCGCGTAGCGCATTGCCGTGAGAAAGGCATCTACTTCATCGGTACTGGTGTATCTGGTGGTGAAGAAGGCGCTCGTTTCGGTCCTTCAATCATGCCTGGCGGCGCAGCTGAAGCTTGGGAAGCGGTTAAGCCAATTTTCCAAGGTATCTCTGCTAAAACTGATGCTGGTGAGCCTTGTTGTGACTGGGTTGGTAACGACGGTGCTGGTCACTTTGTTAAGATGGTTCATAACGGCATTGAATACGGTGACATGCAGCTTATCACTGAAGCATACCAGTTCATGAAAGATGGTCTAGGTATGAGTGCTGATGAGATGCAAGCAGTATTCGCTGACTGGAACAAAACTGAGTTAGACAGCTACCTAGTTGAAATCACAGCTGATATTCTTGGCTACAAAGATGAAGATGGTGAAGCACTAGTTGAGAAGATCCTAGACACTGCTGGCCAAAAAGGTACGGGTAAGTGGACTGGTATCAACGCACTAGACCTAGGTATTCCACTAACGCTTATCTCTGAGTCTGTATTCTCTCGTTGCCTGTCTGCACTGAAAGACCAACGCGTTGAAGCTGCAACGTTATTCGGCAAGACAATCACGCCAGTTGAAGGTGATAAGCAAGAGTGGGTTGATGCACTACGTCAAGCACTACTAGCATCTAAGATCATCTCTTACGCGCAAGGTTTCATGCTAATGCGTGAAGCATCGAACGAAAACGGTTGGGATCTAAACTACGGTAACGTAGCACTAATGTGGCGTGGTGGTTGTATCATCCGCTCTGCGTTCCTAGGTAACATCCGTGATGCGTATGAAGCGAACCCAGATATCGCATTCTTAGGTTCTGACGAGTACTTCAAAAACATCCTACAAGGCAGCCTAGCAGCATGGCGTAAAGTAGCAGCGAAATCTCTAGAGTCTGGCATCCCAATGCCATGTACGATTTCTGCGCTATCTTTCCTAGACGGTTACACAACAGCTCGTCTACCTGCTAACTTGCTTCAAGCTCAACGTGACTACTTCGGCGCTCACACTTATGAGCGTACTGATCGTCCACGTGGTGAGTTCTTCCACACAAACTGGACTGGTACAGGCGGCAACACTGCCTCTACTACTTACGACGTTTAATACCTAAATAACGTAAGCAAAAAAACCACCGTTCGCGGTGGTTTTTTTATATCTGATTTTTAAGTGTATGTTTTTTTTGTTCTTTTTTTTTGTTCTTTTTTTATTTGAACTAATGATATTGATAGCTTAGTCTGAAATCGGATTTCATTGAAAGGGGATATGGATCACTTTTACCATCTCGAAACAACAAGTAAAGAGATTGGGGGTGTTGAAGAATATGTTTCAAAAGTATAGACAGGAATAAACAGTACGCTATCTGTTCACTGCTGCTGATGACTGTCTATGTTCTACTTAACTTGAAAGTTTAGCTTTAAACTTTTATGGCTATGAGACTAGGACGCTATGAAAATATTAAAAAAAACAGGACTTACTCTTTTTGTTTTACTCTCGTCTGGTTCTGTATTTTCTGCTGATGACTCATCATTTTGGAATCAAGAACTCACGAATTTGATGAGAAGCTCAAAAGAAAATACGTTTGCAAACTGGAGTAATGATCCTTCCATTCAAGTTGGTGCTATTGGTTATTTAAACTATCTCACCGGTGAATTTACTTTAGTTAGTACAGATATGGTTGATGACCCTGTTTATTTTCTGACTAAACGTAAAGATGAAAAATGGGAGTTCTCATCAAAAAACACATCTAAAAATAGTGGTGAAGTAAAAGTTGACGGTGGGTACTTAGATCCAAACTCAGGGGTTAAAGTAGACGTTGGAATGGAACACTCTTGGGTTTTTTCAAAAGCGAAAAGTTTAGCTGCGACGTATATTATTGCGGTAGAAGCATATACTAATAACCCTTATGGTTTAGTTGCTGATAAATGGGATATTATAAAAAGTGCAGCCGAAAAAACACCGTATATTGACCATGACACCGGAGATATATCTCAAGGGTTTGGCTATATCAGTGGGGTAAAATGGGCAAGTCGTGGTGTTGCTATTGCAAGCAACGATGACGAAGGTCAGTACAGTATCGTAACCTCGGTGAATGTGGCCTCACCAAAGAAAGATCAAATAGGTCTTACTCCAAAATTAATTTCTGAAAAAGGCAGTAATTCTGTTACTGCAACTAAATTCCCAGCAACAAGAGATGAAATCGGTGATCTGGTTCCTGTTGCTTTTACGTTTACTTCAATTGACGGTAAACGTCCAATCAATAATTGGACTCAACCAATTAATCAGTTAGAACTCATCATCAATAGTAAGCCCGGTAGTACGTATATAACCAAGTGGCAATTAGCATATAAGACAGTAACGAATAAAAATATTCAGCACAAATCTGGTGCCTTCCCTGCACCACAAAGTGCTTCAGTTTATTTGCCTAAAGATGCCGTAGATGTTCAGTTATCTATTAAGTTACCCGGTGTTTTTTCAAGTAATAGATGTGAAGTCGTTTGGAAAGATCCTATTAATCAGTGGAATAAAGGTAAAAAAGAAGTTCAGACGTACGGTATATGGCCTGCAAATGCATGGTGTACAGAGCTGAAATCTTCTATTGGATAAGATGCTGCTATGACCCGCCCTAAGCTGACGGGTCTTTTTGTAGTGCTGCCTTTTTTCTTTTTTACTATTACTCATTACAAAATAACAACGTCACTTATTTACCGCTTTATCCGATAGAGCCTCTCAAAATGCCCGTTATACTACCTGAATTGAATAAACCATGACTGCGTTGTTTTTCTCTTTCAAGAATAAGTATCCCCAATAGTAACGTTTTACCAAATTTAAGAGTAAAAAAAGCCCTAACAGATAGTTAGGGCTTAATATTATTCAGACACTAATTTTAATTAGCTGACTTCAATTGGACCACCGAACGAGGTGACAGGTGGCAGTTCACCTTTAAACTTCTCGAAGTTCACAATACAGGTTTGTGCGCTTGTTGCCTGCGCTAACTCTGATGTTGGAATATCGATAGTAAGAGTGTTTGGATCGCCATAAGTGTCGATCGCACCAATTTTTTCGTTAAGAGGGCCATACCATGCCCCTTCTTCGATACGAACAATACCGCGAGGGTAGCTGTCAGTCAGCACTGCACCTGCTAATAGCTGTCCACGGTCATTAAATACACGTACCACATCACCATCTTTGACGCCTTTTTCAGCCGCATCTTGAGGGTTAATGTAAATAGGTTCACGACCTTGTACAGTGTAAGTTGCACGGAACTCTTCCGATTCACACATTTGTGAGTGCAAACGCTTATCTGGGTGACAAGACTGCAGCCAGAACGGGTGTTTATCAGAGCCCGGACCACCGTGAGAACGTTCTGTTTTTTCAAACCACATTGGGTGTTCTTGACAGTGTTCGTATTTGTAACGGCCAATCTTACGACTTGTGATTTCAATAAAGCCTGATGGTGTACCTAGCGCGTTAATTTCAGGATCTTGACGGAAGTCAGCATGACGTACCCAAGGCTTACCTGTACCAAAGTCTAAGAAACCTTGTTGCCAGAACACATCAAACTCAGGCATATCAAACTTGCCTTTGTTCGCTTTACGACAATCGTTATAAAGCATGCGAACCCATTGCATTTCATCCATGCCACGAGTGTATTCGCTGTTCTTACCAAAGCGACGTGTTAGCTCTGTAAAGATCTCAAAGTCAGTTTTAGATTGGTAAAGCGGGTCAACCAGTTTATGCATAGCCAGTAAACCACGACCACTGTATGAGCCCATAACGTCAATATCATTTCGTTCAAATTGGGTACATGCTGGCAGTACAATATCGGAGAAACGACAGGTTGCAGTCCAAGCAAAATCAATTGTTACAACGGTTTGTAGTTTCTGGAACGCTTTCTTCATGCGGTTACGATCTTGGTGGTGATGCCAAGGGTTGTTACCACTGATCACCATCATTTTGTAATCAGGAAGAATAACTTTTGAACCGTTGTACTTAATCTCTTTACCCGGCTCTAAAATACAGTCAACAAAACGTGCAACAGGGATAGTGCGGCTGTAACCGTTAAAATCATTGTTATCCCACTTTGGCTTTTGACCTTCATCGACGTTACGAGGGAAGCCGCCTGGTGCTGCAAAGCCCGTTGAAGGTACACCGATACCAGAGTAGTGGTGACCATACGAAATACCACCACCAGGTAGACCAATTTGACCAACCATAGCGGCAATAACTGCCCCCATCCAGTAAGGTTGCTCACCGTGCTCTTGACGTTGAATACACCAACCAAACAGAATTTGTGTACGCTCTTTAACCAGCATACGGGCAAAGTCTTTAATTTGATCGGCGGGCACACCACAGATCTCAGCAGCCCATTCAGGCGTTTTTTCCACTTTGTCTTTGGTTTCGCCTTTTACGTAACCAATGAACTCATCGAAACCAAGGCAGTACATCTTGATGAACTCTTTATCGTAAAGGTTCTCGTTGTACAGGGTATGCGCCACACCTAACATAAATGCCACATCGGTTTGCGGATTAATGTATAGGTGTTTGTTGTTTAGGTAACGTTGGGTCTTGTTCTTAACTGGATCGACAGAGATCACATTGATCTCACCGTTATCAACTTTCTCTTTTAGCTGAGCTAAATATGGGAAAGATTCGTGGGTTTCACAGTTCCAACCAACCTGTAGGTTTTTCACCGGATCGTTTGCCCATAGCACCACATTTTTACTGTGATCAAGGATTTCAGACCAAGAAGTACCTTGTGCGTAAACTTCTGTTGAGCCAAGCACGTATGGCATGATGGTTTGACCTGCACCTGTTGAGTAGTCGCCTACTTTGGTGATGTAGTTACCATGCATACCCACAGCACGTTGCATGTGGCTGGTACAACTGTGGAACTGACCCGTTTGACGCCAGCCAGTTTGACCAGCATGTAACGCCCATGGACCATAATCTTTTTGAATACGTTCCAGTTCACGATAGAACAAATCTAATGCTTCATCCCATGTAACACGGATGAAACGGTTATTACCGCGAGTCTCACCACTAAATTTGTGTTTCTTAAGCCAATCTAAACGCACCATAGGGTAGCGTACACGCGATGGGTTGTAGATTACGCCCTTAATGCCTTTTAGCATCTCGGTTGGGTTTTTATCTATTTCAATCGCTTCTATTTCTTGTACTTTACCGGCATAGATGTGGGCGCGGAATGCGCCCCAGTGTGAGCCGGAGTAACGCCATGTACCTTGACCAATTTGATCGTCTGCAAACACCTTTGATGATGCGAGTAGGCTAGGACCGATAACAGAAGCAGCACTTGTTGTTGCAAGGCCTTTAAGAAAACTTCTTCTTGATACAGACATATTTATTTTAACTCCATCAATACTTAGTGTTGTGCGTCAGAAAAATCAGAAGAGTGTTTCTGAAGGTATTTACGCACCACGGCTTCACTATCACGGTCAAAGTTAACGAACGCTAACATACCGTTGAACATTCCAGGCCAAGTATTGGCATCGAAGTGGCTTTCAGCAGGTTGAGTGTGACAAACTGAACAGTTAGTGGTGTAAGCTGATTTCGCTTTTTCCCAAACTGGCGTGATGTCATTAACAAGCGAGTCTTTTGGCATCCAGACTTTTGCTGTTACACGTTGCCAAGGAAGACCTGTTAGGTCGTCAACTTTCTCTTCATATTTATCAACAACATTGTCGTTTTGTGCAGATTCTTTTAGGAGCGATGCAACAGGAATATTCATACCGAAGTCTTCTTGAATCACTCGGCCATAGCCCTTGTCTTTACGCCAACCTGCAATTTCAACTTCAACTGCATTGTCAGTTTCATCGATCACTTTTACGCCTGAAGCAGGGTTTAATAGGCCAGCTTCTACCTTCATGTCTTTATCTTCATAAACAGGAAGGAAACGCACGCTATATACTTCTTCGCCTTTGTTGTACTTAGTATCGTGAGATAGCTGTACTAACTCAGATATCATGCCACCACTGGTATCCATATCTTTCGGTAAGTGGTGAGCAATACCTTTGTGACAGTCGACACAGCTTTGATCACGCTCTGCTGCATTCTTCATTTGAACGCGAGCAACAGGAGACATCTTGGTGAAGTCCATTCCTTTATAGTCATGACAGTCTCGACATTCTTGAGAGCCATTCGCTTTAAAGCGTTCCCACTCATGTTGAGCCAGTACAATGCGGCGGTCTTCAAATTTTTCAGGAGTATCAATGAAGCCAGCTACGTGGGCGAAGACTTCTTTACTTGCTTGAATTTTACGCGCGATTTTATCTGTCCAGTCGTGTGGAACGTGACAGTCAGGACAAGTTGCACGAACACCAGAACGGTTTTTGTCATGAATAGTGTTGGCGTATTCAGGTGCAACGTTGTCAGCGTGGCAACTAACACAGAACTCTTCGGTATTGGTTGCTTCTAGTGCAGTATTAAAACCACCCCAGAAAATAACGCCAGCAATAAAGCCACCAAGGGTTAGTACACCTAGGCTAATATGAACGCTTGGACGTGATAGGGTCTGCCAAGCTTTAAGCAAAAATGATTTCATTATAGATTCTCTTATATGATGCTAACGGTGATTAATTAGGGATTAACCGCCATGTCCTGGTGGACCAAATACGAAGAGTTGAAGCATCCAAACGGTAAAGCCGTAGCCCCCGACAAAAATGACGCTGAGAATTGGAAATAAAAAGACGACGATAAAAATGAACATCTTCCATTCTCGGCTACGAGTTTGCTTGGTTTCTTGATCAGTCGCACTGCTCATACAACCTCCTAATTTGTAAAAATGAGTAGTTATAAATATTTTTATTAAATCTATTTATATTGCGATCATAAATTAACCACTACATGCAGTTCAATTAATACTTTAGAGTTAACCCTATGTTTTACAGTGTTTTTTGATTTTGACCCTATACTGTAATAATAAAAGACATAATAAGTAGAAAAGTTAAAATTTATGACAGTATGTTTTAATTTGAAGGAGGGGGGATTATTCGCGATTGTATTATTGGTTGTTTGATTGTAATAAAATAAAAGTAAAGTTGTATTAATCGTTATTTGAATGTGTAGGTGTAATTGTGTTATAGCAATTAATTGCTGCTTAAAATATGAATAGCATGAATAACATTACTGATGAAAAAATAGGCATTATATGAATGCCTATTTTTTTATTGATAATTACAGCGCTTAAGCTTTAATCAATAAGCTGATAGTGATTACGTAAAATATTAATAATTTCAGCTTTAGGGTTTTTGCTTAATGTGATCTTTTTTCCGGTGATTTTTTCGGCAATACCCGTATAAACACGCGATATTTGCATGAGTACTTCTTGTGGTAACTCGTTGTCACGAGCAAGAGCAAAGCGTTCTTCCATGCGATCTTTATTTAATAAAATATCGGGCTCTGGAAAAGTGTTAAGTAGTACTTGGCGAAAATCTTCTTTTGAGTTTTCGACGATTTGACCGTCGCGGTAAGCTGCGCCATCCCAGATACGAGAAGAATCGGGTGTTCCCACCTCATCCATATAAATCAGTTTTTCGTTACCACTAGCATCTGTTACATAGCCAAACTCAAATTTGGTATCAACAAAGATTTGATCAATATTTGCGAGTGCATTACTGATAACATTAAATCCTTCTGCCAATAACTTTTCATACTGGGTAATGTCATCAGTATTGCGGAAGTTGAATGCAGCGAAATTATTGACGAGATCATCACGAGTGACATTGACATCATCTGCTTCAGGAACATTCGGAATGCCTTTTAGAATCCCTTTGGTTGATGGTGTCATGAGTAGTTCAGGGAGCTTTTGATCTTTTTCTAGCCCTTCTGGTAATTCTATACCGCAGAAATGACGTTCACCTTTGCTGTATGCACGCCACATTGAACCTGTAATGTATTGGCGACAAATAGCTTCAACCATCACAGGTTTTGCTTTTTGTACAATCCAAACAAAAGGGTGGGGGATATCAAGGATATGGCTATCCGCTAATCCATTATCTTTAAATAATTGAAACCAGTGATTAGATATCGCATTTAACGCAGCACCTTTCCCTGGGACTCCTTTAAGCCCTCCTTCACCGTGCCAGATACAATCAAAAGCAGAAATACGGTCGCTGATCACCATAATAGCGAGCGGTGCGTCGGGTTGAACGTTATAGCCTTTTTCTTTAATCAAACGTTGACTGTCAGCTTCTGTAAGCCAGTAAACAGAGCGTACCTTACCGCTATGAACGGGTTTATCAGTACGGATAGGGAGATCATCATTAACAGCTAAAACTTGATCGGCAAGGCTCATCGTGAAAGTCCTATTCAAAGATTACGCAGAAATGCAGAAGGATAATGACATGAATAAAATCACATCGTTATCAATCATCGTAATCGCATAATACAAGGTTAAGTAAGTCACTGCCAGTAAAATAGCAAACGTTTGCCTTTGGTTTGATTAAAACAAAAAAGGCGATAGACATTGGAATGTTTATCGCCTTGGCTATGTTTAAAATAGCTGGTGGATACTGCTTAATTTTTGTGGTGTTTGATGGATGAAGTGGGTTACCCATACTTGAATATCAGTCCAGTTTAGCCATACGGGACTAAACCGAAAGTGATGCCAATTGGTTAAAATATGCAATGTCTTATGATAAGACGGTGCGGTCGCAAAAAGTAAAACAATTGCCACTATTTGCGCCAAGCTAATGAGAGGGTTCCTAACGGAAAAGGGTTTTAATGCTGTTCCAAATGACTTTTTTAGACGTTGGTTGGAAAGATCAACACTATAAATTTCATCTAACAACAAGTGAACAAAACCACCAAAAAGAACAAAGCTACCTGCTAGCCAGCTGGTTTCGGCGGTATGTCCAATGATAGAGCTTACATGAACGCAACATAGGGCAATGAGCAGAACAAACGCAATTGAATGGCAGCAACCACGGTGGACAGTACGGCGTTCAAAAACCGCTTTTCCCATATAGCGGATAGTAATAAACAGTGCTGCGCTATAGAGTAGTAACTCAAGCATCGTCACTTGAGTATAAATATGACTAATTAAAATGAAGCAGCAAAAACCAGCCAAGATATTAAACAAGGCTTTCATCGATGTTGAATGATCTGAATCTATGTCAGGTAATAGGCCACCAATAGTGCCAAGAAATGTCATCCAAATTGCCGCCGAAGGCGAAATATGATCAGCCGATAAGAAGGCGGTGGCCGTTAAACCACTAGCAACGGCTGCAACACTAAAGTGAGTAGAAAAGTTTGCCAAGAAGAAAGTTCCAACTGGGTTTATATACAGTTGTGTTTATCATTATATGGTCATAAATTTCAACCAATATCACAATTCTAGCATGTACTTTATGTTTGTTCGGATAAATAAACAACGAAACGGAGTATTTATCTGTTAAGTGTGTTAGAGCGTTGATGGGGAGAAAAAGAGATAAAAAAGCCTTAGTAAAGTTGGAGTAACTTAACTAAGGCGCTAATTCACAGGGAGAGAAAAAGTTATGCAGCGATAAATGCTGAGATAATGCCGATCACACCACCAAAGACACCGCCCCAAACGACTAACCAGCCTAAGTGTTCACTGATCATCTTTTGCACCATTTCTTTGACCATTTTTGGGGTTAATTCATTCAGGCGCTGATCGATAATTTCTTCAATCGTCTCTTCGATATCATTGAGTGATTCAGGCTTAGCTAGTTGATCTTTAAGTGCTGCTTTAAAGTCATCTTGTTGGCTAATTTCGTTAACAGAATCCTGCATTTTTTCAATGAAAGGTTCGCGTAGTGGTTGGAGTGCTTCTACGCCACCCATCATGGTTAGCATGCCACCAAATTGTGAATTCATGATCACATCAAGTAACGAATCGTAAGCTGGCGCAAAATCAATTTTTTGGATCACAGGCTGCAAGTTTAAATTGGTTGAGCTTGTCATTTCTTTATTAAGAAAGCGGCTAATGTTTTCTTGAGTAAAGAATTGCTCCATCATGAGATTTTTAATGGCTGTTTTAAATTCTTCAAAACGAGCAGGAATAACACCTGAGCCGTAGAGTCCGGGCACCTTTTCAAATAGCATATGAATAGCAAGCCAGTTTGTTAATGCGCCAGAAAATGCGAATAAGCCACAATAAAGGATAACTTGCTGATTAGTAAGGTAACCAATAGCTAGCAAGATAAGTGAAATAAGGTTGGTGAGTAAGCTTTTATTCATACGGGGTTATTCTCGGTGTGGAGTACACAGCTAATT
This sequence comes from Photobacterium sp. GB-50, assembly GCF_003026755.1. NCBI lineage: Bacteria > Pseudomonadati > Pseudomonadota > Gammaproteobacteria > Vibrionales > Vibrionaceae > Photobacterium > Photobacterium sp. GB-50. The sequence continues at coordinate 430,252 of NZ_PYNX01000002.1, forward strand.
TTAAAAGAGGTGAGCCAAGTCTTTATGGCTTATTGTGGACAGATTTTAACAACAGACTATGCGCAATGCCACAATTAGCAGATTGATAGGTAATCGTTAGGTATATGTTATGCTCAACTGCTGTATATATCACCAGCAATGAATGTAAACCTAATTAAGGAATTGTTATACTCGCGCATTCACTTATCTATCATCACGTGGTGTTGTCATGACAAGCTTTACAGCTGAACAAACGGCTTTTATTAATCACCTATCTGGTAATGCATTATGTGTTGCAGGAGCGGGGACGGGTAAAACCACCACTTTGGTAGGGCTAGTTGAGAAAAAATTAGCGACAATTGCACCACAAAATATGTTGGTGTTGATGTTTAACCGTGATATTCGCACCGATTTTAAAGCTAAATTAGAGCGAAATAGTCATGGGATGAATGTTCCCGTGCATACATTTCACAGTTTTTGTTATCAATTATTACGTCAATCAGGCTATTTAGCTGAGACGGGTTATCAAATTGATTTCAATAATGGTGAAAGTGATAAAATCATTGCGAAACAAATTTTGCGTCAAATGGCAGCGCAAGAGAAGTCGTATCAAAAGCAACAAACATTCAAAGATCCGCGCACCATTGAATTATTGATGAGTTTTATTGGCTTGGTAAAAGCGCATATGTTACCGCCAAAGGAAGTGTTTGAGCTGTCTGATATTAGTGATGAATACCATTTTATCATTGAAGCGTATTGGAATTTTGAAACTATTCGTAAAGAGCGTAAACAGTTATTCTTCGATGATTGGTTGGTAGAAACGGTTAATTTACTGACTGATAATGAGGCGTTACGTGCTTATTATCATCAACAAATCCAATTTATGGTTGTTGATGAATTTCAGGATATAAATACCGCGCAATATCGATTGTTAAAACTGTTACTCGGGGAGCAAGCGCAATTAGTGGCTGTCGGTGATGTCGATCAGTGTATTTATAAATGGCGTGGCAGCGCTCCCCAATTTATGCTGAACTTTGAACAAGATTTTACGCCTGCAACCACCTATAGCCTGTCACATACATTTCGTTTTGGCCACAGCTTAGCGTTAGCTGCGAGTCACTTGATTGCCAATAACAAGCAACGTTTCCACGATTTTCAAACGATCTCTCATCAGTCAGTTGCTGATACCCCCGTTGAAGTGATAGGAACTGCGCGCCAAGTCGGCGAGATCGCACAATCTATTGCTGAATATATCGAACAAGGTGGAACACCTTCTGATGTTGCGATTTTAGTTCGTCGTTGGTCACAAACTATGTTGTTTGAATTAGCGTTTTTAACTAAAAATATTCCTTTTTATATGCCTGTTGGCTCGGTGTTATCAAATAGTCGAGAAGTGAAATTATTGCTTGATGTGATGCGATTTGCCACTGGGCGCTACAATCAGTTTCAACCATATGAGAAAGCGACACTCGTCTTTAATATGATGTCTTTTCCACACTGTTATGTGCCAAATGCCAGTTTGCGACCGTTATGTGATGAGCTTGCTAATACGCCAATTGAGCAGTGGTTAGAGGTTGTGAAGAAAACGGAAAAGTTACAGCCAGCATTAAATCTTGATAATTTTACATCACGAGTAGAATTATTAATGATGCTTCGCCGTAAAGGGGGCTTTAAAGCATTAGATGTTTATCGTCAGTATCGTCGTGATAGCGAGTTAGATAATTGGATTTGGAAAACAGAAGCGACTGCATCAGAAATAGAAGAAGCGGTTGAACGACTTGATAGTGTTGAAACGGTATTGGCTTCGATGGATCAAGATTGTGAAAAAGCACTTCAGTATTTTGAGTATTATACGCAACGTTCTGATTCGTTACGCCAATCAGAATCCACCACAAGCAATGTGCAATTAACCACGATATTCAGAGCGAAAGGTTGTGAGTATAGCCAAGTACATTTACCGTATTGGGATAAAGATGCTTTTCCTTACGTTAATCGATCTTCTGTCGGTATTTCAGCAGATACTGAAGAAGAACGACGCTTGGCGTATGTCGCGATAACGCGTGCGAAACATAAAGCTAAAATTTACTATTCAGTTGAGAACAGTAAAAAAGATACTTATGTTCGCAAAGATAAAAACGCGAGTCAGTTTATTCTTGAATCGAAGGCGACACTTGCACAAGAAATTGGTCCTCAGCTTTATCTGGAAGGGACGTTACCCTTTAATAAATCGCCGATTGTTCAAGGGTATTACCAACGCTTAGGACGGTTTGAGCAGATGCAAGCAGCGCCAGAGCCTGTAGAAATAGAGCAGCCAGCAGTTGGTAAGGATGGACAATTAAACTACAGTTTTTTGTGGGCAGTTGAACAACCGTTACCAAATAATGCAGAAAAGCTTGTTCGTTCAATGGTGAAAACTAAAACAGCAAAATATTTAGAAACAGAGTTAAATAGAATTTTACGAGAATTAAAAAAAGCAGATTTGACGAAAGAAAAAGTATTGGTGAATCGGCTTATCGTAATTGCTAAAGCAAAAGCGAGAAGGTATAGCTAAATAGATATGTCATTCATAATTTCACGTTATCAACATGCTATTTATGGCTTTGGCTTGTTTTAGGACCGATTTTTTGTTGAAACTCGTAATTAATTTACTATTTTAATTATTTCAATCGTATTGTTTTTATTTGATGATATTTACATGATAAACGTTTCATTATTATATCTATCATTAATCAACAAAATAACGTTGTTCTCTATTATATCGAGCTTCGCGTTGGCCTAAATTTTGTTGAATAACAAATTCAAGACGAGAGCGTAATTGTTGCGACTTATTAATTTTTCGTCTATGAAAAACAGAGTGAAGTAATTGTTTTAACATTCTAAACCTACTTGTTTTTTTAGCTACACAATAAAAAGATTTGTTAGTTATTCAAAAACATCGTATTCCAGCTTCCCTATACAACTCAATATATCAAACCGTTTCTGAACCTACGTTGTATTAAATAACATAGGTGCTGACTTCTTCATTCAACAGAGAATGTTAAGAATGATAAATATAAAGGGAGATTAACATCAATAGTGATTATGTTAAGTAACGAGAGTTACCCTGTCAAAATCGAAAAATGCATCATAATATTGTGCAATTATGATGCATTTCCATGCTTAAGTTAAGGTTACTTATTTTGCCATTTATCAACAACAAGTGCTGCAATCAAATCACCTTCAACGTTAACGGCTGTTCTAAAGGTATCTAACGGACGTTCAATAACCAATAAAATTGCGATTGCCTCTAAAGGGATACCGACAGCCAGCATGACTAACTGCATACCTGACATAGAACCTGACGGCATACCTGGTGCGCCAATAGAAGAGACCATTGCCATGATGAAAATCATGATTAGACCACCAGTACCTAAGTCGATACCGTAAAGCTGTGCTAGGAAGATAGCTGCTACGCCTTCAAAAAGGGCTGTACCATCCATATTCATAATAGAGCCAAGCGGCAATACCATACTGCTGGTTGATTGTGAAATGTTAAGCTCTTCTTCCGCTGTTTGCATTGAAAGTGGTAGCGTTGCTGAACTTGATGATGTTGCAAATGCCATGGCCATTGGTGCTGATAGCGCTCTAAATAAGTCTTTGAACTTAATACCTGTCACGACTTTTGCGATGATAGGTAAGACAAAACCACCGTGAATAAAGGTTAGAGTAAATACCAGTAACGCAAAGCGGGCGAGTTCACCAAAAATGGCATTACCGCTTTGAAGAGTAAATTGGAAAACAATCGCAAATACAGCCAGTGGTGCTAGTTTGATGATCCACGATACCACACGGTTAACGGCAGTATTGAGTCCATCGATAACCTCAAATACAGGGTGCTTTTCCGGTAAGCTTGCCAGCAGTGCAATGCCAAGTAATAGCGCAAATACAACAATCGCTAATAAGTTAGTTGTTGCCATTGCTTGAAAAGGGTTTACCAATGCCATGTTAAATAGCTTTTCAACAATAGCGCCACCGGAGGCGGAGGTTTGATCGATTAATTGAACATGGCTGCTGACATGAACTTTTGAAGTATCGACTAATTGTGGCCATTTAGGCAGTGACAGTGAAACACCTAAGGCTAATGCAATCGCAAGCGTTGAAGTAAAGGCATAAAACGAAACTGTTTTTAAACCAAGCTCTTTTAATCGAATTATTGAGCCGATACTGGTGATACCACGTAGCAATGAAAATAGCACTACGGCACCAACAAGCATTTTTAGTAAACCAATATAAGTGGTTTTTAATAACATAAGGAGCTTGAAGGCTGTGCTTGTTTCAAACCCTGACGATAGTGGTAGCAGTGTTGCTAACGCCCATGCTAACAAGCCAGCAATAAGTAATTGAAATGGTAATGATTTTAATAAACGGCGATGCATGAGAGTCTCTTGTAACGTTCGTTGAGAATAAAATTAAAAAATAAAAATGAGCGTTGTTATAATTTTTTATAAGAAAAAGCGCTCTGACACAGAGTACCAGAGCGTGGCAAATGCCAATTCTCAATTAACGATAAGTCGGTTGTCTTTACGACTGACAGAAAAATTTGGTTTATTATTACTTTCGCTAAAAGAGGAAGTGCTGATCCGTAGCAGGTTTTGAACAAAGGTGTGAGATAAAATCTCGCCTGTCTTCGTAACAGACAGTAGTCGTTACGAAGACAGGATGTAGCTTAAATAAGAGGAAAATTACTTATCAAAGTGAATGATAGTACGAATGCTCTTACCTTCGTGCAGCAGATCGAATGCTTCGTTGATCTTGTCTAGGCCCATGTTGAATGAGATGAAGTCATCTAACTGGAACTCACCTGCCATGTAACGATCTACGATACCTGGAAGTTCTGAACGGCCTTTAACACCACCGAATGCAGAACCACGCCATACGCGACCTGTTACTAGTTGGAATGGACGAGTTGAGATCTCTTGACCTGCACCTGCAACACCGATGATTACAGACTCACCCCAGCCTTTGTGACAGCACTCAAGCGCAGAACGCATCACGTTTACGTTACCGATACATTCGAAAGAGTAATCAACACCACCGTCAGTCATCTCAACGATCACTTCTTGGATAGGCTTATCGAACTTAGTAGGGTTAACACACTCAGTTGCACCTAGTTTACGAGCAAGGTCGAACTTGTCTTCGTTGATGTCGATAGCAATGATGCGGCTTGCTTTAGCCATTGTTGCACCAATGATAGCTGCTAGACCGATACCACCAAGGCCGAATACAGCAACAGTGCTACCTTCTTCAACTTTCGCTGTATTAAGTACCGCACCCATACCTGTAGTAACACCACAACCTAGTAGACATACTTCTTCTAGCGGTGCTTCTTTGTTGATTTTCGCTAGTGAAATCTCAGGAAGAACAGTGTATTCAGAGAATGTTGAACAACCCATGTAGTGGAAGATAGGTTGACCATCTTTATAGAAACGTGTTGTACCGTCTGGCATTAGACCTTTACCTTGTGTCTCACGTACTGCTTGACATAGGTTTGTTTTGCCAGATAGACAGTATTTACACTTGCCACATTCTGCAGTGTAAAGTGGAATAACGTGGTCGCCTACTTGAAGATCGGTAACGCCTTCACCAACCATTTCAACAATACCACCACCTTCGTGACCAAGAATTGCAGGGAAGATACCTTCTGGATCATCACCTGATAGTGTGAAAGCATCAGTGTGACATACGCCTGTTGCTACGATGCGAACGAGAACTTCACCTGCACGAGGTAACATTACATCTACTTCTTCAATTGAAAGTGGTTGTTTTGGACCCCATGCAATCGCAGCTTTTGATTTGATAAATTTATCAGTCATCGTTAAATCACTCTGTTAAGCCAACTTGATTGGCGATAATTATTATTAAAATACGACAATTAAACGATATTACTCATGTCGTCTTGATGGAACTATTATATTTATTTCTTAGCAAATGATAATCCCTTGATATGGAAAATGATTATTACCAAATAGTAATAGTAAAAATTATCATTTCCGTTAAAAGCATAAAATTAACTTTAAATATTAGTAAAGAACTATACGCTATTGTAGCTTATGTTTTAAAGGAATTTTCAGGTATTCCATTTTTAATGTTATAAACACTCAAGAGGAAAAGTGTATCTTGCTGATTTTATAGTTTATTTTGACTTTTAAGAGTGGGTTTATTGAGTGTGCTTGAACAGCGTGATTAGGTTGAATGAGTAAAAGGTATAAGTGTTATTTGTCGCTATGGGAGAGCGGTTTATTTTAAAAACGTTATGAAGTTGCTGTTTGGGATGGGATTTAAAAAAACAATAGGTGTGATTGTTATCGTGTGGAAGACGGCAATAATGCAGTATTGTGTCATTCATGTATTTTATTTAACGTAAATAAAAAAGCACATGCAACCCGAATGGTTTACATGTGCTTTAAACGTTATTGGATTTATTTTATCGCTTATGCACTTTTATGGTTTTGTGCGTAAACGTGAGTTGCGATAGCATCCATTAGTGCTGGAGATAGGCAATCGTATGGCTTAAGGCCTAGTTCGTTTAGACGCGCACGGATTGCATCCATATCTTTTGGATCAGTACCCGTTTCGATGATAGAAGAAACAAATGCTGCAAATTCAGGAGCAGACCAACCTTCGTCAGTTGATAGTTCAGTGTGAACAAAGTCTAAACCGTGGAATGGGTGGTTAGTATCTTCGATACGGCCGTACATGTGAACACCACATTCTTTACAAGCGTGACGTTTGATTGCTGCATTTTGGTCAACGACAACGAGTTTGTCTGCATTTGCAATCACTTCAACGTTGTCACGAGAAATAACAGCGATTTGAGAGAAAACTGCGCCTTCAGGCTTCCAGCATTTAGAACAACCACAAGCGTGGTTATGTGCTGTTTGACCAGAAAGTTTAACTCGAACTGTATTTGTGTCACATTTACAGCTTAATACGCCACCAACAAAGTTTTCTTTAGTTGCAATAAAGCCATTATCAATTGATGGGTGTAATTTAATAGACATAAAGATGCTCTTATATTATTTATAATTAAATGTAGAGTTAGAGTGTTATTTTTAGTTTTCTATTCGTTAATTAAATATTAATTAGCGAATAGAAGTATTCTAAAGTTTAATTAGATTTAAACAATCTGTTTTACAGTAAATGATTATTACTGATTAGAAACAATAAAATTAAATTATTACTTGTTTTGCTGTGCAATATGAGTAGCAATGGCATCCATTAAGTCTGGAGATAGGCAATCGTAAGATTCCATACCTAGTTCTTCAATGCGAGCACGGATAGCAGCCATGTCTTTTAAATCTGTGCCCGTTTCAATGATTGAAGAAACAAAAGCAGCAAATGTTGGTGCAGACCAGCCTTGTGTTGGCGATAGTTCAGTATGGACAAAATCTAAGCCGTAGAATGGGTGGTTAGTATCTTTAATACGGCCATACATATGAACACCACAGTCTTTACACGCAAAACGCTTAATCACAGCAGCGTCATCAACAACTTTTAGTTTATCTGCATTTGCTGTTACTGTTACTTTGTCGCGAGGAATAACAGCAACTTGTGAAAATAGCGCGTCTTTAGGTTTCCAACATTTAGAACAACCACAAATATGGTTATGCGCTGTTTGTGACTCTAAATTAACAACAACTTTATTATGTCGGCAATGACACTGTAATTTACCGCCATTTAACGTGTTATTAGTTGGATTAATACCACGATTAACAGCAGGGTGGATATTAATAATAGTCGGTTTGTTTTTACGATTAAAAATTTTAGCGAATAGATTTAGCATTATTAGACTTATTTAATTTTGGTGTACGGATTCACTATTTACGAAAATAGTAAGATGTTGGATATTTATAATTTAATTCAGAGAGATTAATAACGGTCAATATAGTCGTTATATTGACCGTCATAGTAGAAGGCAATTTACAGATTAAATACCGTTTGGCTTAAATACCGCTTTTAGACGTTTAGCAATCATTAAACGTGAAACGGTGAACATACCTGTCACTGTTCGTTGGTGCAGGCGGAAGATCGTATCGTATAAACGACGGATCAAGCGACCTTGTAGTACCATTTTACCTTCCATCTTTGAGCCTGGTGCAAATGAACCGACTGCAAAATGGTGACCAACAGCAACAACCATACCGCCATCTTTAAATTCGAAGTCAGTCAATGGTTTACCACGTAGCATACCGCCTAAGCTTTTCGCTAGGTGTACTGCTGCACGGTTAGCCGCTTGTGCTTTAGGTGGAACAAAGCTGCCATCAGCCTGAGGGATTGATGCACAATCACCTAAAGAGAAGATGCTGTCATCAACGGTTGTTGTTAAATTAGCATTCACCTGAATTTGGTTCATACGGTTATAACTTAAACCGCCAATACCGTTTAGCCAATCCGGTGCTTTAACACCCGCAGCCCAGAACTGTACGTCAGCATCTAACTCACGGTTATCAACTGTTAGCATACCTTTTTCAGTGACTTCACGAATACGTGTATCAAGAAGAACATTTACGTTATTACGCTCAAGCTCTTTTTGTACTTTTTCTGACATTTTTTCAGGGCTATTTGGTAATACACGACCTGCAGCTTCAATCAAGTTGATATGCAGTGGGGCACCATTATAGCGTTGAAGTTTGTGGCTAACACGAGCAAGCTCTGCTGCAAGCTCAACACCAGTCGCGCCAGCGCCAACAATATTTACTGAGCGATCTTCACTTGCACGAAGGATCTGGCTAACTTGATGCCATGCTTGACGCGCTTGGCTTGCTGAATCTAGGAATAAGCAATGATCTTTTGCACCAGTGGTATTAAAGTCATTACTTACCGCACCAATCGCAATAACAAGGTAATCGTATTTTAAAGCCGCTTCTGTACCATCAGGACGACGAACAGAAAGCATTTTATTATCACGATCAATATCTGTCATCGCGGCTTGGTAATGTTGATAGCCATGACGTGCACCATGGGTGAAATAACAAACTGTATCTAAGTCGCTATCAAAAGTACCTGCTGCAATTTCATGCAAGCGAGGTTTCCAGAAGTGATGCGTTTCTGGTTCTACAAGAATAATTTCATCTTCTTTACGTACGGTTTTTGCTAATAGAGTTGATAACTCTAAGCCTGCGGCACCGCCACCTACAATAACGATTCGTGACATACGAATTCCTCAAAGGCACCCCGGGCTTCATTCCACAGGGGATGGTTTGACCATCATTAAATTAATGAGCTAATCCGTTGCTACTCTATTTTTTGTGAGTATGCCTATATGGAATGGCATGCTCTATCATTTATAAGATCAATTTCTTTGATATAAGACAATGAAATTCACCAAAATTCAAGTTTTGTGAGCTAAAGCAGGATTTTTTTTCAAAACCGTACTTTTCTTCGATGGAAGGTATTATATTTATTTCAGATAAGATAACAATGATCATAAACGTCAAATTACTTTTACTGACAGGTAATAATCAGATGCCTTAATGGTATCTTTTGTTGCTGTTGTACACATTCTGAGTGTTTTGTTAATAAAAATTACATCCCACTCAAATAAAAACGTCATAAAGACATGCGACATTCCTTCTGGTTTGACCAGTTATTATATTTAAAGGAATAGGTATGTCGTTATCACGTCGAGGATTTGTAAAAGCGCTATCATCAGCAGCGATGGTTACTTCGCTTACAGGATGTAATAGTAATGATCAACAGCAACAAAAATCGAAAATTAAGGTTGGCTTTAATCACGGCGTTGCGAGTGGTGATCCTTTACAACATGCCGTTATTATTTGGACGCGTATTACGACAGAAGCACGCTCAATTGACGTTCAATGGCAGGTTGCGACTGATGAGAAATTTATGCAGATTGTTGCGTCAGGCGAGGTGACGACCGATAGCGTAAAAGATTTTACAGTAAAGGTAGATGTTAACGGTCTACAACCTAATCAACATTATTATTATCGTTTTGAAGCCAATGATACGTTAAGTCCTATAGGGCAGACTCAAACTTTAGCAGAAGGTGAATTAGATAAAGCGTCTATTGCTGTCGTGTCATGTTCTAATTTTCCTGCTGGTTACTTTAATGTGTATCGAGAAATAGTTAAGCAGCACCAAATGTCACCTATCAATGCAGTACTACATTTAGGCGATTATATTTATGAATATGGGGCTGGGCAGTATGCCACTGAAGATGCACAACGTTTAAATCGCATTCCAAGTAAAGAGTCTGAATGCCTTACTTTAGATGATTATCGCAAACGTTATGCGCAATACCGTAGCGACAGTGATCTTCAAGCGTTACATGCGGCATTACCAATGATCGCTATTTGGGATGATCATGAAATAGCCAATGATACATGGCGAGAAGGTGCTGAGAATCATCAACAGCAAGAAGGTGACTTTGCTCAACGTCGAGCTGCAGCTGCTCTAGCTTGGCTAGAATGGTTACCCGTTAGAGAAAATCCTGTTTCTTCTATGATCACCTATCGAGACTTTAGCTTTGGTGATTTGTTTGACTTATATATGTTAGATACCCGCGTTGTCGCGCGTGATGAACCGCTTGACTACTTTTCACTGGCTGATACATCGATTGAATCTATCTCTGGGTTAATTCAACAGGCACGCGCTCCTGAACGCAAGTTACTCGGCAATGATCAAAAGCAATGGCTCAGTGAGCGTATGACAACGAATACGGCAAAATGGTCATTGTTAGGCCAACAAGTGTTAATGGGTAAGATTGAAATGCCAAGTAGTGTCATGATGGGGTTGTTTCAATTATTTCAGGCAAGTGATGCAAACAAGTCAGCTGCGATGATCGCGGTACAGAATGCAATTAATACCTATTTAGCTGATCCAAGTTCAGACCCATATTTACTTCCATATAATTTAGATGCTTGGGACGGGTTTTATATGGAGCGTGAATGGTTATACGGCATGACGACAACGTTAAATAAACAACTTATCACGCTAGCAGGCGATAGCCACAATGCTTGGTGTAGTGAATTAAGTGATCATAAAGGAAATGGGGTGGGGATTGAGTTTGCAACAAGCTCGGTGACCTCTCCCGGATTAGAAAAATATTTAGGGTTAGATTTGCAAACTATTGGGCAGATGGAATTTATCCTACCTCAATTAGTTTCAGATCTTCAATGGGTTAATTTAAAACAACGTGGTTTTATTCGTTTAGATCTTGATCATCAGCAAGTGCTTTCAACGTGGCACTTTGTTTCGACGGTAAAAGAGAAAGAGTACCAAGTAGACACTCAGAAGCTGGTGACCCAAAATGGATTAATGGTCAGCTAAACCTATTTATAATTAACAATGAATAACCTGATGAATTGCCGTTTGGTGAATGAGTTAGGATTTTTATTTGCTCTTAATAAGAAAGAAATTACCGTTTCATTACCGAGTGATCCTACACAAACTGGTATTCGATCTGAGTGATCTTAGGTGGTACGAAAAGTAGCAGATAAAAGAAAAGGAGCGTTAATAAACGCTCCTTTTGTCATTAAGAAATGCCTAATCTTTTCAATGTTTATTTCTCAGTTACATGGATCGCAGTTTGCAGATCTTCAGGGTGAAGATCTGCGCGATCAAATTCTTGTGAGGCGGGCATACGAAGGTGGAAATCTTTAAATATTTCAACTTCAACATTACCTTCTGTGAGAATAAAGTCACTCACATGACCACCTTGAGTACGATCATCACTAATAAAGTGAAAGTGGAACCCCGGCACATTAATACCAATCATATAGTCTGGTATTTTAAAACCAATCATCACACCTGAAACATGCGTCATTTCAGCAATAGGTTGATGTTTAACAACTTCAACCATAGGTGGATATGGACGGTGCTGAGCCGGCACTGTACGTGTTTTAACATACGAGAACTTACCTGTTAAACGGATGGCATTAATCGCGTTGTGAGCGAGTAGATCTTGCTCTAAGCACGTTTCAAATTCTTTTTTACTTAGTTCAATTAAACTCAGTTTTGCTTTTGGCTCAAAGTTAACAACCGAAGCAAATGGTGTGGTGATATCGTGATCAACAAGATGAACATCGCCTGTGCTTGTAAGTTGGTAAACGTCATCACCCATTACAATCATTTCACCGTCAAGATCGTTAAAGGTACCAATGCCAAAGTTACCATGATCTAATAACTGACCAATTGTGAAATCACCTTGATATAAGCCTGCAATTAATGCACTCATCATTGAGGTTTGGTAGAACGTTTTGTTGTCTGTTTCAGCACTCATGTGATGCTCCTATTAATCTTGTTGGCATGGATGAAGTTGATCAAGTAGGCGACTGTTATCGCTATAATCAACATTGACGTTAACCAATACTGGGCCACTTAAGTTCATAGCTTTTCGCATAACAGGCTCAATATCATCGGCAGTATTGATCGCTAAACCATGTGCGCCGAAACTTTCTGCGTACTTAACAATATCAGGACCTATAAAGCTGACAGCACTCTCTCGACCATACTTTTTAAGCTGTTGGATCTTAACCATGTCATAACTGTGATCAGTCCAAACAAAGTGAACGATATTACATTTATGACGCACGGCCGTGGCTAATTCCATTGATGAGAATAGGAAGCCACCATCACCAGACATGGAAATGACTTTTTCATTAGGGTGAAGAAGGGAAGCTGCAATTGCCCAAGGTAAAGCGACGCCCAATGTTTGTTGACCATTACTGAACAATAAACGACGAGGTTCAAAGCTGTGGAAGTAACGTGCCATCCAAATATAGATTGAGCCTACATCACAACATACAGTGGTGTCGTCACTGACAAAGCGACGTAAATCATGAACAAAACGAAGTGGGTGAACGCCGTTTGATGAGGTTTTATTTATCCCCATCTGCATAATATGTTGTAAATCGTGGCGTAATAATTGGATTTGTTGGTTACTTTCTAAGGATTCTCGCTTATCTAATTCAGAAGCAATAGACGTAACAGACACCGCTAAGTCACCCACAACTTCACAAACAGGGTTATAGCTAATTTCTAAATCTGCTTGTTGATAACCAATATGAATAATTGGGGTATTTGCATCTTTATTCCAAAGAATCGGATCGTATTCAATGGGGCTATAACCAATGGTGATGATTAAGTCTGCGCTGTTTAACGCAATATCACCGGGTTGGTTTTTAAATAAGCCCACTCGACCTAAAAAGCAGTTGTACAAATCATGAGAAATAACGCCAGCTGCGGCAAACGTATTCACAACGGCAATTGGTGTTTGTTTGAGTAGTTGGCGAATGGCATCAGTAACAAAAGGCTGGCTTGCATCCATACCCAGTAATAACACCGGATTTTTTGCAGCATTAATGCGATCAGCAGCCTGACGAATAGCTTGTGGGTGTGCACCACCGAACAAAATTGGATTAGGCTGTTGTACTGGTTGGTAAGGAATACGATTAGTTAGAATATCTTGCGGTAGACTAACAAAGCTAGCACCTTGGGTAGGTTGCTCTGCAATACGAAAAGCTTTATGTACAACATCAGATACCGAGCCGCTATCCATCACTTCTGCTGAAAATTTGGTGATAGGAGTAAACAGTGAACGGGTATCCATGGATTGGTGAGTATTGTGAGAATACATCGAAAGCGGTACAGCACCTGCAAGTGCAACCACAGGATCACCTTCACTGTTCGCTGTTGCAACGCCTGTGACAAGGTTTGATGCACCCGGGCCAGAGGTCGCTAAACAAATGCCTGCTTTACCCGTTAAACGCCCTGTTGCTGCTGCCATAAACGCTGCATTTTGTTCATGATGACAAATAATGATTTCTGGTCCGTTATCACAAACAGCATCGAAAACAGCATCCACCTTTGCACCTGGAATACCAAAAATGTGTGGAATGTTATGTGCATTTAAAGTTTCAACAACCAGTTCAGCACCAGAGACGGTTTTATCCGACATATAAGCCTCAAAATTATATTTATTAAGTTAATAGGCTCAGGACATTGTTCGTGAATTCGAATTTTATGTGATGAGTGGCACAATTCTATACATTCATCATACAAATCAAATAACTGAAAATGAAAGTTAAATTCTCAATTTACAGATAAATAAGGGGAGGGGGAATTTACGATGTAATAAAAATGCCAGCCTTCATATTAGAAAAGACCGGCATTTTAAGGGAGGAATGGCAATGACAACGATTAAATCATGATGCCTGCAATTAACGCTGATAGAAAACTAACGAGCGTTGAACCGTAAAGCAAACGTAAACCAAAACGTGCGACCATATTACCTTTTTCTTCGTTCACCCCTTTTACAGCACCAGCAATAATACCGATAGAGCTAAAGTTAGCGAATGACACAAGGAAGATAGAAACAATACCTACGGTGTGCGGTGTTAATTCACTTACTTGTTTTTGTAGTGACAGCATTGCTACAAATTCGTTAGCAACAAGCTTGGTTGCCATGATACTACCTGCTTGTAGGGCTTCATGAGCAGGGATACCCATGATCCATGCAAATGGATAGAAAGCGTAGCCAATAACATCTTGGAAGCTAATACCGAATGCAGCATCAAAGCCGGCATTAATCATTGAAATTAGCGCGATAAAACCAATCAGCATTGCCGCTACAATAACCGCGACTTTAAAACCAGTAAGAATATATTCTCCTAACATTTCAAAGAACGTCAGTTTCTCACCACTTTCAGCCGCCATCATCTCATCAATATTCATCTCTGCTTCGTGGTCATATGGGTTAATGATAGAGAGAATAATGAAGGTACTAAACATGTTTAGAAACAAGGCTGCCACGACGTATTTAGGATCGATTAGCTTCATGTAAGAACCGACAATAGACATCGATACGGTTGACATGGCTGTTGCCGCTAACGTGTACATGCGACGCTCAGACATTCTACCGAGAATATCTTTATAGGTGATGAAGTTTTCAGATTGACCGACCATTAAGGCACTAATAGCGTTAAAGGATTCAAGTTTACCCATGCCATTAACTTTTGATAATAAATATCCAAGGCCTTTTATGACATATGGCAAAACTTTGATGTGCTGAAGAATACCAATCAGTGCTGAAATGAATACGATTGGCATTAGAACACTTAAGAAGAAGTTAAAGCCATCATTGTTAGATAGGTTACCAAAGACGAAATTTGTCCCTTCTGCGGCAAAATTGAGTAATCCATTAAATCCATCAGCAAACTCTTTAACGATCCCTGTACCCATTGAGGAGTTAAGCAAGAAGTAGGCTAATCCCATTTCAATAAGCAGTAGCTGAATAATATATCTGTACTTGATGTTTTTACGGTTATTACTTGCAACAAGTGCTAGGGCTGCGATAACGATTAACCCTAAAACAAAATGTAGATAGACCATGTTTGGTTGCTCTCAGTGTGATTCTTATCAAGATATATACTTATGTTTAAATATTTCTTTCTCTCTAAAAGTGACTTAAGTCTCACTTTTTGGTCGCGTAATTTTCTGTCACTATTACGTGCTTAGATGAATTACGATTGCGGCAAACGATTGCAGTTCGAAAGAGCCCTGTCATTACTGGGTTATCGTTATACGCTCATATAACTGTATCATCAACATGCCAAATGAGCATAACTGTGAACTGAATCTCACCTGTAATATGATTGAAAAATACTTTTTAGTGGTTTTGGAATATCGCAGTAGTCCAATCGGTAAAAACACGATGATTAAATAGGCAATTGTAGTCTCTGTGTATATCAAATGTTATTTTTTATTATGTTTAATAAATATGGAAAATAATATTTTAGATAAATAAATTTCAGAATTTTTTAAATATGATTCAATGCTGCACTTAATATTCATTTGTCTTACAAAATGAAATATTATATTCGTGATAATTTAGTGGAATAGAAACGATGAAAAAATCCTCTAAAAATCGTAAGCTATGGTACTTCCATCGACACGATCAGCGTAATGAAACAAGATTGAATAAAAGCTTAAAGGCTAAATAATGCATGTATGGCTAACTTACGTTGATCGTCTAAACGAAAGGCGACTCAACGTAAGTAAGTATACTTATTCAAGAATGGTAGGGACATTAAACCGGTAAGGTGGAACAAAAGGTCGGACACCTTTCTGGCGGTATTTTTTTAAACGCATTAATTGTTTATAGACAATGTAATAACGATTTATATTTGTAACGTAGACAACAGGTTGTTTGCCTATATATCTCCTGGTAATAATTTCAACATTATTAAACCATATATCAGGGTTATAGCCTTTTTCCTTTGCATAACGTCGCATTTTTCTAATATTGCCAGGTCCTGCATTATAAGAGGCGAGTGTCATATACATTCTATTATCATAGGTTAGACTGCTATCATCTAAGTAATTATTTTGGATATAGCGCATATACTTTATACCCGCATGAACATTATTACTTGCTATATAAATGTTAGGAATATTTATATATCGATCTCTTGCTGTACTTGGTAGTACTTGCATGATGCCAACGGCACCTTTATTGGAGACTTTATGCTGATTAAGCCCTGATTCTTGGAAACCCTGAGCCATCATCATTAAATAATCAAAATCATATTCCGTAGAATATTTAAAAAACAGATCAGAAAGTTTTTCCATTTTATCCATATTACTATGGTTCAATAGGTTTGTTATCCAGCCTTGATTATTTAAATACTTGTTATAAATAACATTTCCTAATAATGACCCTGATTTTATTTGTTTAATATACCTATTAACTAATTTCATTAATTTAGGGCTATCTTTTCTCATTGCCCAGGCTATTTCAGCATTTTTCCTTAAAACGAAAGCAGAATTCATGCGTAATTTTGGTAATATCTTGTTCCATATTTTCATCTTATGATCATCTAAAACGGTCATATTCATCAACCCGAGATTAACCATTTCCAACAACTCATAATCTTGCAGTGTTTCTTCTAAAAAATGGATCTTCATTGGCGCTAGGCGTTGGAGTAATAGACGATTATTGACTTCAAGTAGGCTTTGATAGTAGCTCGAACTTTTTCTTACCCAGATATCTTGATTGCTTAGTTGCTCTATTTTTGTAATTTCAGGTGAATCAATATTATTAATAATAACTTCTGAAATATTGGTAAGTACAGGCTCACTAAAGGCGACTTGCTTTTTTCGCTGTTCAGTAATGGTTAAATTAGCGACGGCAAGATCACCATATCCAGTAATTAAGAATTTGATGAGTTGATCTCGATGTACAGGGATCACTTGAATATTGAGTTTTGGATAAGTTTTATGAATATCTAACTCAAAGTGGTGAAGTAATTCAGCGATAATGCCTTTTGGAAGACCATCTTCAATATAGTAAAAACCTAAGTCAGCCGAAACTAATACTCTTAGCACCCTTTTTTTTTCAAGGACGCTAAGATCGCCAGTGTAAGTTGGGCCTGTGAGCGGGGACAGTGCTAAGCCTAAAGCTGTACTAGAAGTAAGGAATAAAGCCAGATATACCCATAAAGGTAATAACAGCCTTTTTAGTTGGTTGTTCATAGAAAACTAAAGCCTTTTGATTTAGCTTGATCCTGTATGGTTAAAATAATCGCATTTCCCAAATCATCCTTAGCCTTTGTGTTCTCATTTTTCGATTGTTTTATGAAGTGTTTTCGTTTTTGCTCTAACGTTGATATCTGTTGTTGCAGCTGTACTCTTTGTGCGATTTGTTGTTTAAGCTTTTCGGTGATTTGTTGGTCATTTAATCCATGATAGTGCTGTTGATCTTTTTTCGCGAACGCTACACCTTGTTCTAAATTTTGTTGGGCAAGCGAAATCAAATCCCAATCTTGTGTTTTATACTGCTTTCCTGCTTTGGCAATACTGCGCTCTGTGCTACTAGATTTAGAAAGGCTTGATGCATTCATATCTTGAGCGATTTGCTGGCTTTTCTTACTTGCCCCTTTTGTACCATAACCGATGTAAGTGTCATTAATTTTACGGCCCAGTTGGATGATATCATCGTCGTAAGGGGTCTCAATATGGGGGGCTTTCTTCTTATGGTCTATATTCAAATATTTGCCATGACTCAGCAGTGCAGGTGTTGCCCACTGTAATTTACGACCTTTTAAATGGGGGCCGCAATATAAGGTGTTGATGATGATATCTTTACTGACTGCTAGAGGAATAGCATGGCTAATCGGAATATCACCTTGTTGAAACTCTTCATTACCTGCAATGATGATTAAACGAAGATCGTCTTGATGGGGGCTCCACTGTAAACGGTTTGTTGCCTCTTGAATTACTTGTGGCGCATATTCTTTACTCCCTCCAATGTTTATTGCAAATAGTGCTTCTGAAAATTGGTCAAGATCTGAGGTGAGTGGTGAGAGTAAACGTAAATAACCATCATATTTTGATTGATGTTCAACACCATATTCAAACAATGCAACTTGTAAAGTAACAGGGCGATCATGTTTAGTGGCTGTTGCGATGGCATTAATGATTGACCAGATCTGCTCTCTTGCCTGATTAATTAATCCTCCCATAGAGCCACTAGCATCGAGTAAGATCGCGACTTGAATTGTGGGGCCTGTACGAGTAAAAGGTATGGGCGTGTTATTATTATTTGTTTGTTCTGGTTGTAAAATCTCAGGCAATACGAGTGCTGGTGGCTTTTTATCACTGCTACTGTAGGTAGGAATAGAGACCACCAGAAGAAAACTGAGCATTAATAGTCGTATCAGCATAATATCTCGCATATCAATATATTAAGTGCTAAATGTCAGCGTACACTAAAAACTAATTCTCTAAGTATGGTTGGTAAGTGCTATTTGTGCCGAGTTTGAGGCAATATTTGTGGTTTCCAATAACAAGCTAATGGTAATAAAAACATGCTAAGTCATCACGCATTTTAAATTTAATAGGTTAGTGTCAGTGGCGGATATATTTAAAAAAAACATCTATCTGATGGTAGTGTTACTCGGTTTATCAGGTTGTAGTTCAGCGTCTACGTATTCAGTACGTAAGCCTTTAGACGTTGATGTGCTGGCAAATTTGCCTGAAGTTTTAAATGAATCATCAGGTTTGGCGGTTATTAATGGGCATGTATGGTCACATAATGACAGCGGCAGCCGAAATCAGATTTATCAACTGTCTTCTAATTTTCAAACAATCACAAAAACGGTGACGGTTCAACGCAGTAAAAATTATGATTGGGAAGATTTAGCGCAGAGTAAACGCTATTTATACATTGGTGATACAGGAAATAACTCAACACGCCGTGATGGAGGTGTGATTTATAAAGTACCACTCGCCTCGCTTGAAAAAGGCTCGTCAGTCACGCCTGTTTCAACTATTCGATACCGTTTTAAAGATTTTAAACCGGGTAAAACGTATCAACATAATTTCGATAGTGAAGCGATAACAGTTGTGGGTGATCAATTATGGCTATTTAGCAAAAACTGGCAAAATGAGCATACCAAGCTATACCGACTCAGTACGACTCAATCTAGCCAGACGGTCTCACCGGTTGGGGATTATTTAACAGAAGGACTCATTACCAGTGCTGATTATAACGTCAAGACCTCAACACTTGCGTTATTAGGCTATCGTAAAGACATCTTTTTAGGTTATTCCTTTATTTGGTTAGTCAAAGTGAAAAACAATCAATTGGATTGGTCAACGGCTAAATATAAGCGTTTAAGAATTTATTCACAGTGGGAAGCTGTGCATTGGTATAAGGATAATAAACTCTTAATTACCAGTGAGAAGAACCCATTAACTAAAGCAATGATAGCAACGGTAGATGTGTCATCTTTGATCAATGCAAGTGAATAACCCTGCAACATCTGCTAGTATCTGCCAAAACTTAGCTGTGATCCCCATGAAGGGGCAGCCTACTAAACTGGAAAAACTGTGACTAATAACGATATTTTACGCCGTATACGCTACATCTTTGATTTAAATGATAGCCAACTAATTGAAATCTTTGTACAAGCAGATGCAACTGTAACTCGTGAGCAAGTATGTAACTGGTTAAAGCCAGAAGACAATGACGATTACAAAAGCTGTTCAGATGAAGAATTTGCAACGTTTCTTAACGGCTTTATCAATCAAAAGCGTGGCAAGAAAGAAGGTCCACAACCAGTACCAGAGCAAAAGCTAACGAATAATATTATTTTCCGTAAGCTGCAAATTGCCTTAAATCTAAAAGCAGATGATGTATTAGATTTGTTTAAGCTGGTGGATTTCCGTTTAAGTAAGCATGAATTAAGTGCGTTTTTCCGTAAGCTTGATCATAAACACTACCGTGAGTGTAAAGATCAGGTACTACGTAACTTTTTACAAGCATTACAGATCAACCTTCGTGGTGATGAATCTGCGACGGTTGAAGCCGAATAATCGTGTTGTTTTTATAGACATAACACAATAAATCGAAAGTGATAAAAAGCAGCGTTGGCTGCTTTTTTTACATCTGTAATATCAGGTTGCATGTGATTTTTATTAGAAAGAGTAAAATTAATAGAAATTAAATTTATGGAAAACGGCCAATGGCGCATTCACATGAACACCATGTTTCAAATTACAACTCCGCCTTTGCAATAGGGATTGTACTAAACCTTCTTTATGTCATTGTAGAAGCGACTTATGGTTTTATTACTGATTCTTTAGCATTGCTAGCCGATGCAGGGCATAACCTTAGCGATGTTGTTACTTTGGTCTTGGCATGGGGAGCTTTTGCATTAGCAAAAAAAGCGGCAACTGAGCAGCGAACCTATGGGTTCCGTAAAGTGACAATATTAGCTTCATTAACAAGTGCGTTATTATTATTGTTTGCGCTTGGAGCAATTGCATGGGAAGCGGTTCTACGATTTTCTGACCCCCGTCCAGTGGCTGGTACCACGGTGATGGTGGTGGCTTTTATTGGTGTGATCATCAATGCTGCGACAGCGATGTTATTTGCCAAAGGACAAAAGCATGATTTAAATATGAAAGGGGCTTTCCTTCATATGGCGGGTGATGCCGCAGTCTCTCTTGGTGTGATTATTACCGCTTTGATTATAAATATTACTGGGTGGGATTGGTTAGATCCTGCGATGAGCTTAGCGATTGTCGTGGTAATTTTAATCGGTACGTGGAGCTTACTAAAAGACTCAATCAATTATTCATTAGATGCGGTGCCGAACAACGTTGATATATCAGCATTAAAAACCTATTTAGCAGAGTTGCCGCATGTTAATACTTTCCATGATTTACATGTTTGGCCGATGAGTACTACTGAAAATGCCATGACAGTTCACCTTGTTGTTGATGAGTATGTTGAGGGGCAAGGTTTACCTGATGAAATCAAACATTATGTTCATGATCACTTTGACATTGAACATGTGACAGTACAAATTGAGGCATCATCTTACGCATGTGATAGTAAGCATCAACATTGCGGTATACAGCAGTAGTTTATTAGATTAAAGATTTAAACGTTTTTTAGTTAAAGCATTTTAGGCAGCTCTACTTCAATAAGCACTTTTTATTATTAGCCTGTGACCAATAAATTCTAGCACTACGATCTCTGACAATTTTATAGCAATGTCTATCGATTTCTTTGTAAATAAATTGAATGTTCGGGCTTGAAATAAGTAGGCCATCAGTGCCGTATTTATTATGGAAATCAATTGAGTAATCGAGGTGATGTAATGAAGGTGCAGCATGTAAGGCGGATGAGAAAAATAAGCTGATAACGAAAATCTTCATCATAACCAGTCCTTGTTTTTATGGTAATAAAAAGAGCCGCTTAATAAGTTATAGCAGATATATTCATGTGTTGTTTATATTTAGAAAAAGAGTGGCCGCAATAATTATTAATTTAATTAACGAGTTAACGGCATAACCATTTTTTATTGGTGCGGCTATTTCTCACGATGATGATGACGTTGAAATATTAATGACACGGACAGACAATGCATTTTATAAGAGTAAGAAAAAGGCCGAATTTGTTTATCTATCTCGCTTTAAACAGACATAAAGATAGTTATGAACTGACGGATAGGATTAAATTTACTTAAATTAAGCTAACGTTTATTCACCATAGTGATTTTTCTTGATAACCTGTGCTTATTGTAAGTCGTCCATCTTGTTTGGACACTATATTACTGAGAAGGTAATCTCGTTGGAACATTTTGTTTGGGATGTAAACCCCGTTATGGTGTCAATCTTCGGCTTGAAGATTCATTGGTATGGTGTGTTATTTGCGTTAGCAATTACTGCTGGTTTCCAAGTTATGAAGTCAGTGTATGAACGTGAAGATAAGCCGGTAGAAAGTTTAGATTCATTATTAATGTACGCCGTCGTTGGTATTATTGTTGGCGCGCGTTTATTTCATGTAGTGTTCTACGATCCAGACTATTACTGGGCGAACCCTGGCCAGATTATTGCGGTATGGAACGGTGGGTTAGCAAGTCACGGTGGTGGTTTAGGTGTTATTCTAGCCGTCTACTTCTATACTAAGCGCTACAAAATTAACTTCATGTGGTTACTTGATCGTTTAGCTATCGCGACAGCATTGTTCGGCTTCTTTGTTCGTACGGGTAATTTCTTTAATTCAGAAATTCTTGGTACACCGAGTAATCTTCCATGGGCTGTTATTTTTGAACGGGTTGATATGATCCCTCGTCACCCTGTTATGTTGTATGAAGGGTTTTCTTACTTAGCCATCTTTGTTTTATTGTTTGCGCTTTATCGTAAAACAGATATTGGTAAGTATAAGGGGCTACTGTTAGGTTGGTTCTTAGTATTAGTGATGACAGTACGTTTCTTATTAGAATTTATTAAAGTCCATCAGGCTGACTATTCTACAGATATTGTGCTTAATACAGGTCAACTGTTAAGTATTCCATTTATTATTGCTGGTATTATCTTGGTGATTCGAGGTCAAAAAGCGCGTCGATTAGCGCGAGAATCACAAAGTTAAAACGATTTGCACTGAAGATATCAAAAAGCCGATCTCATGATCGGCTTTTTTGTTGCTGTTAACTGATACTGAAAAGCTAAAGTAATCAGTGGAACGGATACCAAAATAAGCTGGTGGATTCAACGCGGTGGAAAATACCAAAACCAAGTATTGCTACAATAATTGCTAAAGCAATGACATCATTTTTAGTCATTGGTTTTAAGCTATACCAAGTACGTTTTTTATTACGTCCAAAACCTCGTAAAGTCATTGCATTGGAAATGACATCTGCACGATCTAAGCTTGAAAAAATTAATGGGCCAAGAATCTTTGCGACATTACGGATACGTGTCATCACTGGTGCATTTTTTGAAATATCCACCCCACGTGCTTGTTGAGCATGCATAATGTTGGTGAAGTCTTTCATCACTTCTGGTAGATAACGTAAAGTTAAGCTCACAGCATAAGCAATACGATAAGGTACCCCCAGTTTATTTAAACTTGCTGAAAACTCTGTTGGATGAGTGGTGAACACAAACACCAATGCGATCGGGAACATGCTGAAATATTTTAGTGTTACTGTTAACAAGTAAAACAATGTTTCAAGCGTAATATCGTAATGACCAAAGAGATGGATCAGAACGGTTTTACTGTGCATATAATCGGTGCCTTGCTGCGGTGCAATCAAGAACATAAATAATGCGTTCATCAGTAAAACAACGGCTGTACCCATGAGTAACGGTTTATAAACCTTAAAAGGTATCTGGGTTTCTTTAAGTAAGAACAGACCTAAAATAATCAATCCACAAATAACACGTAGATCGAACGTCAATAATACCATGGTAACCCAAGCCATAAAGAGAATGAGTTTAGTAATACCGTTTAGCGAGTGTAGCCATGAATGGGTATTAATATAACTAATACCAAATTTGAATTTATTGGTTTTCATGATTATTTCGTTTTTGCTTCGTGCTCAATAAAACAACGGATGAAGTTGTCAATGCGTGTAATGCCCATAGCCTCAGCTAAAGTGTAAAGGCTTGTCACTGTTAAGTTAGCTTTATCAAGTAGGGTTGGCTGGCTAAATATACGGTAGACACTGTCATCTGCTAGCAATTGGCTGTCAGCAATAACAATGGCGCGCTGTGTGTATTCCAGTACTAAATGCATATCATGCGAGATAATAATGATGGTAATACCAAGCTTTTCATTAAGCTCTTTAATGAATGCCATCATTGCGGTGTAGTGGTGATAGTCTTGTCCTGCTGTTGGCTCGTCAAGGATCAACAGTTCAGGCTCTAACACAAGCATAGTCGCAATAGTTACACGTTTCTTTTGGCCAAAACTCAGTGCATCAATCGGCCATTCACGGTAACGACCTAAGCCACAGAGCTCAAGCATGTGATTAACTTTGTCTTTTACTGTATTTTCGTCAACACCACGGTTACGAAGCCCAGATGCGACTTCATCGAAAATCATGTGGTGTGAAATCATATGATTGGGGTTTTGTAATACCACGCCAATTTTATGGCTGCGTTCAAAGATAGAACAACTGGCGAGATCATTACCGTTTAACGAAATAGTACCGCTATCTTGCTCCAATACTCCCATGATTAAACGGGTGATGGTTGACTTGCCCGAACCATTTTTTCCCATAATAGAGACAAATTCACCTTTATGGACATTAAAGCTAACATCATTAAGGGTGTTTTTTACGCCATCATAGGAGTAAGACAAGTTTTTCACGCTCAATAATACTTCGCTAAGCTCAGGCTTTTGTACTGGCGCCTCCTGATGAAACCATTGCTCTAGTTGTGGCTTAAATTTATCTAGCGAAAGGGTAGAGAAATAAGCGGGGTGATCGTCTTTTGAAAGTGTACAACCCGCCGCTTTAATAGCAGAAATATACAAAGGTTCACGAATACCGTGCTGCTCAAGCACCGTACTTGCTAATAATTCGTCAGGCGTCATATCTGCGACAATTTCACCACGATTCATCATTATGATGCGATCAACAGGACGGTGGAGCACATCTTCTAAACGGTGTTCAATGATAATCACTGTTTTGCCTGTATCTTTATGCAGGTTATCAATGATTTCTATTGCTGCTTTGCCTGTTTTAGGGTCAAGACTTGCTAAAGGTTCATCAAATAACAGGATATCAACATCATCAACCATAACGCCAGCAAGTGACACTCGTTGTTTTTGACCACCACTTAAATCAAATGGTGAGTGATCAATGATTGCGTTCAAATCAATCATGTCAGCCGTTGCTTGAACAATATCGTGCATCTTTTTTTGTGGGATCATTTGATTTTCAAGCGCAAAAGCGATGTCTTCGCCGACACTTAATCCAACAAACTGACCATCAGTATCTTGCAATACTGTACCAACCATACTTGTACAGTGGTCAAGGCCCATTTTTTGAGTATCTTGCTGATTAATGGTGAGTGTTCCTGAGCAATCACCTTTAATTGCATGTGGAATGAGACCATTAAGACATTGTCCCAATGTTGATTTACCACTACCACTAGGACCAACAATCACGACTTTCTCACCAGTATTAATGGTGAGGTTGATATTTTTTAGCGTTGGCTTTTCAAGCGCCCAATATTTAAAGGAGAAATCAGTAAATTGAATAGCCATGCTTAATATGCCTCTTTGAGGTTGTAGCTTTGCTGTTTACGTTTAGCAACAGATGTCAAAATAAAGTGTCCGACAACGGCAATTAACGTTGTGTTACCTGCCGCAATAATGACAAGTTGCGCTAAGACTTTGGCAAAAGGTTCGGCATAGAGAATTGAGTCTAAAAAGGCAGAGCAGCCATAACCAATCACATTGCCTAAGAATGCGAGTACTACAAATAGAGTGAAATCAAGTTTAGAAAAAAGGCCTTTTTCCAAGCGTTCGCGGGTGAGTTTAGGATATAAGCCAATGATCATACCAACGATTCCAGAGCCTAAAACCCAAGTGAACCAAACTCCCCATCCGGCAAACAGATCTGTTACCCAGTGGCCGATAAAACCAACAAGAAAGCCAACTAATGGGCCAAATAGAACAGCGAATAGTGCCAGTACAGCCATTGCTGGCTTTAAAGTTGTGTTTGCAAAAACAGGAATACCAAACATAGGTAACCCCCCAATGCCGTAAAGTGCAGCACCGATAGCAATCAGAACAACCGTTTTGGCTGAAAGACTCATAACTAAACCTTGTAAACTCTTGATAATTATTCAACGTATATTGAACAACACATATAAAAACTGGATTCGCGTATGCTTTATGGTTAAGTAAATGTCACCGGTTCAGCAGCCATGCCAAAGTTGGTGATAATCAATAGCAAGTTATGCTAAATGTTGTCACTCAACGCGAATAATCCATTATAAAACAAGAGCGGTGTCGGCCTAATTTCTGAGTTCGAGATATCGAAAAAAGAGTAGAACCAAAAGCGGCGCACATAATACTCTATTAAGTAAGCGATGGGAATGCTTTACATCTAGACGTCTAAAGAATGAACGACTTTATTTAAATAAATATTCAAAACTAAAATTTAGTCAGTATTTGCTGTTATTTTATTCAATGTTTCAATACGTTATAGAGTAGGTAAAACGCGATTTTTACAATGTGTTCGTTGTTTGTATAGGTTATGGATCTTGATGTAAAAACTGGAGTCATAGAGATTTAAGAGGTTGATGTACATTCGTTATTGGTGTTTTTTTGCGCTTATTTTTCTATTCGAGTTAAAAAAAATCACATAATCAATTACACTCAATGGAGTGGAGAGAGCAAAAGTCATTTCGAAATTAGCATTAGTTCTAAATTTTATAAATCATAAATGATGTAACAAACTGTTATTTGATTGATAATTATAACTAATTGGAAATATTATATTTTCCGCTTTATTTTTTTTTCCAAATAGGAAATAATCAATGTGCACACTTTATTTTGAAGCGTGTAATAAAACAACTTATTGTCAAGCTTTAACTTAATACTAAACTTTGCTCTGATACACAGAATCAGCAATTGGCGAAGTGTTAAGTTAAGGTAGAATTATGTAGTAGCTATCCTGCCATTCTGGCTGGGTGCAGAGCCAAATCATTGGAGATACAGCTTGATTAATGTATTCCTTGTAGATGATCACGAACTGGTTCGCACAGGGATTAGACGTCTTCTTGAAGATGTCCGTGGTATTAAAGTGGTAGGAGAAGCCATCAGTGGTGAGGAAGCCGTAAAATGGTGCCGTAGCAATCATGCCGACATTATTCTTATGGATATGAATATGCCTGGTATTGGTGGACTTGAAGCAACCCGTAAGATTTTACGATTCAATCCCGATGTAAAAATTATTGTTTTAACAATTCATACCGAAAACCCATTTCCAACAAAAGTCATGCAAGCCGGTGCTGCGGGCTACTTAACGAAGGGAGCGGGACCTGATGAAATGGTTAATGCGATAAGAATGGTAAATAGTGGCCAGCGTTACATTTCACCTGAAATTGCGCAGCAGATGGCGTTAAGCCAATTTGCTTCAAATTCTGAGAATCCTTTTAAAGAGCTTTCTGAGCGCGAACTTCAGATAATGATGATGATAACGAAAGGACAAAAGGTAACAGATATTTCGGAGCAATTAAATTTGAGTCCGAAAACCGTTAATAGCTATCGCTATCGTTTGTTTAACAAACTGGATATTAGTGGTGATGTTGAATTAACGCATCTTGCCATTCGACATGGAATGCTTGATACAGAGACGTTATAGTGTCAGATGTTCCAAACGAAAAAAGTTTTGATCCTCAAGCTTTTCTGAAAACAGTAACACACCAGCCAGGCGTCTATCGTATGTATGACGCTACTGGTGTGGTTATTTATGTCGGTAAAGCAAAAGATTTAAAAAAACGTCTCTCTAGTTATTTTCGAACTAATGTTGCGGGTGAAAAAACACGTGCTTTAGTTAAAAATATCTGCAATGTGGATGTGACGGTAACCCATACTGAAACTGAAGCACTTATCCTTGAACATAACTATATCAAGCAGTATTTACCTAAATATAATGTATTACTGCGTGATGATAAGTCTTATCCTTATATTCTTCTAAGTGCAAGCAAGCATCCACGCTTGTCGATTCACCGTGGTGTTAAGCGTCGCAAAGGTGAATACTTTGGCCCATATCCTGATGCAGGTGCAGTACGCGAAAGCTTGCATCTTATGCAAAAAATCTTTCCGGTTCGTCAGTGTGAAGACTCAGTATATGCTAATCGAAGTCGTCCATGTTTGATGTATCAAATTGGGCGTTGCTCTGGGCCATGTGTCGAAGGGTTGATCAGCGATGATGATTATCAACAGCAAGTGCAATTGGTACGATTATTTTTACAGGGTAAAGATCGCCAAGTGATTAGCATTATGGTTGAGAAAATGGAGCAAGCAAGCCAAGCGTTAGAGTTTGAGCAAGCGGCACGATATCGCGATCAAATCCAAGCACTAAGGCGTATTCAAGAGCAGCAGTTTGTAAGCCAAGACAATGAAGATGATATTGATGTCATTGGTATTGCGCACAGTAATGGGCTTGCATGTATCCATGGTTTATATATTCGTCAAGGTAAGATCTTAGGTAGCCGCAGTTATTTTCCTAAAGTGCCAATTGATGCAACGTTAACAGAAGTTCTCTCAGGGTTTGTTACTCAATACTATTTCAACCAAGTTGAAGGTCGAGTGATCCCGAGTGTCATTTTATTAAGTGAAACACTGGGAGAAGAAGGTGAAACTATTGCTAAAGCGTTAACGGAAATGGCTGGGCGTACTATCATTTTTAAATACAATCCACGAGGAACTCGTGCTCAGTATTTAAAATTGGCAAAGACGAATGCAGAAACCGCACTGACAAGCAAAATTAATCACCGTTTAACGATACAAGAGCGTTTCTTTGCTCTGCAACAAGCTTTAAACTTAAAGCCGATTTCACGTATGGAATGTTTTGATATTAGCCATACTATGGGTGAAAAAACGGTTGCCTCATGTGTTGTATTCAATCAGGAAGGGCCATTAAAGCAAGAGTATCGTCGTTATAATATAACGGGTATTACGGGTGGTGATGATTACGCAGCAATGGCACAAGTTTTGGAGCGTCGTTACAGCAAAAATATGGAATTAGATAAAATTCCAGACATAATTTTCATAGATGGCGGTAGAGGTCAGTTATCAACAGCGTATGATGTAGTGAAGCCGTATATTGCTGATTGGCCAAAACGACCTTTGTTTGTCGGTGTGGCAAAAGGTACGACACGTAAGCCTGGTTTAGAAACGCTCATCTTTGTTACAGGCGAAGAGTTTTCTATGCCAAGTGATTCACCAGCGTTGCATTTGATCCAGCATATTCGTGATGAAAGCCATAACCATGCTATTAGTGGTCACCGCGCCCAACGTGCAAAAGTTCGTAAGCGTAGTAGCCTTGAAGATGTAGAAGGTATTGGGCCTAAACGACGTCAAGCGTTGCTCAAATATATGGGTGGTATGCAAGAACTGAAGAAAGCAAGTAAAGAAGAAATTGCTAAAGTACCTGGTATTAGTCCTGCTTTAGCAGAAAAAATAGTCGATGCATTGCAACATAATTAGTTCGCTGCACTTTTTTGGTTTAATTTACTGATAAATTCGCACCTAAGCAGACTTTGGAGTAGGCTAGGGAAGTAGATTGAACTCTGATTTTGAACATAAGAATAATATTATGCGTTTATCAATACCTAACATCTTAAGTTTCGTTCGGCTCATGCTTATCCCATTTTTTGTTATTGCCTTTTATGTGCCGTACGAGTGGTCTGCTTTTGCAACAGCGTTAATTTTTTGGGTTGCGGGCGTCACCGATTGGTTCGATGGCTACCTTGCTCGTAAATTAAATCAAACAACTCGGTTTGGTGCTTTTATTGATCCTGTTGCTGATAAACTCATGGTAGCAACGGCCTTAGTACTCGTGGTTGAGCATTATCATTCAGTATGGGTTACGATCCCTGCTGTCACTATGATTGGTCGTGAGATTATTATTTCAGCATTACGCGAATGGATGGCAGAAATTGGTAAACGTGCAAGTGTTGCCGTTTCTTGGGTAGGGAAAGTGAAGACTGCCTCTCAGATGTTTGCTCTATTATTGTTGTTATGGCATCCGCATGAATACGTTGTATGGTTAGGTTATGTATCTTTGTATGTTGCAATGGTATTAACGTACTGGTCAATGGTGCAATATTTAAAAGCAGCCAAAGGTGATTTGCTTAACGCAGAAAATCACTAGTAAGTCCTATTTTTGAAAAGGCCTGATTAATCAGGCCTTTTTTATATCTCGAGTATTTGTTAATACACCCTCTCTTAGTTATATTGAGTGAAAATCAAACGATTAAGGATGAGGGAGCAGCGCAGTGGAATATGCTCAAGAATACTCAAAGAAAGAAAAAGCGGTTCGGATCTTGGCTGGAGTATTCGTTGGGAGCGTCATTTACTTTCTTCATACAATCTGGCTGATACCTATTATTAACGATGATCTATCTCGTCCACATTGCTTTGAATGGTTGGGGTTTAATCTCGCTGATTATTTTTGGTATTTAGTGATGGTTGGTGTGCCACTATTTGCTTTTACGATGAGTTGGATATTGATACCGCGAGCTATCGCTGGAATTCGTGAAGGGCGCTTTCCACCTAAAGCCGTAAAAGTCTATCGACCAACGAAAGTAAAAACAGGATTTTTGGCTGGGTTAGTATCAGCTATGCACTTATCAATTCCCTTCGTACTTTTATTACTTGCTGCTTGGGGGTATCTACAAGCTCCTCATTTTCCTACTTTTGATAAGCAAGCGTTAGATCCTAACCTGTGTATAAAAGATAATGCTCATTAATGTTCAACATGCAGATTTATCACTCTTTCTTGTTGAAATTATATAATCTGCATGTTGATTTCTTGTCTTAATGGCAAGCTAATCTTCATCGTTACTATTAATAATGGTGACAGGACCATAATAATGATGGTGGTGGTGAGTGGTATAATGGTGGTGATGTGTACCTTTATGTGCAGCTCCTGTTCCACCGTGAATATGATGTCCATGAGAGGGTTCATGGCCGCGATATTCTTCATGATCTTTATTATGTTTATGCTCTACATCATCATCGTAACGGTGTTCCATTTTTTCATGCGTTGAACTTTTAGTTTTTTGAGTAGCCATAAATGCCTCTGTTATCAGTAGATTTCGTTTATTAGTCTAGTTCATAACTTTAAAAACGTCGGTACATTTACTGCTTATATAAGTGTTAAATATTTTTCATATGTCCATAGCATCTCGGCGTTTAATGTCTTTGTGACCATCTTCTGACACACCGTTTTTCCAATAACTGCTAATGTAAATGAACTCTCTTTCAACGTTTTTTTCATTGCGAAAATATTGTCGTAGTTCACGCATGGTATCGAATTCACAGGCTGACCAAACAGAAACCTTGCCATCTTTCCAAGGTAATGATGTGGCAGTATCTGCTAGCGATTCAGAGGCTGTTATCCATATCACTTTAATATCTTCAGGCTTAGATAATTCCTGTATATCCTCTTTATCAATAACTTGAATAACGGCGTATCCCTTCGCATCTATTGGCAGCCTTTGTATTTTTGTCGTTAATGATGGTAGCGCGGTCATATCGGCAACCATAAAAAACCAATCTGCATCATGATTGAGGTCTTTAATTTCCCCCGGGCCTAATAGACTAATTTTATCGCCTAATGATGCTTGCTTCGCCCATTTAGCGGCATAGCTGTGATCGCCTTGATCTGTATTATGACGAACAAAATCGACTTCAATACTATTTTCTTCTGGAATATATTTTCTAATCGTATAGGTACGCATCACTGGTCGTTGCCCTTTCGGCACAAGACTAATATCAGTACTGCCATTTTCAGCAAAAAGTAATTTTATATAGTTTCCTGCACTATTCTTAGAAAATGCAGATAAGCACTCTCCTTGTAAAGTGATTCGTTGCATATTGGTTGTGATGGTTTCGCTGTTTATTACTGTTACTTCGTTATTCATGAGCCACCAATTGAGAATGGTTTTTATTTATATTAACAAGGCGCTGTGCAATAAGATATCTTATTTACTATTTTTTACGCATATGGTTAACAGTAATTATTTGGACGAATATCTATATTTATTCCCTGTAAGTGACAGATATAATGGATAAAAACGTTGTTCGATATTGGGTGGTTTATGTTTAAAAATAAAACAGTGTTAGTACTAGCAGGCGCACAAGGAATTGGTAAGGCATGTAGTAAGTTATTGGCCTCTCAAGGCGCCAATGTCTATGTTGCTGATTGGAATATTGATGAGGCAACAGCGACGGCTAATGAAATTACCAAAAATAACGGTAAAGCAACGGGGATGTTTTTTAATGCGTTCGATAATGATTCTTACGCGCCGTTGATTGATTCTATTCTTGAAAAAGAAGGAAAGATTGATGTGCTGGTTAACAACTTTGGCGGTGTAGATTTACGTAAAGATCGTGACTTAGCCCATACTGAAGTGGTTGATTGGGAACAGAATATGCTTGCTAATATAAATAGTGTATTTATTCCATCAAAAGCAGTTATTCCAACGATGGTTAAACATGGTGGTGGGAGCATTGTAAACATCTCATCACTGTCTTCTTTAAGTGCTGAAATGTCGAGCATCTCTTACGGCACGGCAAAAAATGCCATTAACCATATGACACGTCAAATCGCGATTCAATACGCGAGTTTTGGTATTCGTTGTAATGCAGTACTACCAGGAATGATTGCGACAGATGCTGTGAAAAATAATTTAAACCAAGAGTTTATTGATAATTTCTTAGCGACGCAGCCAATTAAACGTATGGGGGAGCCTGAAGATATTGCTAATGCGGTGAGTTTCTTAGCAAGTGATCTGGCAGGTTTTATTACAGGTGTTTGTTTGCCGGTTACAGGTGGTATGAATATCGCGCCAGCACGCTATTACTTTGATGCAGATAAAGTGAGCTTCTGAGTTTTACTTATTAGTTCATCACGTTAATTTTCTATACTGATCAAACGGCTCAATGTGCAGCCGTTTTTTTATAACTATTCGTGTATAACTAGAAAAGGGTAGTGATCAACAAATTAAGGAGTGATGATGATCCCGATTGATTCTTCGATTGTAGCGGGCGTTGCGTTATCAGAAATTGATGGCGTGATGAAGATGCTACTCATGAAGCGTGTTAAAGGTGGATATTGGTGTCATGTTGGCGGTTCAATCGAAGGTGATGAAACGGGTTGGCAAGCCATTGTCCGTGAGTTTAAAGAGGAGACCCAAATTGAAGTGGTAGATCTTTATAACGCCCAATATCTGCAACAGTTTTTTGAAGCCAACGTTAATGTGCTGCAAATTATTCCTGTTTTTGTGGTGATGTGCCCTCCAAATCAAGCCGTAACACTTAATCACGAACATACAGATTATCAATGGTGCACACTAGAAGAAGCAAAAGCACTAACGCCATTTCCCAATCAGCACCGTGTTTTTGATCATGTATGGGCCTATTTTGTTGATAAGCCGATTGAATCTCTTTTTAAAGTAGATATTAAGCAGTACATTCCAGATTATTGAGGAAATTGAAAATATGGGAAAAGTGATATTAAAAGGATTTATTGTCGTTCCTGAAGAAGAACTTAATCTTGTTAGCAAAGCACTTGAGAAGCACGTCGAATTAACAAAGCAAGAGCCCGGCTGTCTAGTGTTTAATGTTTATCAACGTTCACATTCTCCTTGTTATTTTGATGTTTATGAAGAGTTTTCTAGTAATACTGCGTTCGAACATCACCAAAGGCGAGTCAAAGTATCTGAATGGGGGAGAGTCACTTCAAATGTTGAACGCCATTATGAGGTGTGGCAAACCGAGAACGAATAGAAAAGGATAATTCAATGGAGTTTTTGCTTCCCTATAAAATGACAATTTGGGTTATTGGCTCTTTGGGATTGTTGTTACTATTGCAATTAATCGTATTAGATATTGCTATTCTTAGTCAAAAGCATATCCCTGGTTTTACTATTGAAGCTAACCATGAACACTTTTTATTTCGTGCTAATAGAGCATTAGCTAATAGTAATGAAAGCCTTGGGATCTTTATTGTATTCGTTCTGTTTGCATTATTTTCTCAGCCCATTGCTCACTGGATTAATGGCTTCGCTGTGGTTTATTTATTCGGACGAATAGGGCATATGTTGTGTTATTACTTTAATTTAAAAGTATTACGCAGTATCTTTTTCGCGGTGAGTTTACTGGGGCTTATTGGACTATTTGTTACTGCAGTTATGGCTTGGCTGTAAATTGAGTTATTTTGCTTGTAAAAATGATCGTCACAAACGTATTAAAAAAGGCACTAGTAATAAACTTTAGTGCCTTTTATTTGATTGCGTTAGCTTACCTTACGGTTTACTTGATATTGATAAACTTTTGGATAGCTTTGTGTTTCTATCTCTTGTTTTGCTTTAAACCAATTTAAGCGATGAGTGAGGGTCGTAACACTACCTATCACAATAAGCGCTGGGCTTTCAGCCTCTTTGGCTAATATCTCTAAGTGTGCTAAATCACCAGTATGTACTTGTTGTTGTGAACTGGTACCACGTTCAATAATAGCAATAGGTGTTGTCAGCGACATGCCATACGCACTGAGTTTATGGCGAATAACATGGCTCTGGTTTAACCCCATATAAAAGACTAAAGTGTGGTTAGCGAGAGCCAGTGATGACCAGTCAATTTGATCTTTCCCTTCTTTTAAATGGCCGGTGATAAATTGAACGCTTTGTGCATGATCGCGATGGGTTAATGGAATACCAGAATAAGCCGCGCAACCTGATGCGGCCGTAATACCAGGTACCACTTCAAAGGGAATATTAAACGGCAATAAGGCTTCTAGTTCTTCGCCACCTCGACCAAAAATAAACGGGTCACCGCCTTTAAGTCTAACCACTAATTTTCCGCTGAGTGCTTGTGCTACTAGAATTTGGTTTATGTCACCTTGCGGTACACAGTGATTTCCTGCTTCTTTGCCCACAAAAATGCGTGCACAATGTTGAGGGAATAGTTCAACAATGTCGTTAGATACAAGGCGATCATAGACAATGACATCAGCCTGTTGAATACAACGTAATGCTTTTACTGTTAACAAATCAGGATCACCAGGACCTGCACCTACAAGTATTACTTTACCGATAGCAGCAGGTTCTTCTTCTGAGGTTGGCAGTGAAAACACAGTTTCATTCGTTGTCATTCTATTAGCTCCAGGCTGATTTTTATTTTAGGTTGTCAATTAAGCGGCTTGCTGTTGCGGTTCTGTTTTCTGTGCAGAGCCTAAATATGGGCGTTGGTTACGCGGTGTGGCGAACCAGTAGCCTAAGCCCATAAATACAACACCTGAAATTGTATTACCTAGCGTTACCCAGAATAAGTTATGACCAATTCCCGCTAGAGTGAATGCTTCCTTATGTTGACCAAACCATGAAAGAGCAAAGATGGTCATGTTAGCAATAGAGTGCTCATATCCTGATGCGATGAAGGCCAGTAAGCACCACCAAATAGCAAAAAATTTAGCTGAGCCTTCAACACGCTGGCACATCCAAATGGCTAAACACACAAGCCAGTTACATAAAATACCTTTAAATAAAAGTACCGATGCTGAAGCGTCTGTTTTTGCAAGAGCGACGTTATTTAATAAGCTATTTGCATCAGGTAATAGTTTTCCGCCACCTGCGTAGAAAAACAGTAACGCGACGCCAACTGAGCCCAGTAAGTTTCCCATCCATGTTTGTGGTAAAACGCGAAGTGTATCAGCGACGGTGATTTGGCCTGTTTTAACACCAAAAGTTAAAAACATAGTGTGTCCGGTAAATAACTCAGAGCCCGCAATAATTACGAGGGTAAGAGCAATACCAAAGGTCGCTCCCATAACAAGTGGGCGAATAGAGGGATCAACCATATTGCCTAAAGTGAAAATCAGAATGATGCCAAGACCAACATAAGCCCCCGCCATGGCTGAGCTTAACCAAAACCCGAATTTTTCCTTATCTGCAAATTCAACGATACGTGCGGCATTGGCTGAACATTTTTTAATTGTGTCTGCGTACATAGTTTTGTCCCTGTATAAAATTAAACTCTTTGGCATAAATAAGTTCGGTACTGGGCTTGTTACTTATGCCAAAAAGTGGGAAGTAGCACTGAGGCTAGTTCCCATTCTTATCGTTACAGTTGGACTAACACATTGCCGTCTTTGACTGTGACTTTGTAGCTTTCAATGTTCATTGCAGAATTTTCTAAGCAACGACCGTCAAGCAGTGAAAAGCGTTGTTTTTTTAATGGGCTAGCGACCCATAATTCATCTTGGTGCTGGCAAATAAGCCCGCGAGATAACACATTGGACTTTGAAAACGGATCCATATTATTTATCGCAAACAGTTGTTCGCTATGATCGGGACGAAAGATGGCAACTTGCTTGTCTTCAATAAGGGCGCACACGCCAGTACCAGGGATTAAATCGTCTAATTGGCATGCAGTGATCCAAGAACTCATACATTCTCCTCCAATGAAATGGTGTAAGTGTTGGCTTTTTCTTCGTTAGATGCAGGACGATGTTGGTCACGGCTAGGTACAAACACGACATTATCATCACGCTTATCGCTGTTAATAAAGTGACTAAAGCGTTTTAGTTGCTGTTCGTTATCTAACGTATTTGACCATTCACAATGGTAAGAGCTAATCAGCTTTTCAATATCAGCTTCAAGTTGATCGTTAATACCCAGTTTGTCGTTAATGATCACTTCACGAAGGTATTCAACACCACCATCAAGGCTTTCTAACCATGTTGATGTTCGCTGAAGTTTGTCAGCTGTACGTACGTAGAACATGAGGTAGCGGTCAACATATTTGATTAAGGTGTCGTGGTCGAGATCGGCTGCCAGTAAATCACCGTGGCGAGGTTTCATACCACCGTTACCACCAACATACATATTCCAGCCAGCATCTGTTGCAATAAGACCTAAGTCTTTGCCCTGTGCTTCAGCACATTCGCGGGTACAACCTGATACACCAAACTTCATTTTGTGAGGAGTACGAATACCTTTGTAGCGGTTTTCTAGTTCAACACCTAAGCCGACACTGTCTTGTACACCAAAGCGGCACCATGTGCTTCCGACACAGGTTTTGGCCATACGTAGCGCTTTGGCATAGGCTTGTCCTGTTTCAAATCCTGCTTCAATTAAACGTTGCCAAATGGCAGGTAAATCATCTTTCTGTGCGCCAAATAAACCGATACGTTGTGCGCCTGTGATTTTGGTATATAAATTATAATCATTAGCGACTTGTGCGACGGCGAGCAATCCTGCTGGTGTTACTTCACCGCCAGCCATACGAGGGATCACTGAATAAGTGCCATCTTTTTGCATGTTGCCAAGGAAAATGTCGTTGGTATCTTGCAATGGGGTATTTTGAGGCGTTAGTACATAATCATTCCAGCAAGAAGCCAAAATAGAGCCAACGGTTGGCTTACAGATTTCACAGCCGTAACCTTTACCGTATTTCGCTAATAGTTCATCAAATGACTTGATCTCTTCAATACGGATCAAGTGGAATAACTCTTGGCGAGAATAAGCGAGGTGTTCACAGAGGTGGTTATTTACTGCAATACCGGCTTTTGCGAGTTCGCTGTTTAGCACTTGCGTGATAAGAGGTAAACAACCGCCACAGCCTGTACCCGCTTTGGTAACGGCTTTGATTTCGCCTAATGTCGTATGTCCATCAGCAACCGCTGCTGCAATCTTACCTTTAGTCACATCAAAACAGGAACACATCACGGCGCTTTCTGGTAGGGATTCCACGCCCATGGCTGGTTTTGCTGCACCCGCATGAGCAGGTAAGATTAAACTGTCAGGGTTTTCTGGTAGCTCAATATTATTTAGCGATAACTGCAAAAGGTTACCGTAATCTGATGTATCACCAACAAGTACGGCTCCTAGAAGATATTTCCCATCTTCAGAAACAATAATGCGCTTATACACTTCTTCTTGTTCGTTTAAATAAACATAGCTTTTACAGTTTTTAGTACGGCCATTAGCATCACCAATACTGCCAACTTTTACTCCGAGTAGCTTCAATTTGGCGCTCATGTCAGCACCTTCAAATTGCTGCTTTTCTCCTAATAAGTGACCAACCGCGATTTGTGCCATTTTGTAACCTGGCGCCACTAAACCAAAGAACATGTTATTCCAAGAGGCACATTCACCGATGGCGTAAACATCGGCATCTGATGTTTGGCAAACGTTATTAATGGCAATACCACCACGTTGACCTGTTGTTAGTCCACATTGTGTGGCTAATTTATCTTGTGGGCGAATGCCGGTAGAGAACACGATGAAATCAACTTCAAGAGAAGTGCCATCTGCAAATTGCAGGGTATTACGTGCATTTTCACCGGAAGGGATGATCTCTTGGGTATTTTTACCGGTGTGAACATTTACGCCG
Source organism: Photobacterium sp. GB-50 (assembly GCF_003026755.1). Classification (NCBI taxonomy): domain Bacteria; kingdom Pseudomonadati; phylum Pseudomonadota; class Gammaproteobacteria; order Vibrionales; family Vibrionaceae; genus Photobacterium; species Photobacterium sp. GB-50. Next base: position 468,668 of record NZ_PYNX01000002.1, read on the forward strand.
AGTTGTTCTATTTTGTTTCGTAGTTGTTGACCACCTTGAGGATCAAGTTGTTCAGCCATAAGGACATTAGCAAACTCAATAACATGAGTTTCAACGCCCAGTGCTTTTAGTGCACCAGCGGCTTCTAAGCCAAGTAGACCGCCACCGATGACAACGCCACTTTTACTGCGTTTAGCGGTTAATTCAATCGCTTTAAGATCTTCGATCGTGCGGTATACAAAACAGTCTTTGTTTTCGCTACCTTTAATGGGTGGAACCCAAGGGTAAGATCCGGTTGCCATGATGAGTTTATCGTAGCGAAGTTCACGACCCGAATTAGAGAGAATAAGCTTTTGTTCACGGTTAATGTTAATGGCGCGTTCGCCAAGCAAAACATTGATTCCATGTTTTTCGTAAAGCCCTTGCTTAACAAGAGAAAGCTCATCAGCTGTATGGTGAGAGAAATAAGAAGATAAATGTACTCTGTCATATGCGACACGGGGTTCTTCACAAAACACGGTTACTTCGTAGTTTTCGATATTCGATCTATCTATTAATTCTTCGATGTAACGGTGGCCGACCATACCGTTGCCGATAATTGCCAATTTAATTTTGCTCATAAAACCTACTTCACCATACCTTAAATTGGTTGTAGTGTATTAAGGCAAAATGTGAAGAAATATGATTTAAATCAAGTAGCATTCTAAATACTACTTTAGTGGTATTTCAGAAAATCAATACGTTAGATTTACGATTTTATAACAAAGCGTCTTCGATTCTATTAGTTTGTATGTTGTTAATTATTTTACCTTATTGAATTATAATGATATTTATATTTATTGGGCTTTTTGTGGGGTAATGTTAAAGGTTGTTTTAGCTCTAGTAACAGTCGAATTATGGCTAAATTTTCGAACATAATTAATTGTAAAAGTTTGTATCTTTTTATTTTTCAATATTGTTTTTTATTAATAGGTTGTGGTATTTTTGCCCAGTCTTAGCTTGAGTAAGATAATAACGTAGTTCATCTAGCAATTACGCAGTAGGTATTTATGCTTATCAGCATAAATAGAAGGGAATTTATACGATGTTCAGTTTTGTAATAGCTGACACATATTTAAGGGACCCAACAGTGGATCTATTATCACTTTCATTTCATTTTGGTTTTCATTTACCGAAATACCGTATTATTACGGAGCCTTGATCGTTCCTGATCAAAAATCACACTAAACATAGAGTTGCATATTACTGCAGGTGCTTATTGCTTCTGCATATTTGTATTTTGAGTGTGGTTTCATCTTTAAAAATCTTAACTCGGTATTTATATCGTTATTAATATGGTTTTTGCTTATCTTTTGTTACGTTTTTTGTGCAAAAGCTAAGTGATGACAGGAACGAAATATGTCTACACTTTTTAATTTTGGCGACACTGATCTATCAACAACAGTGCCTGTTGTTAATGGTTTATATGACTTAACGCTTGATGAATTGCTATTAAGCCAAGAGCATTATGAATCGGATGTACGTTCATACCCAAGACGTTTACCTTTAGCAATAGCGAAAGCAGCAGGAGTATTAGTTGAAGATACCCGTGGGCAATTATTTATTGATTGCTTAGCTGGGGCAGGAACACTAGCACTTGGCTATAATCACCCAGAAATTAATAAGTCAATTGTTGACCAATTAGAATCAGGTCTACCATATCAAACTCTCGATATCACAACGGTTGCTAAAGATAAATTCATTAAGCAATTGTTGAACTTTCTCCCCGAATCGTTTGCGAATAATGCCTGTGTGCAATTTTGTGGTCCAACAGGGGCTGATGCGGTAGAAGCTGCGATTAAACTTGCCAAACAAACAACAGGTAGAAATACCATGGCAGCTTTTCATGGTGCTTATCATGGAATGACAAATGGCACGATGGCTATGATGGGAAATTTAAACACGAAATCTCGCCGTCAAGGGTTAATGGCTGATGTACATTTCCTGCCATTCCCCTATTCATTACGCTGTCCGTATGGTTTGTCTGGCGATGAAGGCGCAAAACAAAGCTTACATTATATCGAACGTATGCTGAGTGACGATGAAAGCGGCATCCAAAAACCTGCAGCCATCATTGTAGAGCCTGTTCAAGGTGAGGGCGGGGTTATTCCTGCGCCTGCTTTTTGGCTGCGAGAATTACGTCGAATAACGCAAGAGCATGGCATTCTACTTATCTTTGATGAGATCCAATGTGGTATTGGTAAAACTGGTCACAATTTTGCGTTTGAAGAATCAGGGATCACGCCAGATATTCTTTGTTTATCAAAAGCGGTGGGCGGTGGTTTACCAATGTCAGTCCTTGTTTTTAATAAAGAGATTGATAGTTGGAATCCTGGAGAGCATACAGGCACATTTCGTGGCAACCAGCTAGCGATGGCAACAGGCGCAAAAACGTTAGAAATTATCGAACGAGACGGTTTAGTTGAGCATGCCCAAAAAGCCGGTATGTATCTGCGTCGCGGTTTAGAAAAAGTGGCAGCACAAACTAGCTGTATTGCTGAAGTGCGCGGTAAAGGCTTAATGTTGGGCATCGAAATTGTCCAATCTGATGGTAGTAAGAATAAGTTTGGTGAGCCGATCGCCGATCCTGAGTTAACCGCTGCGATTCAACGCTCTGCATTAGAGCGCGGTTTGATTATTGAAAAAGGTGGGCGTCAAGGCTCGGTATTACGCTTTTTACCGCCTCTTATCATTAGCTTTGAACAACTTGATTTTGTGATTAATACGGTTAAAGAGGCTATTGAGGTCCATGTTGAACCGATTGAACAAGGATTGGTGTTAGAGTCGGATAATAAAGCTAATTGGAAAGAGTACTTTATTCAAACAGGTAAAGGCGGATCTGAGAGCTTTGAAACGGCACTGAATCAAACGACTCAAGTACTGAAAAAAGTCTTTGAACAAACCAATCAGCCTTATTCGGGGATGGATCCTCAATTATTAAAAACGCTAATTAATGGCATTGATTTAAATCAGCCACAATCCTCACTTGATGCCGTGATTGATCAAACAGGCGATCTTATCGCGAAGCACTCAATTATGGTGCAACATCCACACTGTATAGCGCATTTGCATACCCCGCCACTTATCCCTGCTATTGCAGCAGAAGCTTTTATTGCCGCATTGAATCAGTCAATGGATTCATGGGATCAGGCCAGTGCAGCAACGTTTGTTGAACAGAAAATTGTTGACTGGTTGTGCGATGTTTATCAATTAGGCCAACAAGCAGATGGTGTATTCACCAGTGGGGGAACGCAAAGCAATCTGATGGGATTATTGTTAGCACGCGATTGGGCTGCAGACACGATCTCTGGTCATAATACTCAGCAACAAGGTTTGCCATCATACGCGGATAAACTACGTATATTATGCTCGAAAAAATCCCATTTCACGGTGCAAAAATCAGCGTCGTTGATGGGGCTTGGTGAACAATCTGTAGTCTGTGTTGATACCAATCCTGATGGCACTATTCAATTAGCATCATTGATTACCACGATTGAAGCATTAAAAGCCGATGATCTTATTCCATTTGCCGTTGTTGGAACAGCAGGAACAACAGATCACGGTGCAATTGATGATCTTACCGGATTGGCAGATATTTCCGCTCGTCACAATCTTTGGTTCCATGTTGATGGGGCATACGGTGGCGCACTGATTTTAAGTCGTCATCAAAGTCGATTACATGGCATTGAAAAAGCGGATTCTTTAAGCATTGATTTTCATAAGCTTTTCTTTCAACCGATTAGCTGTGGTGCAGTGTTAGTGAAAGATAAAGCGCACTTTAAATACCTGCTCCACCATGCTGATTATCTTAATCGTGAAGATGATTTACTGCCAAATTTAGTGGATAAATCAATAGCAACAACTAAGCGTTTTGATGCTTTAAAAGTGTTAATGACAATGCAAAGCGTTGGCGCTGATGCATTAGGTGAAATGTACGACCACCTTATTAATCAAACGCAACATGTCGCCGATTTAGTTAATCAACAACCGCAATTTGAGTTATTGGCTGATCCTGCTTTATCTACAGTGTTATTCCGTTTTGTAGGTGAAGGAGCAAACTTAAATGAGCAACAACTTAACCAACTGAATAAACAATTGCGCATAGATGCCTTAGTGCAAGGACAAGCCGTACTGGGTGAAACTGTTGTTGACGATAAAGTGGCATTGAAGTTCACGATTTTAAACCCGTGTTTAACTATTAACGATTTCAAGACCTTATTGAATAAAGTCTCTCAATTAGGTCAATCGCTATTGTCTTTAACTCAGTAAGACAACCACACAGATAAATGAATTTAGAAGGAAATAAATAATGGCTATTTTACAAATTGGTGCTGGTGGTGTTGGCTGGGTTGTCGCACATAAAGCGGCGCAGAATAATGATGTATTGGGTGATATTACATTAGCTTCCCGTACAATCAGCAAATGTGAAAAGATCATTAGCTCGATTGATAAGAAAAGTAATCTAAAAGATCCGACAAAGACAATTCAAGCACGTGCCGTCAATGCAGACGATGTTGATGCATTAGTTGCTTTAATTGAAGACGTGAAACCTGATTTGGTTATTAATGCAGGGCCTCCGTGGGTCAATATGTCGATAATGGAAGCGTGCTATCAAGCGAAAGTTTCTTACCTCGATACATCTGTTGCTGTTGATTTATGCTCTGAAGGTCAGCAAGTGCCTCAAGCTTATGATTGGCAATGGGGTTACCGTGAGAAGTTCAAGCAAGCGGGGATCACTGGCATTTTAGGGGCAGGTTTTGATCCGGGTGTTGTTAGTGTGTTTGCAGCCTATGCCGTAAAGCATTTGTTTGATGAAATCGACACCATTGATGTCATGGATGTGAATGCAGGGGATCACGGTAAGAAATTTGCGACTAACTTTGATCCAGAAACCAATATGTTAGAAATTCAAGGCGATTCATTCTATTGGGAAAACGGTGAATGGAAACAAGTGGGCTGCCATAGCCGTATGCTTGAATTTGATTTCCCGTTAGTCGGTAAGCATAAAGTTTATTCCATGGCACATGATGAAGTGCGTTCAATGCAGGAATTTATTCCAGCGAAACGTATTGAATTTTGGATGGGCTTTGGTGACAAATATCTCAATTATTTCAATTGTATGCGTGATATTGGCTTATTAAGCCCAGATCCACTCACGCTGCATGATGGTACTGTTGTACAACCACTGCACGTTCTTAAAGCGTTATTACCGGATCCAACATCGCTTGCTCCTGGCTATACAGGAAAAACCTGTATCGGTACTTGGGTGCAAGGAAAAAAAGAGGGCAAAGAGCGCAGTGTGTTTATCTACAACAACGCTGATCATGAAGTGGCGTATGAAGATGTAGAGCATCAAGCAATTTCATACACAACAGGTGTTCCTGCTATTACTGCCGCATTACAGTTCTTTAATGGTAAGTGGGCTGATAAAGGTGTGTTCAATATGGAGCAGCTAGATCCAGATCCATTTTTAGCAACAATGCCAACCATTGGTTTAGATTGGCATGTTCAAGAATTGCCTGTTGGTCAGCCTGATATTCACATCTTGAAATAAGACACAGCTATTTAAGCGAGCTTGTATATAGAAGCAGGCTCGCTTTCTTACTTATATAAAAGAGAAAGCCGTATTGAAAACGCCATATTTCATGATTGATGAGCAGAAGCTGATCAACAATTTAGAACAAGCTAAAAAGTTAAAACAATTATCCGGAGTAAAACTCGTCCTTGCATTGAAATGTTTTTCCACGTGGGGCGTGTTTGATGTCATGAAGCCTTATCTTGATGGTACTACCAGCAGTGGGCCGTTTGAGGTTAGATTAGGTGCTGAAAAGTTTGGTGGTGAAACGCATGCTTATAGTGTGGGATATAGTCAAGAAGACGTAGAAGATGTTCTACAGTACTGTAATAAAATCATTTTCAACTCTGTTTCTCAATTGCAAGCTCATCGCCATTTGGCTGACGGTAAAGCGTCTGTTGGTCTACGTTTAAATCCGGGGATAAGTTGTGCAGGGCAAGATTTAGCTGATCCTGCTCGTCAATATTCGCGTCTAGGGGTGCAAGAAAACCTATTAACAGATGAACTGTTTGATGAACTCGATGGCGCGATGTTTCATATGAACTGTGAAAATAAAAGTGCAGATGCGTTTATTGCGTTATTAGACTCTATATCAGAACGTTTCGGGCGTTATCTTGAAAAACTTGATTGGGTGAGTTTAGGTGGCGGTGTTTTCTTTACTTGGCCGGATTACGAGCTAGAAAAGTTAGCTATTGCATTAAAAGCATTTTCAGAGCGTTTTAGTGTTCAGTTATATCTTGAGCCGGGTGAAGCTATTATTACCCAAACGACTGACTTAGTGGTGACTGTGGTTGATATTGTCGAGAACGGTATGAAAACTGCCATTGTAGACAGTGCGACAGAAGCACATCGGCTTGATACCTTAATTTATAATGAACCCGCAACAATCACAGAATCGTCAAAAGAGGGGAGCCATCAATACGTGATTGGCAGCTGTTCTTGTTTAGCAGGCGATCAATTCTGTGTTGCCAGTTTTGAACAGCCATTAACGATTGGACAGAAATTACATATTGCAGACAGCGCAGGTTATACCATGGTGAAGTTAAATTGGTTTAATGGTTTACGTATGCCAAGTATTTATTGCCGTCGCAGTAATGGCAGTATCGAAAAACTTAATGAATTTAGTTATGAGGATTTTGCTGCATCGTTATCGCGATCTGCAATCTTATAAGCAAACTAAATTCAAACAATAAGATTGTCTGGTTTTTGATCATTTATGGGCTGATTTATGGTTCGATGTTATGGAATTTAACCAGTTAAATAAAAAGTCATAATTTTTCGTTGACTGATTCTGTAAAATCAGTAAATTACACCACGTACCGCAGCGAGGTGACTCGTTGAGGGCAAAAAATTCTGGAGAAGATAACTTCTTTAGGAATTTTGCGGCGCGTTGGCAGAGTGGCTATGCAGCGGATTGCAAATCCGTGGACCTCGGTTCGACTCCGGGACGCGCCTCCATTCTCTTATGAGAATCTATGCGACACTAGCTCAGCTGGTAGAGCGCAACCTTGCCAAGGTTGAGGTCACGAGTTCGAACCTCGTGTGTCGCTCCAAATTAAAGATTATGGCGAAAGCGGTAATCACAGATGGTGTCTAACCATCGCAAGAAATTGCGTGCCCTGGTGGTGGAATTGGTAGACACAAGGGATTTAAAATCCCTCGGCGTTCGCGCTGTGCCGGTTCAAGTCCGGCCCGGGGCACCATCTAATTGAGAAGTAAAAATGGCGCGTTGGCAGAGTGGCTATGCAGCGGATTGCAAATCCGTGGACCTCGGTTCGACTCCGGGACGCGCCTCCATTCTCTTATGAGAATCTATGCGACACTAGCTCAGCTGGTAGAGCGCAACCTTGCCAAGGTTGAGGTCACGAGTTCGAACCTCGTGTGTCGCTCCAAATTAAAGATTATGGCGAAAGCGGTAATCACAGATGGTGTCTAACCATCGCAAGAAATTGCGTGCCCTGGTGGTGGAATTGGTAGACACAAGGGATTTAAAATCCCTCGGCGTTCGCGCTGTGCCGGTTCAAGTCCGGCCCGGGGCACCATCTAATTGAGAAGTAAAAATGGCGCGTTGGCAGAGTGGCTATGCAGCGGATTGCAAATCCGTGGACCTCGGTTCGACTCCGGGACGCGCCTCCATTCTCTAAGAATTAAGCCCGAGTGGTGAAATTGGTATACACGACGGATTCAAAATCCGTTTCCTTCGGGAGTGACGGTTCAAGTCCGTCCTCGGGCACCAGTACAAACGATAAAGCCTCAGCTCACGCTGGGGCTTTGTTGTTTCTAGGCTAATCAAAAACTTAGCCCTGTCTTTTTCTGGTTGCTTTCCTATTTTGTTTTAAACCGCCGTTATTACGCATACTTGTACTTAAAGCTTATTTGAGAGCATTGGTCACTAAAAGAAGGTAGTACAGTGAGTTGTTCACTGTACTACTCAGTTAATGTTATTTTGATTTATTTAAGATAACGTTGATAACACTATGTTCAGTCGGAACACCTAACCGAAAAGGAAAACCATAATGACCAGTGCCACGATGTACATATAATTTTGTGTTTTCCATTCCCCATAGCCCATGATCAGGGGATTTGGACAATAAACTGATCACCGTCGTTTTAAAACCGAGGCTCACTAACCCTATAAGCCCACCATGGGTATGACCACTTAAAAATAAATCTATAGAGTGGCTCTTTGTCGGAATATCTCGGATATGTGTTGGATCATGTAACATTGCAATACTTGCAATGACTTTGCTTTTATTAGGTAAGTTACCAATTGCTCTAAGAAGTTTTGACGCTCTATCTTTAAAATGAAAATCAAAACCAATAATTTGAACAGGGCCTAGACGAGTTTGTACTATCTGAGCCTCGTCAATTAATAAATGAATATTATTGTTAGCTAATGCTTCTTTTACTATTTCAGGCGCTTCGTAATCATGGTTACCCATACATGCAAATACTTTTCCACTATATTCTTTAAGTGGGCTCAGTGATTGTGACAGTACTTGTGTTGATCCTTTTGATTCCATGGTTAAAAAATCACCCGTTAACAAAATGAGATCCGGCTTTTTCGCTACTGCACTTTTGCAAATGCGTTCAAGCCTAGCAACAGACATATATGGACCTAAATGAGGATCTGTTAATTGTATAATATGTAGATTTTCATCACTATTTGAAGTCGGATTTGCTAAATCTAATCGACTCAAATCTGATGGCTGAGCCTTATTATTAAGGTCAATAAATATATTCTCTTCGTTTATGCGAAAATTTTGTAAGACACCTATCAGACCGAGTATATAGGGAACATATAAGAAGTCGGCACTTTTGAAAAAAAGTAACCATATTGCCCAAGGGAAGGCGATTATCGTTGATCCTAAAAACCATTGCCCAGGCCAATTAATTAATATTCTAACCCAAAAAGGTTGCATCTTTGGTCGTAGAAGAAGAAAGGTGTCTATAAATACTAAACTGCATAATAGTAATATAATGAAGGGAGGTATAACACTCACTAACGTACTAAATAAGCTAAGAAAAACTAAACTATAAAAAGTTAAAATAACGCCTCGAATAATGGCAAACGCTTTAGAACGAAATAACCAACTAATAACAAAGTTAAAGAGTAATAAAGATAATGTTATTGCTACAATATTATCCAAAATAAAGTTCAATGAGATAATCCTATTTATATAACAAATGAAAATATAATTATTTAGTATATTAGCGAAAGATCTAGATAAGAGTATACTTTTAATATGCTATTCATTATCAAATATTTTTACTTATTTCGGTGATCTTTTATTTTTTTAAGCTTGTTGATGTTATAAATATGATATATATCAATGTGATAGTGGCTTATTAGATAATATAAACCGCTGTAATAACAGCGGTGATATTAAGAAGGCCTCAATCAAAGAGACTGAGGCTTTCTTTTGGTTACTTAGTATGAAATGACCAAATATTTCCAGTCGTTACTTTGCTATCATCGGTAACATCGACACGCCAGTAATATTGAGTATTTGGCAAAAGATCATTCAAGCTATACTTATTATCTACTTTATCAATGGGCAATAAGGCGTCGATATTCTTACCTAAGTAGACATCATAACTAAATCGGTTGAGATCCTGTGAGAACATTAATTCAATATTCAGATCAACATTGGCAGCCTTATCAAAAGGGACAGGGTTAGAGGCGATTGAATGCCTATGACCTGGAATCCAAGTGTTAGGGGCTCCATATTCATAAGCGCCAATATCAGGGAAAGAGCCAAGATAATCAATCGCCATTAAGCTACTGTTAGTTGTTCCCATATCAATGGTCATTGCGTTATCTTTCGGTCTAAAGTCACCCCAATAAGCGCCCCTTAAGTGGCTTAAGATCTCAGATGTATTACCTGTTATATTATTCGCTACCATACCCGGCACAGTTAATTGCTCGCTAGTACCCGATTTACGCCCTTGAAGTGTCCCTACTAAGTTGTTTAGCGTTTCAGAGCTGTCATTCAATCCACCAGCTGACGCTTTATTAAAGATGATTAGATCTGTGATGATGTTATTAAACATCAAGTTATTGTAGGTACCTTGCGTATCACCTTTAATAATATTGAAGGCGCTATTCCACACAACGTTGTGATGAACTAAGCCATCTTTACCTGTTTTAGCCGCACCTTCGACACCATCAAAACGAATACCTGCTTTTGGTGTATCGTGTACCCAGTTATAAGCGATCTCTGTGCCTGCTTGTTCATCAATCCCCACATTGATTGCTGCGCCATCATGTTGTAATAGACTGGTGTTGTATACATGGTTACCAATGACTTTAGAGCGAGCGCCAACGCGTACACCTTCAGAGTTACCTGCGGTATGAAAAGTGTTATTGCTAAAAGTGATATTCTGGCTTTGTGAAGCCATGTTAATGGAGCCTTCACCACCTGTACCTAGATTTGAATAGTCAATATCATGGATAAGGTTATTATCTACCACGTTACTGTTTTCTTTGATCATCTCAAACGCAGGTCCATCAGTGTAAGCAAGGTAACTATTGGTGATCTTGTTGTGTGTTTCTGTGATGGCTTTATTGTTATTAATAAACTTAATGGTTTGAGGGCGAGTTAAGTCACCTAACATGCGCTTTGAATACGCGTAATATTTCGCATCAAGATCATTAAAGGTAATAGACTGTGAGCTTATCACTGTAAATGCTGTCGCAAAAAAGTCGACATTATCGAAAATAAGGTGGCTAGAATTTCGGATGGTTAAGCCATAGGTCTGTTGCTTACCACGCACATGAAGTTGGTTAGGATCAGCATTATCGGGTGCCCATAAATAAACGGTTTTCGTTTGCTTATCAAAGAACCACTCATTGGGACTATCTAATAGCGCGAGTTTACCTTCAAGGTAATAGTGGCCTTCTTCATATTTGCCGTTTTTATTTGCCCAAAAATTGCCTTTAGAGAGCATATTAGTAGCGGCTTTTTTCATCGCAGTGCCTGATTGAGAAAAATCGGTACTATAGGTAAAGCGATCACTACCAACCGTGTGACTATCAATCACTTGTGCCCAGTTCAACCAAGAACCAATGTTCATGATGGCAATGGCACCTGTTGCATCAATACCTGAATCAGCTAGTGATTGTGTGTTTACATCACTAGGAAGAGGTTGATATTCATTACCACTGTTTTTAACAATGATCTTTTCATACGGGCGTTCATCAATCATTTCACCGAAACGACTTTCAGGGGCTTGATGACGCCATGTCGACTTCATATCCCACAGTGAGCCATCACTTAATTGAGCATTAGGCCAACGCGCTGACATCACCATTTTATCGTCAATAAACAGTTGCCAAATATCTTGATTGATTTGCGTTTTGTAAATATTACCGTCGTGTTGTTGCCATGGTGTCGTAATATCTATGGTGCCATCAAAGACGCTGTTATTTCCTCTGATCACTATGGGTGCTTCGCTGATCCCGTTAGCCTTATCAATGACTTCTGCTGTTTTATAACGACCTTCTGCCAGTTCAATAATGCTGCCTGCTTTAGCTTGAGATAAAGCTTTCTTTAGGGTTTTGTAAGGCTTAGTGAATGAGCCGTTATTATTATCGTTGCCATTAGGGCTAACAAAAATAGCTTGTGTTGCAGGGCAGCTATCGTAGTTTTCGGCGATAGTGTCGTCAGGGCAAGTAACTTCTGTTGGTGGTTCAGTAGGACATTCTGCAATCGTTGGTGCGGTAGAGCCGTCAGGGCACTCAATCGGTTCTAGGGGCGTATCTGGGCAACTTGTTTCATTCCAAAACCATGATGATGACTTAGGTGTTTCCCATAATCCAGGACCATTTTTAGCTTCAAAGCATTGAGACTGGTAGCTAACAATATCACCGTTATTAACTTTTGTTTCTCCCGCAATCCATAACGTGATATCAGATACCGGAGGTGTTGTTTCATCGACACAGATATTATCAACCAATATTTGACCATTTGGACAGACCACAGGTTCAACAATATCGACACAAATGTCATCGATTAACTCTTGATTATCCTTGCATGTTGGAGGGGGAGAACCACCGCATTCGGTCGGTTGCCAAAACCAATTAGACGATGGTGAAGGTGTTTCCCATGAGCCTGGATTATTTTGTGCGATATAACATTGTTCATTGTATATAACGGTATCGCCATTAACGACCTTGGTTTTACCATTAACCCACTCGATTGAGTTTGCCTGAGCATTAAAGCTAAATAGGGGTAATAAGAAGGGAAGATATTTAATTCTTTTGTTCATATGCATTCCTTGGCTAAAAGCGTTGCTGATTATTAATAATTGTTATTTTTTTGTTAAAGGTTAGCGTGAGAAAGGCAAGTAAGCATAACTTCGGTAAATTTAGTAGAGGTATTGTGATAGCCGAAATACTTCACTATAGATACACGGCATATTACATATGACGATTTGATGTTGGTTCAATTATTTACTAGTACTAGAAGCTCACTTTCACTCACCAAATCGAACGATTTCTTAGTAAATATAAGAGCGATTTGAAGAGAATAAGAATAAATTGATTTCGATGCTTGTTAAAAATTCAAAGCAAGTGATAATGCGATAAATTGAAAGTTTGTTTTGTAATTAATTTATGTAGGTGCAATGAAGATACCCCCACGATTACAACCTCTTGTAGAGGATGGCCTTATTGATGATGTTTTATCACAATTAATGAGTGGCAAAGAAGCTTCCGTATATGTTGTTCGCAGTGGTGGAAAAATCTGTTGCGCTAAAGTTTACAAAGAAATAGATCAACGTAGTTTTAAAAAAGCCGTCTCATATCGAGAGGGGCGAAAGGTGCGCAATAGTCGTCGTGCTCGAGCGATGGAAAAAGGCTCTAAGTTTGGCCGTGATGAACAAGAAAAAGTGTGGCAGCAAGCTGAGGTTGATGCGTTGTCGTTGTTAGCCAAAGCTGATATACGAGCGCCTGTGCCTTATGGCTGTTTTGATGGCGTATTATTGATGGAGTTGATCACCGATGCAGATGGTAATGTTGCACCTCGACTCAACGATATCACGCTAACTAAAGATCAGGCATTACACCACCATGAGCTAATGATTAACTATGTTAAACGTATGCTATGCATCGGCCTTATTCATGGCGATCTATCAGAGTTTAATGTGTTAGTGGATGCTAATGGCCCTGTTATTATTGATTTACCGCAAGCAGTAGATGCCTCAGCCAATAATAATGCCAAATGGATGCTTGAGCGTGATGTTAAAAATATGGCTAACTATTATGGTCAATATGTACCTGAGTTGCTTAATACACAATACGCAAAAGAAATGTGGGCATTATTTGAAGCTGGAACATTAAAGCCAGAGACTGAACTAACCGGTATTTATGTTGAAACTGATGCCGACGCAGATATTGATAGCGTGATGGCGGAAATAAATGCTGTGATGGAAGAAGCTGCACTTCGACGTGCTCGCATCGCAGAACACGAAGAAATAGACTAACTCCTCATTAATTCCGTTGATTGTTGAGCACAACGATCAATATCGTCATTATTAGAGCTTTGGTAAAATAAAGCTCTAATCTTCGTTTTTATTACAATGAAAAGGTACATCTAGCAATGAAAGAGGCGTCAGTCATTATTGGGTTAACTAACCCTAAAAGCCCTACAAATGTTGGAGCGGTACTAAGAGCTGCAGGGTGTTATCAGGCGGATGCGGTTTTATATACAGGAACCCGATATGATAAAGCGGCAAAGTTTCAAACTGACACGAAACAAATGCAACAGACAATTCCTTTGACTGGGGTAGCATCAATGATTGATGATCTACCCGTAGATATGAAGATTGTGTGTGTCGATTTTGCAGAAGGCGCAACATTACTTCCTCATTTTACGCATCCAGAAAAAGCGATTTACATCTTTGGCCCTGAAGATGGTTCAATCGCACAAGATGTTGCAGACAAAGCCGATCATGTTGTTTATGTTCCTACTGTCGGGTGCATGAATTTAGCTGCCTCCGTCAATGTTGTGCTATATGATCGCCTAGCAAAGCAGGAGAATATTGTTCAAAGTGATGAACATATTCGCCAAAATAGAGATAATAAAAATAATCTGCGTGTAACGGCTAAATAACGTATAGCAAAAATAAAAACTTAATGGTACGCCCTATCTTAAGGGCTATCATTTAGCTTCTAGAGATTAACTATCACTTAACCCTCCCTTAAAAATATTTATATTTCTAACTATTAGTCTGCAGCGTATGCTTTTTAAAATTCTTATATGAAAAGAAAAAAGCATGAATATTTGTATAGATAACAATCGACATTTACGTAAGTTTTTCCATCAACATGCCTGTTACGAAGAAGCAATCATGTGTGATCTTCGTGAACGATTACCGCTCTTATTAACGTTACATAATGGAAAAATTAAATCGGTACCTCATGCTTTTTCTTCTAAATTGAGAGTCTTAGAATATAAGATTATTGTGAAACCTGATGTTGCATTTAGGGTTGCGTTTACAGTGAAAGATGAAGTACTGACAGTGATTTTTATTAGTGAAGTACTCATAAAAGCACATTTTTGTAAATTGATAGCGAAAACAGATTTACTTGATTAAGAGGTTGTTAATGTCAAAGTTACATATTTCTCAGGTTGAATCCGGTTGTGAACGTTTTTTAAAGTCGATGCAGGTTGGTGATGCATTTGAAGTACTGACTTTTAAAAAAGATCGTGGTTTTAAAGTATTGAAACAGTCATCAACAGATTATGTGTTTAAGCAGTTTGGCTACATTGAGCAGAATATTGTATCTGAGTCTAGTGCGTTGAAAAAACACATTAAAAAAGCTATTAAAATAGAGTTTCCGAGAAGTAATATTGCATGGATTGAGCATTTCCATGGGGTAAAGTCGATTGATGAATTAAGTAAAAACCAGCAAACACAATATCATTTATTTTAATCATAATGTGGTTTTTATTAATGGTGTAACAAAACATCACAGCAGTAGAAAAATTGCATTTGAGTATAAATTTTCTGATTTGCTCTCAACACCAACAGGCGATATAAATCTTTTTTTATCTCGATTGGAACGAATATGAATTACGACAAACTTATTGATGCTTTATTCACGCAAGGTTGGTTTGTCTGGGATGACTTTTTAGCTCAGGATGAGGTTAAAGCACTTAAAGCTTGCATTCCCGATGATTGGAGCCAAGCGGGAATTGGCCGAAAAGATGAATATACCACCCAAAAATCTATTCGAAGCGATAAAATTCAATGGCTCTCGGCTGAGATGGGAGAGCCTGTTGCCAATTTTTTAAAACGAATGAATGAAATTCGCCTAGAGGTGAATCGTCACTTTTTTCTTGGCTTATTTGAATATGAAGCACATTTTGCCAAATATGAGCACGGTGATTTCTATCAAAAGCATTTAGATTGTTTTCGTGGTCAAGAAAATCGTAAATTAACAACGGTATTTTACCTTAATGATGATTGGCTACCCGAACACGGTGGTCGTTTAAAAATGTATGATTTAGATGATAATGAATTAGCAACATTAGACCCAAAAGCGGGGCGTTTAGTTGTATTCTTATCTGAATTCTTCCCTCATGAAGTGTTGCCAGCAACACAACGTCGTTTTAGTATCGCTGGTTGGTTCCGAACTAATGGGGTTACAGGTAATCAATTAGATATCTCTCGTTAATTAATGATAAAAAAGGAGCTTTTGGCTCCTTTTTATCTTTTTAATATGTAATATATTTGAATTAAATATTAAATTAAACACGATGCTATTAATATTGATTATATCAATTATTGAAAATAGTAAGATATTTCAATCAGTAAGATAGTATTTCTTATATGATAAAAGCATTAAAGGCTAAAGTTTTATAGAATAAGTTTCATATATTTATTTTCAAAATGCAATAAAACATAGAATTATTGCTTAAAAGCTAATACGTAATCTGATTTAAATCAAAATAGGCATGACAAATCTAGGCATCTATGTCTAGAAACTTTTTTTCAATTAAATGATACTGTATATTCAAATCATAAACTTTATAAATAAATCAAATTCAGAACAGCTAGGTTAGAGCATTTAATGGTTACTGAACTAAAAGCTTTAAAACGAAACCAATATGGTAAAGATTTTATCTGTAAAACCATGCAATCGGTATATGATGAATTAAAGCCAGATCATTTTTATATAGCCTATTTTAATAAAACTGGTACAAAAGCAACGTCATTAGCTTATTACGTCAATGGTAACAAAAAAGTCAGTAATATTAGCTATATGCTAGATGATATACCTTGTCGTAAAGTGTTAGAAAGCGGTGCAATATACTTGCTGAGCTCGCAAGCGTATCTTGTTTATCCTAAAGATAAATTACTGGTTGAGTATGGTTTTGAAGCATATTTAGGTATTCCTATTTTTTCAAAATATGATGATGTGATAGGTATCCTCGTTTGCTTGTTTGAACAACCCACTACTTTAACACCTCTACAATTTAATTGGTGTGAGGGTATTGGTCAACAGTTAGGTTCAGAGCTTCATTACTTAGCATTACTAGCTGAGCAAAAGCTGTTGTTAAGTGAGATGGAGTCATCTCAACGTGTTGCTAAGTTGGGTAATTGGCAATGGGATGTACAGACAAACACATTTGCTTGGAGTCAAGAAGTATACCATATTTATGAAGTCGATAAGCAGCTAACGCCAAATTTGAAATTAGTTCAGGAATACATCCATCCTGAAGATAGAGATCGTGTTATTCATTTTATGAATAATATAATAATATCATCACATTCAAGCTATAATATTATATATCGTTTATTATTGCCGAGTGGAAAAATTAAATATGTTAGAAATGAATCGAATATATTTAAAGATGATAATGGAAATACGAACCTAGTACGTGGCATTGTTCAAGATATAACTGAGTTTTATCATTTATCATCAGAGCTCTCTATAACATCAAATAAATTACATGTTACTTATAATGCAATTATAGAAGGTGTATGGGAGTATGATTTTTCAAATAATCAGACAATAACATCACCTAAAATATGGGATCTTTTGCAAGTTGAAAGTGGTAAAGTTAATTCGCTTCATGATTGGATATCAATCATTCATAAAGATGAGCGAAGAGCTGCAATTAATGCTTTCAAAAAAATTAAAAAAAATAAGTGTCAGTTATTTAGTTTTGAATTTAGAACAAATCCTTCTTCAGTTAATAATGATAGCAATTTAACTGATCGTTGGTTTAAGTGTGAAGGTCGTGTTGTTGAAGTTGATGCTTTTGGTAAAAATGAAAAAATAGCTGGTGTGTTAACTGATATCACAGAATCAATATCAACTGTTCAGCAATTGAATTTAGCAAAAACTGTCTTTGATAATACTTCCGAGTGTATTGTTATTACTGATCACTGCAATAATATTGTTACGGTAAATAAGTCATTTGAGCAAGTGACAGGATATAAAAAAGAGGATGTGATCGGAAAAAATCCAAGCATATTAGCGTCTGGCATGCATGATAAACGGTTCTATGAAAACATGTGGCATAGTGTGGAAACGACAGGCCAATGGAAAGGACTGCTCTATAATCGCCGGGAAAATGGTCATGTTTATCCTGAAGAAATGACAATAAATAAAATTGAAGATGATAATCATGAAGTCGTTAACTATCTTGGAGTTTTTCATGACGTTAGCGTACGCCAACAAACAGAAAAAAAATTACGTTTTTATGCGAATAATGATGCGCTAACCACACTTATGAATCGCCGTTGTTTTAGTGAAATGGTAGAAAAAGAACTCGTATTTGTTAAAGACAACAAAGCAGACGATCGTTGTTATCAGGCGTTTTCCATTCTATTTATTGATCTTGATGACTTTAAAGCAATCAATGATTTATACGGTCACGCTGTAGGTGACAAACTTCTAAAATATATTGCTGAAACGTTATTAAAACATTGTAGTGATGACAGTTTAGTCTGTAGATATGGTGGTGATGAATTTGCTATTTTACTCAAAGGCTACTCATCTTCTGAAGCTAAAAAATATGCTGAAGATTTAATAGGCGTATTGCTTCAACCTATTTATATCGACACTATTAAATTGGATATTACAATTAGTATTGGTATTTCGTCATATCCAGAAAGTGGTTTTACACATCTAGATTTATTAAAGAATGCTGATTATGCAATGTATGAACAAAAGCGTAATGGGTGCAATGGTATTTCTATTTATGATGGAAAATTACAAGCGGAATATATACGTCAATTAAGATTGAAAGATCGTCTAATTAAAGCTATATCAGAATATAAAATACAAGTTTATTATCAGCCAATTATTGACATTGAAATAGGTAAAATATGTAAGTTTGAAGCTCTTACGCGTTGGTTTGATGAAGAAGAAGGGTATATATCACCTGTTATTTTCGTTGAGATGGCAGAGAAATATGGCCTGATTGGTGATCTTGGGAAAATAGTTTTTGATAAAGCGTGTTGTGATCTTGCATATATTCGTCAGCAGGGTTTTACTGATATTTGTATATCTATAAATCGTTCTGTTCGTGAGTTCTCAAGCTGTGATCAAAAATATATCTACGATGTTATTGAACGATATAACTTACCGTTTGATAAAATCATGATTGAAATAACCGAATCTGCAGCATTAGATGAAGGTAATAATATTTTGGAATTATTATCTGAATTTTCTCAAAAAGGGATATCTATTGCGATTGATGATTTTGGCACAGGTTATTCCTCAATGTCAGCTATTATCGCCAATAAACCAAATGTCATAAAAATTGATAGAAGTTTCATTATTGATATAGAACATAGTGTTGAAAGCCAAATTTTAGTTTCTCTCGTGATGGATATGAGCCGAAAGCTAAACCTAGATGTTGTTGCTGAAGGTGTTGAATCTGAAGCTCAAGTGCGTATTTTATCTAAAATGGGCTGCCACTATATTCAAGGTTTCTATTTTAGCCCTGCCGTTGAAATCAAACAGGTAATGAGATTACTTGAACAGAATGCAGCTTGTACGATCCCTACAGATGTTTAACTAACAAGCTACATGGATAATCATAGTCGTGCTATAAAGTAAGAATTATTCGTATTTTTCAGGTAGTACATGCAAACGATATTTTTTGATTTTGATGGCACACTCGTTGACTCTGAGCGCTTTCATGCTGTGAATTGGAGTCAGTATTTAGCTAGCTATGGCGTTGAACTAAATTTTGAGACGTTCATGTCTCAGTACGCTGGCGTAACTTGGCCTCAGATCGCAGAGCACTTTATCTATCAATACAATATACCGCTAACGGAAACGGTAATGATTGAAGAGATGGAAGCATTAACAGAGAAGATGATCGTTGAAAAAGGCATACCACCGATGCCTGGTGTGGATGAATTGCTCAAAACCTTATCGGGTAAAGTGCCGATGGCTGTCGTCACCGGAGCTCCAAAAGATTACGTGCAAGGTGTTTTAGCGCAACATGGCTGGTTAGCACTCTTTGAGCATGTATTCAGTGGATATGAAGTGGCAAATAATAAACCTGCGCCAGATGTATATTTACAGGCCTGTAAAACAATGCGTGTGCTGCCTGAAAAGGCGGTTGCAGTAGAAGATAGCCGTACTGGATTAATGTCAGCACTGAGTGCTAATACCTATGCGGTTTTTGTAAATAGTCATAATATAGAATTAACTGCTCAGGCTCAGCATTCGTTTACATCAATGAAAGAGGCAACACCTGCGTTGTTATCATTGCTTAAGGTTAATGATTAAACATATTGTTTAGCTTATTGGTCTAGGTTAGCTATTACCTAACGAGTTAAGTTAGAATATGTCAAATTTTAGATAGGCTGTTATAAATGGAAAACGAAGATATCATGACAGGCGATATGCTTGTTGAGACGGTTGAAAATCAACTTGCTGACGGTGAGCCGTTAGTTGTTAAAGAAACGCTAATGCGTCTTGTGATGACAGGCACACCACGAGATGAAGCAATTCAAATGATAGCGTGCGCATTATCCATTGAAGTTTTTGATGTTATGAAAAATGATGGTAAATTTGATCTCAAGCGTTATAGCGAAAACTTAGCAGCGCTTCCTGATATGCCTTGGGAAGATGATATTTAAATCATAATAAAACCGCATAATATCTTGTTGCTATAAAAAAGATTATGCGGTTTATTTATTTCAACCATTCATACCAGTATGAAACTCACATCGCTTTTATTTAATATCCGTTGATTGGTGTATTGTTGCTATGCGAGCCAAGGTTGCAAGTGAAATATTGTGTTCTTCTTCTGTTGCCGCTGTACAAGCATCTGCAATAATATGCACCTGATAATCTCTATCATGAGCATCTCTAGCCGCAGATTGAATCGCCCATGTTGTGCTTACCCCACAAAAGTAAATATCAGTGATCTTATTTGCACTTAATACGCTATCTAACTGTGTGTTATGGAAAGGATTGACTCTTGGTTTAGTGATCACAATATCGTCTTTACTTATCAGTAAATTTTGATGAAATTGTGTTCCCCAATCGTTCAAGTTTAATGCATTGATAGATTGCGCTTTACCAAACATTGGCGAGTGTAGGGGGAGATCGAGATAGTGATTATGAAAACCTACTTTGACATAAATACAAGGAATATGTTGGCTTTGTGCCCATAGAATTGAGCGGTTTGCATTTTCAATTGTATTATTATCAATAACTTGTTGAGCACAACTAGGTATTTTCCCGTTTAAATCAACGATATCATTAATAAAATCAATAACAACAAGTGCTTTATTCATACTAAACCTCGAAAAATTAAAACCATTCTAACATTACACAGTAAATCACAACTTAACGGATGAGTTATAGGGAGTAAAAGGCTTGATTGAAAATAGAGGTACAAAAAAGCTGTTATCATTTAACTTATTTTAGCTAAATACTAACAGCCCGTTTCAATGAATAAATTAAGCGTAAGCAAAAATAACACTACCGCCTTTGATAGTATCAATAATTTTCTTTGCAATTGCTTCAGGTAGGGCTGGACAGCCCCAACTACGACCTAAATAGCCATTACGTTTAATAAACTTTTCAGAAACATATTTTGCACCATGAATAACAATATAGCGTTTTAGTGCGTTGTCATTTTTACCACGGGTTAAGCCATTTAGTTTAAGAGAATAACCATTACCACCTATATAAGTCGATTCGGTTAAAAATGTACCCAGTGACGTTTTGTGCGAATTTACTCGATTCGAAAACTTATCGGCTTTAAGCAAACCGCTATTCATGCCATGCGATACGTATGTTTTGTAAAGTAATTTGTTTTGTTTTAAATCAATCACATAAAATCTTTTTTGTGTTGATGGTTTACTATAATCAATGATTGTCAGTAATGACTTTTTTTTGCCTTTGGTTTTGTTATACGCAATAAAGGCTTGTTTAAATACGTCGTAGTTAATTTTGTTTTTAAGATGTGCTTTTTGGTAAACATAATCTACTACGATATCAGTATTCTTTCTTTCAGTATGAAGAGCATGTGCTGATGTTTGGAATGACAAAGAACACATGATCAAAATTATTAGACATATTGCTTTTTTCATTAAGTCAGTACTACCATCGAACAATGCTTACGTGGATGTTTTGCGGGCTAAACTTTAGCATAAAAATAACGAATTAATAGGTAGTGTGAATGTAGTGCTATGCCTTAAGGGAATGCATTGAGCGATGTTTATTTCATAGAGGATTAAAGATAAACATTAAATAACAGTGAGTTATAAAAAAGAACAGCATTTAATTATATTTATAGATATCAGTTTATCTGGGATGTGTAAATCACACGTTTAGTCGTTGATAGGCTACTAAGTAATTGTTTTAAGATATAAAAATATAATGGTGCTCACTAAAGTAAAAATAATTCTTTTTATTGGAAAAAATGAAATTGCGTTGAAAAATAACCACGTAAACGATCTTATTTATATAAAAGCCTATTTTCTAGATTTCAGTGACTAAAAAAGCAGGTAGCGAACTACCTGCTTGTAGGACTTTACTTAGACGTTGATTTAGATGTTACAAACTTTCGTCCAACTACCGTCACTTCCTGGTACTGATGATGTCCACCAGTTAGCTTTGTATACAGCACCATCATGGATGATTTCATCGCCGCTACCAGCATGAGTTGGCGTACCTTGCCAATCAGTCTGAGGCCAGTTAGGGTAAGTATTTAGGCCATCTGAATCACAGTTGCCATTATTACCACCCGTATCGCCGCCACCATTATTACCACCACCGGCATTTAAATCACCGATAGGTAGGTTTGGTTGCTCAAACTTAAACGCATACTCATTACCATCTACATTCACTGAGTAGTTAGCAGGGCCTGAGATTGGTAGGTAGTAAATAAAGTCTAGCTCGTAGCTTTCACCCGCTGGTAATGTTTTCCACTTAGGCAGAGTAAAGGCAACACGGTGCATTGTTCCGTCTAAGCCACCAATGTTATCACCACGAGTATGACCAGAAGAGATGACTTTCAGACCACCACCAGATTGATCTTTCGCGTTATCGGGTGCAGATACTGGAATATCAAACTGGAATTCAGTTCCACCCGGTAAATCAGTACCTGTGTTATTGGTAAAGGTTACGGTTGGGTTGATAGGGTAGTTTTGGTCACCAACTTTGAAGCCGCTAACGTTAACTGCAATATCAATTGCTTGAGTTGGGATTGCACCTGTTGCGATTGTATTACCATATGGAGTTGCTGACTTAAACTTATCGTAGATAGCTTTTGTCATCGCATTACCCATGTGGTACTCACCGTTACCAGAAGCACATGCCTTTTCAGTTGCGTCAATAGTGTTAGTACGCTTACCGTTTGCATCAAATAAGTAACAGTTGTAGTCGCCTGCAAGCTCCCAGAACATGATACCACCGATTTCTTTATCAATTACGTAGTCAGCTTTCACGCCAACCGATGCTTTATCCTCTGTAGAGATAAATACGCTCTTCTCTGCATTCCATAGCCATGGTGCAACAGCGACATCATCGTAATTACGGGTATACGAACCAACAAGTTTATCTTGTGGATCATTAACAGGATCTAAGCCATAAGCGGCTGTGTACGAACCGAAGATACCTTGCTCAAGGTTTTTCGCGTGCCACATTGGGTTAGAACCGGCACCCATTTCTTTACCATTTGGATCAAGATCGTGCCACATGTTGTCGATACCGATAGCACCGTAACCACAGTTGTTCTTCTCGCCTTCACCAGTACCAGCCTGACACTCAGACTGGTTAGGTAGTGCTGCACGACCCCATAGACCGTTATCCCCACCTTTAACATCTTGCCAACCACGGGTGTAGTATGGAACACCGATATTGATACGACCAGCAGGCATTGAACCACGGAAGTAGTGGTAAGCCCAGTCAGTATTAAGGTAACCAATACCACCGTATGCTGCAGTGCCGTATACGTTCCACTGTGCTAACTCTGAATCTTTACCTGTATCAAATAGCGCAGCATTATGACCAACGTGGTCGTTCCAAGCACCGTGTAAGTCGTAAGACATGATGTTTACATAATCTAAGTATTTCGTTACATCAAATGTTTCCATACCACGTAGTAGGTAACCAGATGATGGTGCTGCAATCGTTAGCATGTAGTGAATGCCATCTTCTGCTGAAGCAACATCCAGTTTTTCACGAAGTACTTTCATCAGTTCTTGGTAAGAAGCCCATAGGTATGGACGACGCGGTTCCATGAACTCTTTATCGTATGGATTACCTGCACCCGCCATAGACGTTGGGTATTCGTAATCAATATCAAGGCCATCGAACTTGTACTTACGTAACATTTCAACAGCAGATGTGGCGAATTTCTCAATGCCTGCATGGTTAATAGAACCATCAGCATTTGTTGTCATCGTGTAGAATCCACCATCAGCTGCACGACCACCATCTGTGCCGAAGTGGCCGCCTGTTTCAGCCCAGCCACCGATAGAGATTAATGTTTTAACATCGTGTTTCGCTTTTGCTGTTGCAAGTGCACCGAAGTGACCTTTAAAGCCAAGTGCTGGGTCGATTTCAACGCCATCCCATTCCATACCTACAGCGGCATTACTTGGATCTGATGTGTCACCGATATTAACTTTACCGTCTTCACCAATACTAACGAATGCGTAGTTAATGTGAGTTAGTTGTTCCCATGGAATATCGTTAACTAAGTAGCTACTTTGAGGATCATCGCCTGCACGCCAGCTAGTGAAGTAACCAATAACACGACGAGGGTGATCAACCCCCATCATTTCACGGCCATCTTCATCATAGATAGAACAGTAAGGCACATTTACGCCTTCAGTTTGGTATAAACCGTCAGGACGACAACCATTTGATACAACAGCGCCATTAACTGCAACAGAACTTACGGCAGAATCAGAAGTTTTGTTTTGGTCATCAGTTGCACGAGCAAAGATTTTTGCATTGCCAGCTTGAACCGTTGTGTATTCAAGAGCATAAGGGGCTGTAGCTGCGGTGCCAACCAGTGCGCCATTTACGTAGAAATCAACTTTTTCTACCGTGCCATCAGTATCTGCAGCATCAGCAGTAATGGTAATAACTTCACCTAATTCCACACTTGTCGCTGAAACAGCAACAGAAACGGTAGGCGCTTCGTTAACAGGTCCTTCAGGTGCAACATCGACGCTAACACTTGCTTGGCTACTTGCTGCATTTTTATCATCAAAAGCCATAACTGAAAGGCTATGTACGCCTTCTGTTGCGGTCCATGCAAACTCGTATGGTGCTGTTGTTGTTGAACCAACAACTTGTCCGTCGACTAGGAAGTCAACTTTCGCAATAGTACCGTCAGTGTCGGTTGCATTTGCTTTGATGAGAACAGTTTCACCGGTTGTGATAGCCGTTGTTGCTGTTGGTGCTGTAAGGCTTGCTGTAGGTGCTGCATTTTCTACTGGATCAACTGGTGGGTCGATAGGTGGCTCGCCACCAGAACAAAGATCGAGTTGAACCCATTGTGAATACGGACCGTTGTTGTCTTTCGGAGAATTATTCTGTGTCCAGTAATTTGCTTTATAAGCAACACCCGCTTGTTTAACTTGATCGCCGCCAGTATAAACGCTGTCACTTTTCCATTCTGTAAGGTCAGTACAATCAACAGCAGCTTGTGCGTTGAATGCAAATAAGCATGACATAGTTAGAGTACTAAGAGTGAAAATCCCTTTCCTCATCGTTCCATGTTTACCATTATCCATTAGGTATCCTTTTAGTTTCAGTAAAATAAGCAACACTCAGTTTGTCCGTTATTCTTTTGTGAATCTTTTTGAGTGCCGTAAAAAAACTATAATGCTGATAGCTAAATTTGCACGATGCGATGTACTGATCTTCAGACATGCTCTCGGAAAGGTGTAAAAAAAATGTAAATAAACTTGCTGTTATTGAATTAAAAGCAAGTCTTCAACAGTATTTAGGGCTTTTTTGTGGTCGGAGGAGTGCTGGTTAAATGCTTTTTTGGCGCAGTGTTTTTATAATGCAATATGTAGGATAGCCACAAGTTGTAAGCTATCCTATTGATTAGAAAAAGTTTTATAAATTACTTATTTGTTAATAGCAGATTTGAATTGTTCTTGCGTAGCCTTGTCTGCTTTTTTGTACCAGTAATTTAGCATCTTGGTTACGTAGGCTTGATCGACTTTTCCACTTTTTTCAACAGCAATTTGTTGTACTTGAGGTACAG
Organism: Photobacterium sp. GB-50; assembly: GCF_003026755.1. Lineage (NCBI taxonomy): Bacteria > Pseudomonadati > Pseudomonadota > Gammaproteobacteria > Vibrionales > Vibrionaceae > Photobacterium > Photobacterium sp. GB-50. The sequence continues at coordinate 494,483 of NZ_PYNX01000002.1, forward strand.
AAACAGAAATAGCAGTGGTTAGAGCTGCTGGTGCGTTACTTAAATTATACTTAGCGATTTCTTGCTGAAAATTTCGTCCAATTTGCATGCCATTTTTGATTAATACATCCTGCTTAATGGCGATATCATTATTTTGTTTGTCTGTAATTACAACATTTGGCTGCTTGTTAAATGCTCTAGCTTCATATTGGCTATGAATTTTAGGTAGATTCAATGTGTAGTGTGCGTCTGTACCATCAAATGTGACGATCACAACTTCAGATTTGAATAGGTGAGTATCGCCGTTTTCACGGTAATTAGTTTCATAGCGAAAAGCGATTTGATTATCACCATCTTTTAATGACAGTGGGCCGTTACCTTGCGCTTTTGTACCATTAACAAGCACAAGATCAGCTGAGTCGGGTAGTGTAAGCGAAACGTTAGCAAAAGAAGAGAAGCTCACACCACAAACGGCTAAGGTTAAAAGTGCTGTACGTAATTTCATGTTAATTCCTTGTATTTGTTGATAGCTAAATGCGCTATTGGTATTTTCTTATTGTATTCTTTTATTAATACCAATGACAAATAATGTCTATTTGTAATTAAGCTTATAAACAGTTAGAAAATAAAAAGCCCAATGAGTTATGCTCATTGGGCTTTCGTTACATTAGGCACTAATTAAAGCTAATTTGATGATTACTTAACGTAACACGCAAATCCTTTTAGGTAGAAACCCTCAGGGTAGGCGCTATCTAATGGATGATCCGCCGCTTGGCTAAAACGCTCAATAAATTGAACATCACGCTTCGCATCAAGAGCGGCATCGGCAATGATTTTTTGGAATAAGCCGTTATCCATTAAACCTGAGCAAGAGTAAGTCAGTAACGTACCACCAGGTTTAAGAATTTGCATTGCTAGCATATTGATATCTTTGTAACCACGGCATGCACCAACAAGCTGAGATTTAGATTCAGCAAACTTTGGTGGATCCATAATCACAACATCAAATAACTCGCCACGATCACGGTACTCACGTAGTAATTTGAATACATCAGCATTTAAGAATTGTGCATTTTCAACAGGGAAGCCGTTGTCTTGTGCATTTTGTAATGCAGTATCAAGCGCGTGTTGAGAGACATCAACGTTAACCACTTCTTTAGCGCCACCTTTCAGTGCATAAAGACCGAAACCACCGGTGTAGCAGAAACAGTTAAGTACACGTTTGCCGTTAACGTATTTAACAGAAGCTTCACGGCTGTCACGTTGGTCAAGATAGAAACCTGTTTTATGACCACCAACAATATCAACGTTAATTTTAACGCCGTTTTCTTCAATCATTACAAATTTAGGTGGCTCTTCACCATGAAGAACGCCTGTACGTTGTTTCAAGCCTTCTTTTTTACGCACAGAAACATCAGAACGTTCGTAGATGCTACATTCTGGGTAGCAGTGTTGAAGCGCTTCAATCAGCACATCACGTTGTGCTTCAGCACCAGCACTGAGTAACTGACAAACTAAAAAGTTTTGGTAACGGTCAATCGTAATGCCCGGTAGGCCATCAGATTCTGCTGCAATTAAACGATAACCTGTTAAGCCATCACGCTGAGCTAAAATATCGCGCAAACCTTGTGCTTGGTTTAGACGTTTAATAAAGAAGTTAACGTCGATATTTTCGTTTTTCTCAAAACTCCATACGCGAACGCGAATTTGTGATTGTGGTGAATAAGCGCCTTTTGCTAACCATTCGCCTTTGTTGTCGTAAATATCGACGGTTTCGCCTAAGCCTGGTTTACCTTCAATGCGATCAATACCGCGAGAGAAAACCCAAGGGTGGCGACGACGTAGTGATTTTTCGCGGCCTTTTACCAAATAAATAGAAGCTGTCATGAACATGCCCAGTATGGAATTCGAGTGGGGGCGTATTATCTTTCTCTAGGCATATAAAATCAAATGAAAAAGCCGCTATCTTATCGGATACAAACAAGATAGCGGCATAAAAGAGGATTTAAGCAATGGAACTGGTTATGAGGCTTTTAAACCACTCATTAAGTGTTCAAGGGTTTGTGCTTGCTGGCTCAGTTGTTCAATCTCATTACTAGATTCACTGATCATCTGTGCTATCTGACTGGATTGGGTGCGAACCTGTTCAACGCTGCTTGCGATATTTTCAGCAACAGCACCTTGTTGTTCTGCAGCTGCTGCAATCTCGGAACTACGATCAGATATCCCTTGGTTTCGTTCGTTAATTTGGCCAATTTCGCTATCAACAGAATCCATTAATTGTTCACTGTTAATGGCGTTATCAACGGTATTTTTCATAACAGCAATGAGCTGTTGGCTATTTTGTTGCAGTGATTCAATCATTTGCTGAATTTCAACAGTAGCACTTTGGGTACGCCCAGCAAGGGTACGTACTTCATCTGCAACCACGGCAAACCCACGCCCTTGTTCACCCGCACGTGCCGCTTCAATTGCTGCGTTTAGTGCAAGTAGGTTAGTTTGTTCTGAAATACCATTAATGGTTGTGACAACGTCATCAATTTTTGCCGCATTGCTATCTAACGCAGATACTGCTTGAGCGGCGGAATTAATTTCATTAGAAAGAATCGAAATGGCATTTTTTGTTTCGCTTACTTTTACACGACCATTTTCACTCACCGATTGTGCTTCTTGAGTTTGCAGTGATGTTTCGTGGGCGTGGGTAGCAACTTCACGAATTGAGCTTGCCATTTCTTCAGTCGCACTTGCGAGTGAATCTAAATGGCTTTGTTGAGATTGTGATAAATCACCACTGTTATCACTGCGACGATGTAAATCCACACTTATTTGTTGCATAAGCGCGACAGCTTGTTGCGTTGCGAGTACTAACTGTTGTTCACGTTCTGCGACTTTATCAATTGTGATAGCAATCAGGCTAAATTCATCTCGAACAGGAAAGAAATTTAATCGGTGGGTGAGATCGCCATCGGCTAAACTTTGTAGCGCTTTTTGCATATTAAACATCGCACCGCCAATGAAGGTCATGATGTAGTACACAGAAGCAAGAATAATAACCAATAAAATGCCAGTGACTATAAACTGAGTTGTTGATAAATAATCAAATAATCCAGTCTGTGTGACAGCTTGTAAACTATAATTTTGACCATTCACTAATACAGAATCTGATGATGAATTTGTCACTTTTATTGCGCTATTTTGCAGTAAAATGGCAGCATCAGTAGAAGAAATATTTTGTTGTTGGAGGATGTTAGCGGTCAGCTTTAGTTGTTGCTGTGTTATTTCTAAGCGTTGTTGAGAGGCGGCATCAACTAAAATAGCACTAACAAAGATAATAGCGGCAAACGGAAGAAGAAAAAGTAAGTAAAATTTTTCTGTAATTTTTAAATGTATAAGGTATTTATCGATCCATCGAAAAGCGACTTCTTTCATACTTACATCCTAATGAGCATAGATAAGTGGTTGCGAGATAACATTGATGGTGTAACTACATATACATCGACAAAATTACTTAGAACTTGAGGTGATGAATGTCACAGTTATGTATAAGAGCGAATATTACAGGCCGTGTGCAAGGGGTGGGTTTTCGTTTTCACACTGCTCATGAAGGGTTGAAATACAGTTTAAAAGGCTATGCGAAAAACCTACCTGATGGCAGTGTGGAAATTTTAGCTTGTGGTGAAAAAGAAAATATAGATGCGTTATTACTTTGGTTAGGGAGCGGGGTAAAGCTCGCTGATGTTAAGTCAATAACAACGGAAGAGTTGGAATGGCGGCATGTTGATGGATTTACGATTAAGTAGACATTGTTGTCAATAACAGAGGGTCACAAAATAGCAAGTCAATGCGTATCCTGTGACCACAGAGGGTTAGTAACAGTAGTGAATTAAATGCATTTTACTGGTTTCGGTAACCCGGCTAATTTTGTTGCTTGTTTTGCTGGTCCTTTAGGGAATAGGCGATAAAGATAACGAGAATTTCCTTTTTCTTCGCCGTATTTTTTCGCCATTGCTTTAACCAACATACGGACAGCCGGTGATGTATTAAATTCTAAATAAAATTCGCGTACAAAATGGATCACTTCCCAGTGCGCAGCAGAAAGATCAATCCCTTCTTCTTCTGCAAGTAAAGGGACAAGTTCTTCACACCAGTCACTAACATTTTTCAGATAGCCTTGTGCATCTGTTTCGATTTCTTTTTTATTAAATTCAAGCATGGTGAGCCTCGGTATTCATTACGGCTCAAAGCATAGTGAGTGTGGTACGGCGCTGCAAGTAAAACTGTTCACTATGTTGATGTATTTGACTATTTCTGATATAAAAATGCCCGCAAGATAGCGGGCATTTAGTATTAAGAATAGCGGTTGCTATTAGTTATTATCGCTGTTGATAACACCAAGAATTTGCAACAAGCTTAGGAACAGGTTGTAGATAGAAACGTACAACGTTACTGTCGCTGAAATGTAGTTTGTTTCACCACCACGAACAATTGACTGTGTAGTCAATAGAATTGCAGCTGATGAGAACAGAACAAACATACCGCTAATAGCAAGTGACAGCATTGGCATCTTCAAGAAGATATTAGCAACCACTGCAACAAGAATTGCGATAAAGCCTGCCATTAACATACCGTTTAAGAACGATAGGTCACGTTTAGTTGTTAGTGCGTAAGCTGAACAGCCAAGGAAAGTTACTGCTGTACCACCTAGGGCAGTCATTACAACATCGCCCATACCCGCGCCAACATACATGTTTAGAATTGGACCTAAGGTATAACCCATAAATCCAGTCAGTGCGAAGACGAAAACTAAGCCTAAGCTGCTATCTCGGTTACGTTCGGTTAAGAAAATTAAACCATAGAAACCTACAAGTAATACAATCCAGTGTACAGGCGGTACATTCATTGCCATCGCTACACCTGCAATACCTGCAGAAAATAACAAAGTTAACGAAAGTAGGAAGTAGGTGTTACGTAGAACCTTGTTGGTAGATAGTAAGCCTTCGTAACCGCCGTCACGATTAACTATACGATCGTTCATAAAAATCCCCTTAGGGTAGTTATATTGAGACTATTAATTTATATATGAGGCTAAATTACCATAAAAGCAAGTTTAACTAAGCACTCAACATTAAAATATTTGTACTGAAGCACGTTATCATCACTTAGCTCGTATATTACTTAACCGCGGCGATGAAAATCAGACAAATGTGTAAGTAAATGTTTCAAAGTAACTATGGTTAGCGCTACTAATCACTTGTTTTCTTTGAAACATTTAAATTATACGAATTAATGTAATATTTGGCTTAAGAACAGTTGAGTACGATCAGATTTTGGATTATCAAAGAAATCATGTGGATTATTTTCTTCAATGATTTCACCTTGATCCATGAATATAACCCGATCAGCAACTTGTCGTGCAAACCCCATTTCGTGAGTCACACAAAGCATCGTCATGCCTTCATTTGCCAATTCAACCATAACATCAAGCACTTCTCTAACCATTTCAGGATCGAGTGCTGATGTCGGCTCATCAAAAAGCATAACTTGCGGATTCATACAAAGTGAGCGGGCGATAGCAACACGTTGTTGCTGGCCACCAGAAAGTTGTCCTGGGAATTTATTTGCTTGATCGGTAATTTGAACGCGCTCAAGGTACTTCATCGCTAGGGCTTCTGCTTCTTTCTTTGGCATTTTCTTCACCCAAATAGGAGCAAGGGTACAATTTTCTAATACCGTTAGGTGAGGGAAGAGGTTGAAGTGCTGGAAACACATGCCGACTTCTTTACGTACTAATTCGATATTTTTCAAATCATCAGTTAGCTCTGTACCGCCAACAATAATTTGTCCTTTTTGGTGTTCTTCTAAGCTGTTAATACATCTGATCATGGTTGATTTACCTGATCCTGAAGGACCACAAATCACGATCTTCTCGCCTTTCTTTACTTGTAAGTTAATATTTTTCAGAACATGGAATTGACCATACCACTTATTCACATCAGTTAGCTGGATCATAAGATCAGAGCTGGTGTTATCCGTGTTAGGTTTTGAAGTACTACTCGTCATAATGCTGTCCTTGCTAACGTTTGTGCCCAGTGTGTAATTTGTTTTCTAAATAAATACTGTAACGTGACATCCCAAAACAGAAAATCCAGAAGACTAAAGCAACGAAGACATAGCTTTCAGTTGCAAAGCCTAACCATTCAGGATCGCTGGTGGCTGCTTGCCCTATACCTAATACATCAAACATACCGATAATGAGGACTAAGCTGGTATCTTTAAACAAGCCGATAAACGTATTTACGATAGAGGGAATGGTAATCTTTAACGCTTGAGGTAAAACGATAAGGTACATCTTCTTCCAATACGTTAAACCTAATGCATCCGCTGCTTCATATTGCCCTTTAGGGATTGCTTGTAAGCCTCCACGAATAACCTCTGCCATATAAGCGGCACTAAACATCACCACACCAATAAGTGCGCGGAATAATTTATTGGTTTCCATTTCGGCGGAAAGGAAAAGAGGGAGCATTACCGATGCCATAAAGAGTACGGTGATCAGTGGAACACCTCGCCATAACTCAATATAAACCGTACAGATACTACGAATTATAGGCATTTCTGAACGTCGCCCTAAGGCGAGTACGACGCCGATAGGTAAAGAAACCACAATACCAACAATCGCAATTACTAAGGTAATTAATAGACCGCCCCATAAGTGCGTTTCAACAATCGGTAAACCAAATACGCCACCATAAAGCAGGAAGCCGGCAAGGAATGGATAAATGTTGACGAAAAATAGCCATATCCATCCACGATAAGGTGTTTTTTCGTAAGCTAATAGTCCAATGAACAGGGCTAATGTTGCGTAAAAAAGTTTAGGTCGCCACAGCTCCTCTGTTGGATAAAAGCCAAACATAAACTGATCAAAACGGACGTTAATAAATGTCCAGCATGCACCACTACTGGTACATGCATCACGGCTATCACCTGTCCAGTCAGCATTAATAAATGCCCATTCAACGATGTACCAAATGCCTAAAATAGCAAAATAGCCTAAGAGAAATGTCGCGATACTATTGGTCAAAGAGGAAAATAAGTTGGTACGTAACCAGCCTATAATCCCGACGGTATTAGCTGGTGGCGGTAGATCGGGTTGAAATTGATGTTTATTCATAGTGATTACCTCTCTACCAACGCGACTTTCTTGTTATAGATATTCATCACCAAAGAGGTGAATAGGCTTAATGTGAGATAGACAGCCATAGTCATTGCTATGATTTCAATAGCTTGACCTGTTTGGTTTAAGGTTGTTCCTGCAAAGACAGAAATAAGATCGGGATAGCCAATGGCCATCGCAAGCGATGAGTTTTTGGTTAAATTTAAATATTGGCTGGTGAGCGGCGGAATAATAATACGCAGTGCTTGCGGTACAACGACAAGGCGTAAGGTTTTATTTCTCGATAACCCTAACGCTTCAGCGGCTTCGGTTTGACCATGACTAACAGCATTGATACCTGAACGAACAATTTCAGCAATAAATGAAGCGGTATAGATGCTTAGTGCCAGTAAAAGGGCTGCAAGTTCAGGAAGGATGGTTATTCCACCTTTAAAGTTAAAACCTTTAAGTTCTGGATATTCCAAATCAATGGGCATACCTGTGACAAAAAAGGCGATTAACGGCAAGCCTAAAACTAATCCTGTTACGGTTAATAGTACGGGAAGTTGTTGACCTGTTTGTTGTTGTTTTTTCTTAGCATATTGATAAAAGAACAAAGAAATAACAACAGCAATGGCTAAACACCATCCAACAATTTCAGAGCCCGAGCCATAGATAGGGCTAGGAATAGATAGTCCGCGAATATTTAAAAATATAGCTTCGCCTAAGCTGATACTTTGTCGAGGAGAGGGAAGTGCCTGGAGTACTGCAAAGTACCAAAAAAAGATTTGCAGTAATAAAGGAATATTACGAAAGACTTCAATATAAACAGCAGCTAAACGGCTGATTAACCAATTTGAAGAGAGTCGAGCAATGCCCATGATAAAGCCAATAATTGTGGCAAGGATAATACCTAATCCTGCAACTAACGCAGTATTTAGTAATCCAATAACAAAGGTTCGCCCATAAGTGTAAGTTTCATCGTAATCAATCAGTGTTAAGCCAATACCAAATCCTGCTTCTTGGTTAAGAAAGTCAAATCCTGTCGAGATACCTCGTGATTCTAAATTGGTAAGGGCATTATTTACGATGGAGTAAAAAAAGAACACTAGCCCAATAACAGCAATAAGTTGAAAAATAACCGCTCTGAAAGTTGGGTTATAAAAAATGTTCTGTTTGGACTTTGGATTCGATACATCCGATGTATGTGGTGTAGGAGCCATACAACAACCTCAGTTCCTATTGAGATGTAAAAGTAGGGACCCGTTGCCGAATCCCTATATAGTGCTACGTTGTACTATGTTTCTTTCAATAAATATCTATGCGTGTGATTAACGAATTGGTGGTGCGTATTGGATACCACCGTTCGTCCAAAGCGCGTTTAAACCACGTTTAATTTTAAGTGGTGAGCCTTCACCGACAGTACGCTCAAAGCTCTCACCGTAGTTACCTACTTGTTTGATAATCTGGTAGCCCCAATCATCTTTAAGTCCTAAGCCTTTACCTTTTGGTCCATCTAAGCCAATAAGACGACGGATATTTGGATCTTTTGATTCTTTCGCTAATTTATCAATGTTAGCAGAAGTTACATTGAATTCTTCAGCATTGATCATAGTGAAGAGCGTCCAGCGAACGACGTTGAACCATTGGTCATCACCTTGACGGACTACAGGGCCTAAAGGCTCTTTAGAAATAATTTCTGGTAGTACAACAGCTGAATTAGGATCTTTTAAGTTTAAACGCAGAGCATATAGACCAGATTGATCCGTTGTTAATACGTCACAACGACCAGAATCAAAGCCTTTAGATGTTTGAGGTGCTGTATCAAATACAACTGGCTTATAAGTCATACCATTAACACGGAAGTAATCAGCAAGGTTTAGCTCCGTAGTCGTTCCTGATTGGACACAAACTGCCGCACCATCTAATTCTTTAGCGCTTTTTATGCCCATGTCTTTTTTAACCATAAAGCCTTGACCGTCGTAATAGTTAATACCGGTAAAGTTGAGGCCTAAAGAGGTATCACGGTGGAGTGTCCATGTAGTATTTCGCGATAAAACATCAATTTCACCAGACTGTAGTGCAGTGAAACGCTCTTTTGCTGTCAGTGGGATGTATTTAACTTTCGATTTATCGCCAATAGTTGCTGCCGCAATAGCTTGACAGAATTCTACATCAAGGCCTTCCCATTGACCTTTTGCATTAGGGTTTGAAAAGCCAGGTAGACCAGCACTTACGCCACATTGGACATAACCTTGTTTCATCACTTTGTCTAACGTAGTTTCAGCATTGGCGTTTGCAGCAAAAAGGGCAGTTGAAGAGGCTAACGCCGCAAATACCACTGATAATTTATTAGCCATTTGTACCTTCCTTTGTTGGTCTTGATGTGAAATTAAAAATAGATCGTTAATAATTTTAACAACATGTTAACAGTTGTTAATTATAGGAAGAGAAAATAAAAGGTCTAGTGAACGAAAAGATATAGATCACGAAAAGCTAACAAGATGAAAATTAGAATAAAATAATAATCATTACCATATGTGACTAATTATTCATGCTGGGTGCTTTGAATAGTGTGAGGTTAGGGATTGAAAATAATGAGTATATTGGCGTGATTATTGCGCTGTGGCCTTATTTAAACGGGTGTTTTAAGTTGGTGAACGCAGAGGTTAAGTTGTATCTTGATATCTTCAAAGATGTTCAATTTGCATAATTATGATTTTTTATGCGGTTTGGTGGGAGTTCTGCTTTGTAGTTAAATTGTTTGGTATTTTGTCGTAGATTAAACTTAAATATCATATTTAGTCGATATGTTAAGTATTTAAGTCTGATTTTTTCTATTATTCGAATTAGTGTTTTGAATTTTTTCGAGTTGGGGAATATTGTCTTATAAAGAAAGACTCAATAAAAATTGAGTCTTTCTTACTTATATTTTAGTTCGTTATGCGTTTGTCGCTTTTGCTGCCAGTGCGACTGAATCTACTTTTTTAGTCACAAAAGAAAGCACAACCGCGACACCAAGCATGATAGAACACACGGTATATGCCAGTGTGTAAGTACCTGTAGTATCAACAGCGAACGCCGCTACGACAGGGCCAATGAAACCACTCACACCCCAAGCGGTATAAAGTACACCATAGTTTGCACCATAGTTTTTCAAACCATAGAAATCAGCAATGATTGATGGGAATACTGCAAGCAGTGTTCCGTAACCAATACCTGCAACGGCTGCACCAATAATTAACGTAAAATCAGACTTAAACGTTGCGAACATTACCATGTTGATTGCTTGCATAATAAAGGCAATCATGAGGGTTTTAATGCCACCGATCTTGTCAGATAGGATACCTGCAACTACACGGCCACCAGAGTTGAATATTGCTAAAATTACAACTAAATATGCAGCATCTGCGATATTTGCTTGTGTTGCTGCAATAGAGGTGATGTTACCAATGATCATCAAACCTGATGCAGAAGCAAATGCATACATTACCCAAAGAGAGTAAAACTGTGGTGTTTTTAGCATTGCACGCCAGTTTAGATCTGCTGCATTACCTGATTTATTATTTACATCGTAGCCAGAAGGGACTTCTGGTGTATAGCCTGCTGGTGGATTGTTAATGGTACAAGCAAGAGGCACTGCAATAATAAGTACAGCAATACCTAATACTAAGAAACTTGTATTTATTCCAACTTCTTTAATCAGGAAAGATGTTAGCGGGGCTAAGTATACAGCAGCTAAACCAAAGCCTGCTGCAATTAAGCCATTAACAAGACCTTTCTTCGAAGGGTGGAACCATTTCATTGCAGATGGGCTAAGACACGCGTAGCCAAAACCGATACCACTACCTGTTAAGATACCGAATGTTACGATCAGTAACGTAGGCGTGGTAGCAAAGCTTGAAATGATCATACCTAGACCAACCATCACTGTGCCTAGGATGAGTACTCGACGTGGACCCATACGGTCTTGCAGAATACCTGCCACCAATAATGATAATGAGAAGGTAATAATGGCAACCGTATAAGGTAGCGAAGCGTCGGCATTTGACCAGCCTAAATCAACAACAAGTGCTTTTTTGAAAACACTCCATGCGTAAAGAATACCCATACACAAATTAATGCAGAATCCAGCAAGTAAGATCTGCATTGCTCTATCAAATTTTTTCATACTTTTCTCAATTAAGGCGATGTCAGCAGATCACTTTGCCAACAAAGATAATGTTATATCTAAATGGGTTTTTTAAAGTGCGCGAATCTTATCAAGATTATTTAAATTTAAAATTGGCTAGAAATTGTTTGTTACAAATGAGCTGAAAGTATGAAAGTTAGAGTGTAACTGAATTTGAATAGCGTTTTAATTGAGAGGTGAATGTAATGGGGGTGTTATTTATTTGTGGCGTTATTGAGTATTTCAAAAGGAATAACAAAAGGGGAAAGAGTGCATCTCTTTCCCCTTTATGAACTATGAAGTGTGATTACTATTAGTGACCAAGGAAACTTATATAGCCCTGTAGTACAAGTAGGTTAGTAATATCAATAAAGAAAGCACCAACAATAGGTACAACCATAAATGCCTGTGGTGATGGCCCATTTCGAGATACAAGTGCCCCCATGTTCATTACAGCTGTTGGTGTTGCACCCATACCAAAGCCACAGTGGCCGCCAGCAATAATTGCGGCATCGTAATTTTTACCCATTACGCGGAAAGTTACGAAGTAAGCAAATAGCGCGAGCACGATGGTCTGTACGATAAGAATCACCAACATAGGTAATGCGAGATCCATTAATTCCCATAAATGCAGGCTCATCAAGGCCATTGCAAGGAATAGGGATAACGAGATAGTACCTAAAGCATCAACGGTTTCCTTATTGATTTTGTAGCACTTAGTGCCTTCACAAAAGTTAGTAATGAAGACACCAATGAAAAGTGCGTAAACAAATTCAGGAATCCGAAGTGCGCTAATACCAAAGCTATCAACAAACTCTTTAGCATGTGATGCACCAGCAACACAGACAAGAAGAATAAATAACACTTCAATTGTATTCTTTGAGGTAATACGATCTTCTTCTTTGTCGCTGTATGTTACAAGATCAGGGTGATCAATATGGTGATTACCACTTTCACCAAAATCTGATTTTAGGTTGTATTTATTAATAAGACGCTGTGCGACAGGTCCGCCAATAATACCACCCATGACTAACCCAAATGTTGCACATGCCATCGATAATTCAAGCGTATTTAAGCCATAGTCAGTCGAGAAGGTTTGTGCCCAAGCGGCGCCTGTACCATGACCGCCTGATAATGTAATCGAGCCAACAACAAGACCCAGTAATGGATCTAGACCAAGTAGCTTACTTAAGCCAACGCCAACAGCATTTTGAATAACAATAAATACCGTTGCTAAGGCTAGGAATAAGAAGACACGTGATCCACCTTTCGCTAAGAGTTTATAGCTAGCAGCAAGGCCAACTGTTGCGAAGAACATTTCCATTAATGCATTTTTCATACTTAGCTTGAAGCTAATATCAAACCCTTGGAAATGAAAAATTGTTATAATAACAGCAACAACCAAGCCACCAACAATCGGCTCTGGAATGTTATACTTTCTTAAAATCGCAACTTTACTATTAATAAAGTAACCTAGAAAAAGCACGATTATTGCTATGAGCAATGATTCGAGCTCATTAATTTGAATAGTTGTGTTCATCGATAATCTTCTATTGTACTTCTTTGACGCTAATTTTAACGTTTAAAAGGTATTCTTACCATATTGCTATTCAAATTATAATGTAGTAGTCAATTAAGCTTTAAGTGGTGATATTGTATAAAATATCGAATATACCTACTTTAAAAAGTAAATGAAGTTACTTTCTGGTGCTCTTGATGTTATTGAATTGTTTTATTTTTATGCGTTGACGGTTGTTATTTTTCGAAGGTTAAAACTGCAAATAAAAATTACATAAATGTCATCTTTTAAATTTAATTTTTATTATAAAACATATACTTATCTTATTGTTTTTGCCTAAATCAGTAAGTTGAGTCATATTTATAACGAAATGTGCACTGTAATACGAAGGTTAAAATGAAATTTTAGTTATTATGAATGCAATTGAAAAAAAACGGAAATTTCTCACAATATAAGATTGGTTGTTTTTTGCACAGATGTTTTTTGATTTATTTGGATAAAAAATTAAAAAAATTGAGCGATTTACACTTTAAGAGTATTCAATGCTGTAATTTGTGCTTGTTTTTTGTGTTCTATTTATTGTGATTAAAACTTATTGTAATTTTATTTGGTTATTTATAATAAAAAAGGAAGCTATTGCGATAGCTTCCTTTTGATGAATGAAGATAAAATCAGTTACTGTATTTTTTGAGTTTTAGATCTTTTTTAAGCTGCTGTATATATGCGATACGACTAGGATCTGCCGGTCTTGCTTGTAATTTATTGTTTTCCAATGTTTGTGCTTCATCTGGTAAAACACAACGCCCACTCACGCGTTCATGGTGTTGTTTGGTTTCAAATTCAGCACGTTTTGCAGCTAATTCTTGTTCACGAGCCATCGACTCACGGGCTTTACTTTGATCCGTTGCATCGACAACGACATAGCTATTACGTTTCTGCTGCCGTTGTTGGGCTGTGCCACCAAATTGATCGCGCTGCTTGATAAAGTTATTTAAGTGGTCATCAAAGCTCATCAAAGCATCCTACATAACAATTTCATTACCATAATAATAAGACACATTAAGAATGATGAGAACCTTGTTTTCAACTTAAAGTTGACCTTATTTCATTTGTGTTTAAATATTTCCTCTCAAAATCGGATAATGGTAATGGTTTATCAAAATAAAAGCCTTGTAATTCTTCCACGCCGAGAGATTCTAAGAACTTAAGTTGAACTTCTGTTTCAACACCTTCAGCGACAATTGTTAAATTTAAATTATGAGCAAGTTCTATGATAGAACGACAAATCGTAATACTGTCTTTGTTAAAAGGCAGATCTTTGATGAATTCTCTATCGACTTTTAGAATGTTTATAGGAAAGCGCGAAAGATAAGCGAGGGAAGAGTAACCAGTTCCGAAATCATCAATAGCGATTTTAATGCCTAGTTTACGTAAAGATTTAAGCTGTTTTAAAGCAAAATTAACATCACACATGAGCACGCTTTCTGTTAATTCAAGTTCGAGAAAATGAGGGTTACAACCCGTATTGTTAATCGCTTGTGTTATTGTTTCTACTAAGTCGGCTTCTAATAACTGTCTTGCAGAAATATTGATTGCAATATCAAAGTAATACTCTTTGTCTTGCCAAGATTTTAATTGAAGGCATGCTTGATTTATCAGGTAACGCCCAGCATCGATAATAAGCTCGGATGATTCTAAAACAGGGATAACATCAATAGGTGAACGGTATTCTCCTTTGCTGTTTTTCCAACGTAGTAGGGCTTCAACACCGCACAGTGTGTGTGTATTGGCATTCACCTTAGGTTGATAGAAGTATTCATATTGTTCACTACCAACGGATTTCCGAAGGTCAGACTCAAGTATTAAACGCTGAATGTTTTCCGCTTCCATCGATTCAGTGAAATAGCAGTAGTTGCTACCGGATAATCCTTTAGCGCGATATAAGGCCATGTGAGCGTATTTTTGTATCAGCTTTGGGTCTGATTCGGTGTCTGAGCTTAATGCAATACCAATGTTAGTTGAGATAGAAAGTACTTGGCTATCGATAGATAACGGCGCATTAGTATTTTGTAGTAATCGTTCAGCCACTTGCGTGATTGTTTGTAAATCGTGAAATGATCTGATTAAAATGCCAAATTCATTAGTATCAATACGGGCTAAAACATCTGTCTCACGTAAATTAGATTTTATCCGTTTTGAGACAATTAAAAGGATTTTTTCAATGTCTTCATTACTCATGGATTCATGAAGCTGTTTTGTTAATTCTAAATCGATCACGATGATAGCAATTTGAGCCTTATGTCGAATTGCTTCTTGCATGCTGTGTGCAATATCTTGAGTAAACATTGTTCTATTAGGTAACTGGGTTAATGCATCATAGTGTGCAAGACGGTGTAATCTATTTTCATAACTGACTCTGTCTGTTATGTCTTTGCTTGTTGCTATGTAGTTACAAATATTGCCATCATCACCGCGAATAGGTGAAATGGTATAATCCATATAAATTATATCGTTATCCGTTTTTTTGGTAATAACATGGCGAATGGATTGTCCTGAGACTAATTTGCTAATGAGTTCATCTTGTTCATGCTTATTATCGATATAGTCATTAATACAAATTGAGCTGTGGCTACCAATAAGCTGATTTAAAGGCTTGTTACTCATTTTTACATAAGCCGTATTTACATACTGAATAAAGCCATTTTTATCGGTAATGATAACGGATTCTGCGCTTTGTTCTGCTGCGCGAGATAAGGCTTGTAATTTCTTCTCACGATTAACCCAATAAGTTATATCAGCAATATGAAGTAAAATGTTATCTTCAACATTATCAACTTGCTTAGTTGCAATAACTTCAAGGTGTTTTGAACGTTTATATTTAAGTTTTATATGAGTCTTTAAATGCTCTGTGTTAGGTAATTGATCAATAGTATTAAGTAAGGTTGTGAGTTCATCTTGAATTTGTTTTGAATAGAAGAGACCTATTAATGGTTTTTGTAAAGCGCGAGAATGAATATTAAGTATTTTAAAAGCAGCGTCATTA
This sequence comes from Photobacterium sp. GB-50, assembly GCF_003026755.1. NCBI lineage: Bacteria > Pseudomonadati > Pseudomonadota > Gammaproteobacteria > Vibrionales > Vibrionaceae > Photobacterium > Photobacterium sp. GB-50. The sequence goes on from NZ_PYNX01000002.1 coordinate 510,348, forward strand.
ATCGCTGTAATTTCTCTATTTTTATTGAGTGCTACAATACCATCTTCGCTGTTTTTAATAACCGCCGTATATCTTTTTAGATTTTGATCTCGTTGCTTACGTAATATCTGTTCATTTTTACGATTCTTAATTAATCGTCGTATCAACATTGCTGAGCTAATAATTAAAATAAAAAACGTAATATAAATGGCGGTTAAACGTATTCGTGTAAAATTAGAAAAATACAGATTGTTCAGTTCTTTATCAAAATTTAGTGAGGAAATTAACACCCACTCAGATGTGTTTTTATCTATATTTTTATTTAATTTTTTATCTTTAAATATCAGTGGGGTATAGGTGTAGAGATAGTCACCAATGATCGTTTGTCCTTTGTTTAATCGTTTTACAGCGTTCCATAAATAAGGATAGGTAACAGAGAAAAGTACGTCATCAGAACTTGTATTATCATCTCTTGATGGGGTCAGTGATTTGTTTAAGTATGGCTGTGTGATCCATTTTGCATCATTGTTAATAATAAAATTTGTACGCTCTTTATTGCTTGCAATATTACTAACAGGGATTTGGTGGTAACTTAGCTGCACAACCCAATTGCTGTGTTCTAATTTTAAATGTTGATAAAATGATACTTTATTTTGATGTTTATAAATGTAGCTTATTTTATTATTAAGAGAAAATGTATGATCTATATTTTTTAATTCTTGTGGTTCTTCAATGACTTTACTGTAATCAATATGAAAGCCATCTTTCACCTTGTCCAGGAGAAGAACTTGGCTGTTTTTATAGTCAATTAATCGAATGGAGTCATAGAGCTCTGAGGTAATAAGGATGCTCTTAAATTGTTTTAGTACATTTGCCTTTTCCAAGACCCGTAATGGTTCATGAAGAGGTTCTTGCTGTAATTGATAAGTGAGACGGTTTAAATCTTCAGTGATAGTGTTTAGATGTAAGTAACTAATTTGTATAAGAGAATCTAACTGGCGCAGTTCATTTTCTTTGATATGTTCTGCAAGCTGAACACTGTCTTTCTGGTAAAAATAGAGACTTAAAATAGTCACCATAGCAACCAATGGTACTAAAATGGCAAGAAGATACTGTTTTAACCCATTCACACAGACACCTTAATATGAATCCATAGACATACAATGTATAAGTCTATGCTAAAGTGTTCATATAGTTAAGGGGAAATAATGAGAAACGTGACGGGGTAAATATTTCAAGGAAGTTATAAAAGTAACAAGGTAGCATCAAGGTTAAATTTATAAACATAAAATTTAATGATCTTATCTATCATGTTTTTATTGCATATTGTTATAAAAACGGTTTAATTGCGCAATGATAGAAGTCTTGCCTTCACAATTAAAAATTGTTTTTACAGTATCATCAGGTGTTTCAAAAATATGCTTTATAGCGTCTGCACTTTCGTTAGAAATACCATTGATACGATACTCTAAACGTTGGTGAATCAACGAGTCCGTTGCAGTGACATAAATCATATCTATGTCTGTGATACTTTGACGTAGGAAATCACGGTGTTGTTTTTTATAAGCACCTTGTGTAACCACTACACGGGGATAAAGAGTCCGGAAGTGATTAACTTTTTGACTGATACGAATAAAAAAATCATCTCTCATTTCATCCGTAAAAGGCTTGTTCGCAGCAATAACTTCACGCATTTCATCAGTTAAATCGTCATCTGCATGGTAAACAAACCAATCGTCATGAGCACCAATGACATCACCGACAAAAGATTTACCGGCACCAGAAAGACCAAATAAAAATAGGACCGATGGTGCATCGGTTAGTTGAAGACGATGACTCATTTTATGTTCTCATTCTAGAGGTTAAGTACACTTCAGCTGCTATGAATAAACGTGTTAAATCAACTGAGGCGGTAATGTGCCAAATTATTCGAGTTGAGAATAGTAGAATATGCATATAACGTGAATTTGAGATAATAATGTGTACTAACTGAATGTTTTGTAGACGTACAGTGACGTAAAGACATTAAAAATGTGAACTGTGATATTAATTGACTATTGCTATTATTGATCAGTAGTGTTTGGGGTTTTTATATATTTAATCTCATTTTGTGTGACAATAAAGGCAATTGATTTTATTTTTTAGATGGGTATTAAATGCAAACTATTTTAATCGTTATCAATGACGCTCCTTATGGCTCTGAGCGTCCTTTTAATGCATTACGCTTAGCCATTAAACTTAATGAACAGGAAGAACAACCTGTAAGTCTCAAATTGTTTTTAATGTCTGATGCTGTGATGTGCGCGATGAAACAGCAAAATCCGGTAGAAGGCTATGATATTCAACAAATGCTTGAAATCCTTATTGCACAAGGAAGCAAGGTCAAATTGTGTAAAACCTGTTGTTGTGCGCGAGGGCTGTCTGAGTCATTGCTCATTGAAGATTGTGAAATAGGCTCGTTAGATGATTTAGCAAGTTGGACACTAAAGGCGGAAAAAGTACTAACATTTTAATTGTTATGCTCAGTGATTTAACGTAACAGAAAAGAGCTATTTTTGTACAGGAATCACAGAAAGCAAAAGAACTCAGATATTAAATGTATTTATTATCAAAAAGCTGATCAAACTAAGAGTTCTCTTATTTATATATGCTAGTGTCATTAAATAAGCTATTCATATACAGGAGATAAGCTGTGCCGCATTGCATTATTGAATATGCCAAAGATCTTGAAACAGAGATTAATTTAAATGAATTAATGGCAACAACGCATTACGCGACGTTTAGTTCAGGGCTTTTTGATGAAGAAGATATAAAAACCCGTGCCATACCTTATGAGTTATATCGTACAGGGACAACCGAAAAGCCTTTCGTTCATATTACCGTAAGGGTACTTCCAGGTAGAGATCCAAAGCAAAAAGATAATCTATCGGAAGTCATCTTGCACCAAGTGGCAGCAATGTTTCAGAATGATATTTGCGTCACAGTCGAGATTGAAGATATTAATCAGCAATCTTATCGCAAGTATGTCATATAAAAATGCAAATATAATTGCTTTATATCATTACTTATAGCAATAAATCACCGTTCGAATAAAGTATATTTGCACTTAATCATGTTTTCTGTTGATATATATGCAGAAAATGTGAATTAGGATTTGATGATGAATAAGAAAGTTTTACTCATTGCTTTAAGCTCAGTTACATTAGTTGCATGTAATTCTGCAAAAGACGTAACTTCGAATGAGGCGAATATGCAAGAAAGTTGTAATTTTTCTCACGCAATCGTTGGTGGTTGGGCACAAGGTGACATAACACCTGAAGTGGAACAAGCAGCAAAAGACGCCGTTAAAGCAATCCCTGGTGAGCATCAGCTCGGTAAAATCTATCATGTAACACAGCAAGTGGTTGCAGGTATGAACTACTCAATTACATTTAGTATTGAAAATGGTGATTACTACAATGCGACTGTTTTCCATAGCCTACAGAATACTTATGATGTTAAAGATGTAAAACAAGTATCATCAGTAGCTTCGAATTGTGATGTTCATAAGTAATTAAATAATAAGTTCTAATAGATTGAGAAAGCGCTATTATTGAGCAATCAGTAATTGCGCTTTTTTTTGATCAGTCGCAGAGTAATAGAAGAGATAATGTATGCATGTTGTAGGTCAGTGCTATCAAGATGAAAGCTTTTCTAAACAAGAATTGTCCGAAGCTATTTTTGAAAATTGTCAGTTTTATCGTTGTGATTTCTCACGTGCAAATTTAGTTGAAGCGAGTTTTATCAACTGTAATTTTATTGATGTGGGGGATGACAAAGGCTGTGATTTTTCCTATTCAAAGCTCAAAGATGCGAGTTTTAAGCAGTGTAATTTGTCAATGGCTAGTTTTCGTAATGCGCAGTGTTTTGGCATAGAAATGCGACAATCTAATCTCCAAGGCGTTGATTTTCAATATGCTTCTTTTGCAAATTATATTACCCATAACACTTTCTTTTGCTCGGCATTTATCACTGGCTGCAATTTACGTTATAGCAATTTCGAAGACATAAAATTAGAGCAGTGCGAACTGTTTGAAAACCGATGGAATGGGGCTAATTTGTTGGCAACATCGTTTAAAGGATCTGACTTAAGTCGCGGTGAGTTTTCCTCTGAACAGTGGGGTCAATGCGTTGTAGAAGACGCAGATCTTTGTCATGTGGATTTAGAGGGAGTTGATATTCGACGTGTGAATTTGAACGGTGTAAAAATTTGCGACTGGCAACAAGAGCAATTACTAAGTCAACTTGGCATTATTGTGCTTTAAAGGCTCTATAACTGTCGGTATTATTGAATAAAATAATACCGACAAACAAAAAGCTATTTCTTACCATTCACCTTGGTTTTGCATCGAAGCCCAAGGTTCAGCGGGTTCTAGTGCGTCACCTTTTTGTAGCAGTTCAATCGAAATACCATCAGGTGAACGAACAAATGCCATATGTCCATCACGGGGTGGGCGATTAATGACAACACCATTATTTTGTAAATGAGCACATAAATCGTAAATATTATCGACGGCAAAAGCGAGGTGACCAAAATTACGGCCACCAGTGTACGATTCTGGATCCCAGTTATAAGTTAGTTCTAATAAAGGCGATTGTGTTTCTTTTGCCGTTTCTGCCTGATTAGGTGCAGCTAAAAATACGAGAGTAAAACGTCCACGTTCGCTTTCTTTTCGTCGAATTTCTACCAAACCAAGCTTGTTACAGTAAAAATCTAGTGAAGCATCTAAGTTGCTCACTCGTACCATGGTATGTAAGTATTCCATTCTATTTCCTAGCTTTTATACAAAAAAATCCCCGTTGTCTAATACTTAGCATAAAGCAAATGCGTATTAAAACGAACGGGGATTATTAGATTTTATGATCTAATATTAATGTATTTATTTATGCTGTTACCGCTTGCAGTTGTTTCTTATGACGACGTAGGTGAATCGTACAACATGCAAGGAACCAAACAGAGCTTACTGCAATACCCGCAATTGTTGAAGATAAGATACCCATTGCCAAATAACCTAATAGTGCGCCAAAAGCGACAGTAATAGCATAAGGAAGCTGAGTCATAACGTGATCCATATGGTGACTACCTGCACCTGTTGCAGACAAGATACTTGTGCTTGAAATAGGTGAGCTGTGATCACCAAATACCGAACCTGCAAGTACTGCAGATAACATCGGCATTAATAGGTGAGCATCACTTGCTACCGCCATATCACCAGCAAGTGGCAACATAATACCGAACGTGCCCCAGCTTGTACCTGTCGCAAATGACATTGCACATGAAAGGATGAAGACTAACGCTGGTAGTAATTCCGTTGGGAACCCCCCTTTTGTTAAAGAGGCTAGGTATTGGCCTGTAGACATATCACTCACAACAGTACCGATCGTCCATGCAAAAAGTAGAATAATGATTGCAGGGATCATCGCTTGTACACCTTGAGGTGCCGCAGTTAACCAAGTCTTACGTGGCAGCTTTAAACGTAAAGCTAGAAGAATAGAAACAGCGAGGCTACATAAAGATGCATTAACCAATGAAGCACCTAGATCGGTATGCTCTAAAGAAGCAATTAAGCTAAAAGCCTCGCCTTTTGCGCTTAATACTTCAGCACCACTGATGATCATAAAGATAACGCTTGAGACTGTCAGTGTCAGAATAGGCAATACCATATCAATCATAGTACCTTGGCCTTCAGACTCAGTGGTAATTTCTAAGCCTTTAGGGTGGCCTTTAGATTCATCCCAAAGCTTACCTTCTTCTGCCCATGCTTCGTGTTGACGCATTGGACCAATGTTAAGTTGGAAGAAAATAACAACGATAACCATTAATAGCGTAAACACGGCGTATAAGTTCATTGGGATCATTTGAACAAACAATGAAATAGCACTGATATCGGTAATATGGTTTGTTACTAAAATACCGCTAAGAATAGCAATAATGTAAGCACCCCAAGAAGAAATTGGCGTGATAACACAAACAGGTGCAGCCGTTGAATCAAGTAAATAAGCAAGCTTTGCACGTGAGATATTGAAGCGATCTGTTACTGGGCGACAAATAGGCCCCACAGATAAGCTATGGAAAAAGTCATCAATAAAGAAAGCAAAAACCATTAAACCCGTTAGCATATTTGCGCTACGGCGATCTTTACAGCGACGAACACCCCATTCAGCAAATGCTTTAGTGGCACCTGTTGCTGTCATTAAGCTGATCAAACCACCGAGCAAAAGCATAAAGATGATCATATTAACGTTACCGCTATTTACAGCACCGTCTGCCCAAACAAGGCCTACAACTTTATTTACGATATATTGAAGCGCCGCTAAAGGGCTGTAATCATTAAGAAGGATTGCGCCTGCAACAATACCAAGGCCAAGTGATAACAATACACGTCGTGTAGTGATTGCTAAAACAACCGCCAGTAAGGGTGGTACAACTGATAGCAGGGAGTCAGAATATTGAACTAGATTCATGGATCTCTTAAACACCTATATTAGGTGGAGATCTACCGAAAGGATAGAGAAACAGATTTCAGGAGAAAAAATACTTCTTCGTATCCCTTAGGGTAGCGCTCCATAGACAAAATAACTATGGCAGTTCTGCACTTATTTAATGCAGACCCAGCGATTGTTGACGACACAACAAACACTTCGGCGCCGACTCCTTTCCCCAGACTTCAAAGGTGTCACCCTCCATCCGGATACTTTTAGGCAGCGCGCCTCTACTCAAAGGATTGAAATTTGATGATACCTATTAATTTTGCTTAGGCAATAAAAAGCAGACAGAAAATGCATATTAATTGTAAATATTGTTACTGTTGATGGCATGTTAACCAATTAGTAGCGATATATTCCATTTAGATAATCGCTCATTCTGTTATGCTATTGGGCTGATTTTGTTCTGGTGTTGTCATGGAGTGTATATTCCCAGCATAGCCACCTTTAATTAAATCTTTTCTTACCTCTGCTACTTCTTGTGGTGTAACAGGTACAGTTCTATCACCTAACTTATCGCGGACAAAGCTAATTAATTTCGCAAGGTTGGCATCACTGAGCACCGAGTTAAAGCTACTCATAGGCATAAAGTTACTGTCTTGTTCCATGAAGTTTGGCGATAAACCACGAATGGTAACGGCAATCGTATCGTAAGGATCACTGTGCATAATTATCCCGTTGTTAAGCAGCGTAGGGGCGATCCCTTTCCTACCTTTACCGTCTTTACCATGGCATGCACCACAGGTTTGCACATACACACCATATAGTTTGGCTTCGTTTTCAGGATCGTTGCTACTTAACGGTTTTAGCTCAACGGTTTGAATATCAACATTGGCTGGCACCAAGTCACCAAAGCCTGGTGGGTTAAGCTGAGGAACCGAGCTATCTAACTCGTTATATTTATCGCCAGTGATCAAGTATTCCGCAATGGCTGCGACGTCTTGTTCTGTCAAGAAACGGGTACTGTTTTGTACCACTTCCGCCATACCACCAAATGCGGTTCCTTTATCTGAATGACCCGTTTTTAAAAAGTCGGTTAGTGTTTTTACATCCCAACGATCTTGATATAGCTCTGTTGCGGTAATATTTGGGGCTTTCCAGCCATCAATCAAATTACCTTGGAATAGCTCTTTTTCTATCAAGGCTTGTGCAACGTTACGTGGAGTATGACATTCCGAACAATGGCCTAACCCCATGGTTAAATATTTACCCCGTTTCCATTGTTCGGTGGCATCTGCTGGGTATTGCAAAGGGTCGGTATTAAGAAAGGCAATATTCCAACCAAGTAGTCCTAACCGGATATTACTTGGGAACATCATCTTGTTTTCTTCATTACGAGTATTCACAAAATTAAGCGATTGCATGTAAGCCCAAAGTGCTTGGGTGTCTTCATCTGTCACATATTGATAAGACGAGTAGGGCATCGCTGGATATAGGTAGCCATGTTTGCCTTTACCTTTATGTAGCGCATCATAAAATTCATCATAGGTGTAATCCCCAATACCATAGGTTGGATGTGCTGAAATATTGGTAGAATAAAGCGTGCCAAATGGCGTTAAAAATCCTAAACCGCCACCAAATGGTTCGCCACCTTCACCAGTGTGACAAGCAATACAATCTCCTGCATAAGCAAGGTATTGCCCTTTACTAACCATATCCGGATCAAGTGCTGCGAGTTTCTCGTTTTGTCTATTTCCTTGGTGGCGAATATAAGCCCCTAATGCTTGAATTTCGCTATCGCTGAGTTGCTCTTCAAAAGCAGGCATGAGATTGTTCAAGCCATATTTTACCGTTGAAATAATACCTTCAACGCTGCCATCGTGAAGCCAGATATTATCGGTTAGATTTGGCGCACCAATCGCAGTATTACCTTTTGCATTACTGCCATGACAAGCCGTACAGTTAGCATCAAATACGGTTTTACCGAGTTCAAGCTTGACCGCTGGCTCTGAGATAATGCGATTTTTTTCAAGTGAAGCGACATAATATGAAACATTCTCAATTTCTTCTTCAGTCAGAATATCTTTCCAACCAGCCATGACTCCGTTACGACCTTTAACAATCGAATGATGGATCGCCTCATCACTACCACCATAAAGCCAAACGGTATCACTTAAATTAGGGAAATGAAGCTGACCTTGTGCTTGATTTAAATGACAAGCCGCACAATGGGTTTGAAATAAAGCACGCCCAGCGACCACAATTTCAGGCGAGGTACTTAATGCTTGAAATGATGTATCACTATTAGGTACTTGGCTAATTTGTTTGGCTAATGAAGTAGTAGAGGTTGAAGCCGCTTCACTACTTGATTGCCACTTCATGAGTCCTTGCCAGTTTCCCATGCCAGGATAGAGCACCAAAAAAACGGCAGCGATAATGAAAGCGAGAAGATAAGAAAGAAGTAAAAGGTTTGGTACGGCGGCATCGTTTTCATCGATACCATCAAAGCTATCGACGGTTCGATTAGCGTTGGCTGCACTGTTTTTCTTCCAGTAGTACGCAACAACGACGATCATAATTGCGAGAAAAATAAGGGTTAGGATAATGACCCAACCACTCCAAAAAGTACTCATGGTCGTACTCCTTGATCTTGTCCCAGACTTTGTAGATAGGCGATTAATGCCTGTGCCTTGGTTTTACCTTTTACTTCTAATCGTGCCTGTTTAATTTCCTTATCAGTGTAAGGAACACCAAGCGTACGTAATGCAATTAGTTTTGCATCAATATCTTCACCATCAAGTACTTGTTCAAAGAGCCAAGGATAAGAGGGCATAATCGAAGTTGGTACAACATCACGAGGGTTTCTTAGGTGAATGATGTGCCATTGATCAGAATATTTTCGACCTAAATTAGTGAGATCAGGTCCAGTACGTTTTGAACCCCATAAATTGGGATGTTCATAAATATCGTCACTTTCTCGGCTATATCGTCCATAACGTTTAATTTCTGCATTTAATGGACGTACCATCATGGTATGACAAGTATGGCAACCTTCACTGATATAAATATCACGCCCAGCAACTTCTAATGCGGTTAATGGTTTCGCGCTTGATTCAGCAATTAACTTATCTTGGTAAAAAAAAGCAGGAAGTACCCATACTAAGAATGAAAAGGCAGCAACCAAAGTTGTTGCAACAATAAGGATCACTACAGATGAGGTAAAATCTTTATTAATCATGAGTATCTACCTTTTCTGTTGCTGCATTTTGATGCTTAACTGATCTAGGTTTTGGCTGTTTTAGCGTTCTGTATAGGTTATAAATCATTAAAATTATACCTAACACAAACAACGCACCACCGATAAAGCGAACTAACATCCACGGTGCACTGAAGTTCATCGCTTCGACAAAACTATAGCTAAGAGAGCCATTAGGATCTTCTTTTAGCCACATGTAGCCCTGTCCGATCCCAGCTATCCACAGTGCAACGGCATAAAGTACAATCCCAATATGTGCAAACCAGAAATGCCATTTAACTAAACGATTTGACCACAATTGCTCGTGACCATATAAACGAGGAATAAAGTAATAAAATACGGCAATGGCAGACATGCCAACCCAACCTAGGGCTCCTGAATGCACATGACCGATGATCCAATCGGTATTATGCGCAATCATATTAAACCAACGAATGGCTAATAATGGCCCTTCAAAAGTCGCTAGAGCGTAGTAAACAATGGCAGAGAAGAAAAACCACATAATGTAATCGTGCTTAAGTTTCTGCTTATTATTGAGCAAGGTCATGATGCTATTAAACGCGCCACCCCATGAGGGAAGCCATAAAATTAACGACATCACAATGCCGAGATTTTGTAACCAATCTGGCACAGAAGAATAAATAAGATGGTGCGTACCAGCCCAAGTATAAAAGCCGACTAAGCCCCAAAAGTGAATAACAGATAAGCGATAAGAGTAAATAGGGCGCTCGGCAATTTTGGGAATGAAATAGTAGTTCATACCAATGATGCCAGCGGTTAATAAGAAACCAACCGCATTATGTCCCCACCACCATTGCACGATAGCATCTTCAGCCCCTGAGTAAATAGAGTAAGATTTCCACATCGTGACAGGCAATTCGAGATTGTTAGCAATAAAAATCATCGCAATAACAATAATAAACGCGCCGTAAAACCAGTTAGCAACAAAGATATGATGAACGGTACGTTTGGCGACAGTCATAAAAAACACGATGGCGTACATCACCCAGATAACAGCAATTAAGACATCAATTGGCCATTCAAGTTCGGCGTACTCTTTTGAGGTAGTAAAACCTAATGGCAGGGTAATAAGGGCAAGAAGAAGGATAAATTGCCAACCCCAAAAGACAGACCAAGCAGCAGTGTTGTTATATAGCGGTGTTTTACAGGTGCGTTGAACAATATAAAAGGACGTTCCCATTAAAAGATTGACGACAAAGCCAAAAATGACGCCATTAGTATGCAATGGACGGAGACGACCAAATTGAAAGTATTCAGAATCGAGGTTAAGGGCAGGCCAATAAAGTTGCGCAGCTAAAATAACACCAATTAACATAGCTATGAACGCCCAACTAACACTCGCGATCATAAAGTACTTAACGATTTTATAATTATACTGAGTATCCATCGTCATAACCTTAGCAAGTAATGCCGTTTATTGTGATTGATGGCTGGTATCTGTTTTTACGGTACTAAAGTAATACGCGAGATCCTTCATATCTTGATCACTTAAATCTTTAGCATAACCCTGCATTAATATCGCTAAACCATCAACACGTTGATTCTGTTTGTATGCTTTAAGTGCAGCGACCAAATATTGTTGCTTTTGGCCTTGTAAGTTGGGATAGGTATCCGTTGCTGAAATACCATCGACACCATGGCATGTCATACAAACAAGGGCTTTTTGTTTCCCGATCTCAAATTGTTGTTTCGGTGTCATTTCATCGGCTGATGAAACGAGGGGAGTTACAACTAAAACCACAAACAAAAACCGCTTAATGGATAGGATTAAAGACATGCTCATCTCCCTTTTTATCTTATTTATAGAAGTCGTAATATAGACGCACATTTATAAAGATAGATTATTTTACATTTTCGCAACATCTGTTTTGAGAAAACATCAGAAATTAAAGGAATAAATCAAAATATTTTTCAGTTTATTCTAAAAGCAGTCATGTAATGTGGCTGTTTTTAATTATTTTTTGGTATTTCTTCAAATTGTTAATGATAACTATTTTCGTTACTGTTACTCAAACATTGAAAGGAGTAATCGTACGAATGCTTAATTGTCGACCATCAGTATGGATGTCCACGTATCAATTTATGTTCTGGTTCTCGTATGGGGTGTATTTACCCTTTAGAGGATTATGGTTAGAAAAATTAGGGATTTCAGATGCCGATATCGGGATGCTGATCGGTTTTGGACTTGCCGCTCGCTGTGTGATCAACTTTACATTAACACCTTTATTTCACAAGGTTGGGCATCTCATACCGTTCCTTCGTTGGTCAATGTTTTTAAGCTTGCTAGGCTTTATTGCGTTTATCTGGATAGGTACGATTACGCCAACATTTTGGGTACTTGCATTACTACTCGTGTTATTTAATTTAGCAATTGGTCCTGCGGTAGCGATTTCGGATGCGATATCAAATCACTATGCTCGAGATGATAGACTCGATTATGGCTACACTCGCTTATGGGGAGCGGTTGCATTAACGGTTGCGTCAGCTTGTATGGGATGGGTTGTTCAGAACTTTGGTGTCAGTTCTGTACCAATCATGGGAGCTATTGGCTTGGGTGCAACATTACTAGGTACGCTAATGAAGCCAGCAGTACCTATGGTATGCCACCATGATGAGCAAAAAAGAAAGAATATTTTCAAAGTCTTATGTTGTAAAGAGACACTATTATTTTTATTGGTCGCTTCTTTGTTAGAGGGAAGCCATGGTGGTTATTATTTCTTCAGTACCGTCTACTGGAAAGAACAGGGGCTAAACTCTGATACGATTGGTTATTTATGGAGCCTATCGACAATTTCTGTGATCGTTTTTTACTTAATTAGTCGTAAAGCGTTCGCTAATTGGAAAGTATCAACATTATTTAGACTTGCTGCAATTGCTGTTGTGGTGCGTTGGGGATTAACCGCAGCGACAAATGATATATATGTGCTTATATTCTGTCAGATTCTACATGGTATTACGTTCTCTGGTACGATTTTATCTTCGGTTCGTTATGTGGAAGAAAATCGAAAACATAATTATGTTTCTTTACAGTCATTATACCATGCTATTCCTGCAGGTTTTGTATTAGCGCTTGTATCTGTATTTTGCGGATGGTTAATGCATCATTCTGAAATAAATATGTTCTGGTTTATGGCTGCGATGGGTGTACCTTGTATTTTCTTAAAAGTAAAAGACACTGTGCCTAATAGAAAAGAAGAGCAACAAACAGTGAGAAATAAAACATTTGCTTCAGCTTAACCTTTAAAAATAAAAAAGCCGATAAGTGTATTATCGGCTTTTTAATCGGTGAAAGATGAAATTTAATTCGCCACTTCAAACGCCAAGGCTTTTTTCTCTATTAGTCTAAACGCAATAGAAAGCAGGGCATTAACGGTAAGATACATAGCACCAGCAATGGCAAACACAGTTAACGTATCGTAGGTTTGAGCATTAATACGTTGAGCGTAACCCATGATATCCATAATAGTAATAGTGCTGGCAAGCGATGTACCTTTAAACACTAAAATTACTTCATTAGAGTAAGCCGGTACAGAACGACGAATGGCAAAAGGTAACAAGGTATGTAATGTCGTTTTGGTCTCCATGCCTAACGCACGACATGCTTGCCATTGACCTTTAGGAATTGCATCAAACGCCCCTTTAAACAGTTGAGTGCTGTAAGCGGCAGTATTTAATGCTAGTGCCAACATCGCACAGAACCACGGTTGGCTGAGCCATTGCCATACAAAGCTTTCACGAATACCTTCAAATTGCCCCGGTCCGTAGTAAATCAAAAAGATTTGAACTAACAAAGGTGTACCCGTAAATAGGGTAATGATGCCACGGCTTAACCAATGCAAAACAGGGGTTCTTAAAATCAATGTCATCGTCATTAAGAGAGCGAGAGTACAGCCAACTAATAACGATGCAACGGTCAATTGTAAGCTGGTGGCAAGGCCATCCATTAATTGCCAGAAGTGTTGTTCATTCATGCCATCGCTCCTTCAACAACCGTTTTTTTGTCGTTGCTTGAACCTTCTTGAGCGCTATATTTCGCATCAATCCGTTTAATAATTTGTTGTGTAATTAGAGTGATCACTAAATACACTGCCGCAGCTGTTGCATACCAAGTAAAACTTTCATGCGTTGCTGCAGAGCTTAACTGTGCTTGTTTTAGAAGATCCGTCACACCGATGAGCGATACTAAGGCGGTATCTTTTAATAACACCAACCATTGGTTAGTTAACCCTGGTAATGCATGACGGATCGCTTGGGGAATAATAATAGCGACAAATGTTCTTGCTTTGCTGATCCCAAGCGCACTGGCTGCTTCTCTTTGTCCTTTAGGCACAGCTTTAATGGCACCACGGATAGTTTGCGCCGCATAAGAGGCAAAAATCAGTGAAAGCGCAATAACACCTGAAAGAAAAGGGCTGATCTCGATATAATCACCCGTGATGTAAAATAAAATCTGACCTGAACCAAAAAAGATGAATAAAACAATCAGTAGTTCAGGTAAGCCTCGTAATACTGTCACTAAGGCTGTCGTTGGCCATGCCACGAAGCGAAATCGAGACATCTCACCGCCAGCAAACAACATAGCCAGCACCAATCCAACCGCTAAACTGGTAAAAGCGAGCTGGACTGTCATCCAGCTAGCTTCTAACAGGGAAAGAGAATATCCCGATAACATCATAATTTACTTACCAAAGTACTTATCAAAAATAACTTGATACTGGCCATCTTGCTTAATTTTAGCGAGTGCCGTATTCAGCTGTGTAACCAATTCTTGGTTGCCTTTGTTTACTGCGATACCAAAACCGTTACCGAAGTATTTAGGGTTTGTCACAGGTTTACCTACATACGCAAGGTTATCGTCTTTTTTCAACCATTCAGCGATAACAGCAGTATCACCAAATACCGAATCAATACGGCCATTTTTCATATCAATAAAGGCATCTTGGTAACTGGTGTAAGGAACCGCAGTTACACCTGACATTTGATCGGTTAAATAGCTCTGGTGAGTCGAACCATTTTGTACCCCAACACGCTTACCATTAAGGGCGGCAACATCAGCGACTTTACCTTTGATTGAAATAAAGCCAGCAGCGTTATCGTAATAAGGTTGAGTAAAGCTGACTTGCTGTTGACGCGCTTCAGTAATGTCCATTGCTGATATAGCTGCATCGTATCGTTTGAATTTAAGAGCTGGAATTAAGCTATCGAAAGATTGGTTATGAAAAGTACAGGTAGCATCCATCTCTTTACATAGGGCTTTAGCAATATCAACGTCAAAGCCTTGGATTTGATTATTCTCATCCATGTACTCAAAAGGGGCATAGGTTGCTTCCATCGCAAACTTAATGTCTTGCGCCATAGCTTGAGAAGAAACCAAACCGATAATGCTAGCTAATAAAATTTTGTTCATCGCGATACTCCATGCGTCTGTTACGAACGAATATAGAGGGGGATATAATTCGTTAATGTTTTAAGTAGTCAGCAAATTGTGAGGTTTTAGGGTGACTAAACGCCTCGTTACTGCCGTGTTCAATAATTTTGCCGTTTTCCATGTAAAGCACATGACTGGCGATTTTTTTTGCAAAATCCACTTCGTGGGTAACCACAACTTGGGTAATGCCTGTGCCGCTTAATGTTTTGATGATTTGTACAATTTGGCTTGTGATCTCAGGATCAAGCGCCGCAGTAGGCTCATCAAATAACAACACTTCAGGCTTCATCATCAACGCACGTGCAATTGCAACACGCTGTTGTTGGCCGCCAGACAGTTGCAAAGGCCATGCATCGGCTTTATCTGCTAACTGTAATTTTGATAAATGCTCTAACGCTTCTTTTTTCGCTTGAGCTTTATCGATACCGAGCACTTTTACTGGTGCTTCTATTAAATTTTCCAACACAGTTTTGTGGGGCCACAAATTGTATTGTTGGAATACCATACCAACTTTACGACGTAGTTTTAAGCCATCTTTTTCAACGATTGTTTTTTTAAAATCAAAATAATTTTCTGCAATACTCAGCTCGCCAGCAGAAGCATCTTCCAATAGGTTTAATACCCGTAGTAAAGAGCTTTTACCTGCACCGCTTGGGCCAAGTAAAACCAGCGTTTCACCTTTATTACATTCGAAGGTTACATCGTGTAAAACCTGATGCTTACCATAGAATTTATTAATGTTTTTTACTTGAATGCCCATGCGCTTATTCTGCATTTGTTCTCACTTGTGGTTTATATTACTTAAGTTGGAATTCTATGCAATAAAAAATTGAAAATAATTTAATTTGTTAATTTATTGTTTAATTCTTAGTCTTTTGTTGGTTTTATATTCTAATTAAAACCAAGGGTTAACGTTTAAATGTAGCTGGCGAAAATTGATGTAATAGCATGTTAACAATTGACTAAATGGTGTGTTTTTTAAGAAGACCCCCACTTGGATAATTATTCAGATTGTGGTTGTGTGATTATGGGGGCCGAAAATGAGAATATAGTAAGAGAAAGAACGGGATTTACTGAGATGTATTAAAGAGAGTAAAACGATGTGTTGAAAGCGACATCGTGGCGGTGTTGATCAATTGTTTTACAATAAGCTCAGTTAGAATAAACACCATTGATATTTACGTACGAGTAGCATCTAGATAACCCATTATTGTTATGTTATAACGTTTCATTAATGTTTGATTTACTGCGTGAGTAGTGACTGAACTATTCCCTGTACGACTTTGCTGTAAGGGGGGAATTAAAAGTTGCGAGTGATTGCGCGAATAGTGAAGAGAAAAAGAGATGCTAAGAAGAAACCCTACAGGGCATATGCCAACAATATCTGAAACTGCGTTTATTGATCCTACTGCGATTATTTGTGGCAAAGTGATTGTAGAAGATAACGTTTTCATTGGGCCTTATGCCGTAATACGTGCTGATGAAGTAAATGAGCAGGGCGAAATGGATGCAATTGTGATCAAACGCGATACCAATATTCAAGATGGTGTGGTTATTCACTCAAAAGCGGGGGCTGCAGTCACTATTGGTGAGCGTTCTTCTATTGCTCACCGCTCAATTATTCATGGGCCGTGTGAGGTGAGTGATGATGTGTTTATTGGTTTCAACTCTGTGGTATTTAATGCCGTTATTGGTGAAGGGTGTGTGATCCGTCATAACTGCGTTGTCGATGGATTAGATCTGCCTGAAAATTTTCATGTCCCGCCAATGACGAATATTGGTACAGGTTTTGACTTAAATAGTATTTCGAAAGTCCCACCTGAATATTCCGCTTTTTCTGAATCGGTTGTATCTGCTAACCACGAACTGGTTCAGGGATACAGGAGGATTGCTAATGAGCTTTAAGATATCATCGCCAATTTTAGGCGTACCAACCAACATTATTACTGGGTTTCTTGGCGTCGGGAAAACTTCAGCCATTCTTCACTTAATGAAAAGTAAACCTGATAACGAGCGTTGGGCTGTGCTGGTGAATGAATTTGGTGAAATTGGTGTCGATGGTAGTTTACTGCAAGGTCAAGGCGGTAACGAGCAACAAATATTTATCCGCGAAGTACCTGGTGGCTGTATGTGCTGTACCGCTGGATTACCAATGCAAATTGCGCTTAATCAACTACTTTCAGAAGCAAAACCGGATCGTTTGATCATCGAACCCACAGGGCTTGGTCATCCTAAAGAAGTGATGCAAGTGCTCTCTACTGAATACTATCGCGATGTCTTATCGTTACAGAAAAATATCACATTAGTGGATGCAAGGAAGTTATCCGATCCTCGCTATACCTCACATGATACCTTTAGGCAACAGATTGCAATTGCCGATACGGTGGTAGGAAACAAGACCGATCTTTATCAAGCAGAAGATAAAGAAAAGTTGAAAGCTTTTGTCGCGCAAGTTGCGAGCCTAAAAACCAAAGTGATTTTTGCTAAACATGGTGTGATCCCATTTAATGAGTTTGATGGTGAGACCCGTATAGAAGTATTACCGACGTCTTATCTTCATCGTGATAGGCAGACAAGTGTATCTGAAGAAGCACTATCAGAAGAGCTGATACCTGAAAGTGGCATGATAAAAGCTACTAACCAAGGTGAAGGTTTCAAAAGTATTGGCTGGCGTTTTGCATCTGAAAAAGTCTTTGATCGTCAATCATTACATCAGCTCTTTCAAACATTGAATGTTGAGCGAATGAAGGCCGTGTTTATTACTTCTGATGGGATCTTTGGTTATAACAAAACGGCAGATGGAATCACACAGGTTGAGCTTGATGAGTGCGCTGAAAGCCGTGTCGAAATTATCGCAGATACATTAGATGATGAATTGGAAGGCAAGCTTTTAGATTGTTTGATTGTTAATAACATGAGTGAAATAACATGAACAACACTGAAATTAGAATGCTAACTGAAGAACAAATATTGCAAGAGCCTGAAGATAATTACATGAATGATTATCAATTGGCGTTTTTTAAACAAAGATTGATTGCTCTCTATGAGTCGACATCTCATCACATTCAATCTGCGAGAGAGGAAATGGGGCACACGGCAGATGCGAGTGATTTAAGTGATGTCAGTGATCGCGCAACGTTAGAAGAGCAATCAGGCATTACTTTAAGAATTGTTGAACGAGAACAAAAACTTTTGCCCAAAATCAAATTGGCGTTAGAGCGAATTCGTTTAGGTAGCTACGGTTATTGCTTAGAGTCCGGTGAGCCAATAGGTATTCCTCGGTTACTGATAAGACCGACTGCAGAGTACAGTGCTGACGTAAAATCGCTGATGGAAATGAAAGAAATTCAATACAAAGATTGATCCTATTTTCAATTATCATTAGGTAGGCCTATATGAATACGGCGATCATTCCGCAAAGTTCAAGAATGACATCACTGCATTATTGTTTTGCAAACAACCTTTAACCTTATCGTATGTTGAAGGGTATATTACTGCTCTTAGCTCTTCTAAAGATTACATGACGAAAAATTCGTTCAATTGTATGGCGAATCACAAAGGCAAAAAGCATTGCAATGGTTTGAGCTAGCAAAAAAAAAGCGCTAAAGTGAATCAAAGATGTTTCGAGAATGTAGGCTCTACCTAAGACGCAAGGTGTTGATAAGACATAAAAAAAGACCACGCATATGTTGGTCTTTTTTCATTATGCTTTAGCTATTAGCATAGCGAAATAGCGATTTTATTTTCACACCATTTGTAGACAGGATCTGTTGTCTGCGTTTGGCAATTTTGGCAATGTTTCCCGCAAGCTAAAGAAGGCGATGAATCACATTTCTCAACTTTTCCACGTAAAATTAATTCATCTAATAATGCACTTAACCATCTTGGCTCACACTTCAAATGCTTTGTAAGCTGGCTAAAGGAAATGATTTTTGCATCACGTACCGTATTTCTTACTGTAATTAGCGATATCATTAATGGCATCCTCCGCAGTTATGTGTCGCAGGTGTGTCTGGTATCGACATTTGCCAATCGACTTTATTGCATAAGCGTTTAATCCCTATAATAAATACAGTGACGATACTCAAAGCAAAAAATAACCACAGCAGACTTTCTAATGGATGTGCTTTGAAAGTCGCGGTTTGATAGAAGGCGATTGAAAGCGCGTAGGCGACAACCACTCCCCATGCTGTCGATAACCAAGCCCAATTTCGACCAATTTCTTTGGCGATAACACCAATAGTAGAGACGCAAGGCACGTAAAGTAAAACAAAGATTAAGTATGCATAGGCACCCGCCATTGAACCAAATTCTTGGTGCATTTGCCCCATTGCGGTTGTTCCCATTGAGCCGTCAGCCTCACTGGCTTTTATCGGATTTTTAAGTGTTGATAAAGAAAAACTATTGGCAACACCATCAATAGTATCTTGCCATGCCACTTTTAACTCAGGCAGTAGGTGGAAAGATTGCCCATCATCTGCAGCTTGATTGTTACTTAACTCTGCGGTGTATAGGGTATTTAAAGTGCCGACAACCACTTCTTTTGCTAAAAATCCTGTTAATAATCCCACACTGGCTGGCCAATTTTTCTCATTAACACCAAGGGGAGACAATACAGGTGTTACCCAACGACCAATTTCTGATAGGGCTGAATTCTGTTGGTTATTACTTTCAATAACTTGTCCTTCAAAATTGACACTATTCAACGCCATTACTAGCACACAAATAGGAATGATGATCTTACACGCTTTGACTAAAAATCCACGTAAGCGACTCCAGCTATGGATAAGCGTCGTTTTAGCGCTTGGGAGGTGGTAGGTTGGTAATTCCATTATGTAAGGTGATGCTTCACCCGTTAATAAGGTTTTCTTCAGCACAAAACCAGTAATAACGGCGACAAAAATACCAAGCAAGTAGAGAGAAAAAACGACAAAGCTTCCCATACCATGGAAGAAAGCTGCTGAGAAAACGCCGAAAATTGCTAACCTTGCGCCACAAGACATAAAGGGTGTCATCATAGACGTTAAGATACGATCTCTTGGTGTATCGAGGGTACGTGACGCCATAATGGAAGGTATGTTGCAACCAAACCCTACAATAAGCGGAACAAAGGATTTTCCTGGCAATCCAATCGTAGACATAAAGCGATCAATAACAAACGCTGCTCGCGCCATATAACCACTATCTTCTAATATTGATAGATAAAGGAACATCAAACCAATTTGAGGAATAAAGGGCATAACGGTATTTATACCGCCACCCAGCCCTTGCGCTAAAATGGCTGTGAGCCAACTAGGAAAACCGAGTGATGAACATAACCATGCGGTGCCATTAATGAATATTGCTGCAGAGCCTTCATCAAAAATAGGTTGAAGCCCACCACCAATATTTATTGATAGCCAAAACATTAAATACATCACGATGAGGAAAATCGGGATCCCTAGATAACGGTTAAGTACAATCTTATCGATCCATTGAGTCAGATTATGCTGTCCTGCATCGTAACTTGAGATGCAATGATGAATGATCTCGGCGACAGTTTGGTAGCGCGCATCAGCAATTAATAAGTCAATATTTTCATTATGTGTGTTTGAAAAATCGGCTTGTAATTGAGAGACAAAAGAGGCGATATCTGTACCGTTTATATATTTTTGGGCTGATGAATCTGATTCAAGTAAGCGTATAGCAAGCCATTTCTTTCTATTATTAACAATTATTTGATCATCGAATACGTCAGAAAGCTGAGAAATGGTTTGGTCTAATTCAATAGGAAATTGAGTAAATAGACGAGGCAGTGATTTTGTTTGTAAATGTTTTTCAATCGAGCCTTTTAAATCATCGAGTCCTTTAGATTTATTTGCAACTAATGAAACAACAGGGCAACCAAGTTCAGATTCTAACTTTTCCGCATCGATATTTATATTTTTTTGTTTAGCAATATCTAACATGTTAAGTACAACAATGCATGGAATTTTCATTTCAAGCAGTTGTAATGTTAAATATAAATTTCGCTCAATATTGGCCGCGTCGACAATATTAACGACAAGATCAGCCTCATCAGAAAGAATATATTCACAAGCGATGCGCTCATCGAGTGAACCTTGTTCATCGGATGAAGACATAGAATAAATACCAGGCAAATCTACAATATTTATATTCTTATTATGGTAAGAGTAGTTTCCTTCTTTTTTATCTATAGTAACTCCAGCCCAGTTGCCTGTGCGTTGTCTTGCGCCAGTTAAGGCATTAAACAGAGTCGTTTTACCACAGTTAGGGTTACCTAATAAGGCAATAGTATTTGCCATTATTTATTTCTCCAACCAATTACTAATAGATAAAATAATTAACAAGCGAAAATGATATCGCTTATCAATTGCACTTATAAAAAGAATACTTATTTCAGTCAATAATTTTTTTTACTAAGGAAAATAAAAAGATGAATAAAATGTAATTTTTCATTCTAGTCAATGGCTTGGATGATATGTTTTTTATGAATAATTAATGTTCAAAATTGGAGAAAGTTATATTAAGCCTATATGTTAGCAC